>JAURWD010000152.1 GCA_030655145.1 Ferruginibacter sp.
AACTTCTTTTACCGTTTGATCATTATCCGCCTGGTTACGTCCAATAATGACGGGGATCGCTCCTTCTGAAGCCAGCACCCGTACGATACCTTCACCAATTCCTTTTGCGCCACCACTCACGATGATCACTTTATCTTTTAATTGCAGGTCCATATTCTTTTTTAAAGATGATAGAATTTAGTTGCATTTATGCCAAAGAATAACTCGCGTTCATGTTCGGTAAACCCCGCAAAATATGCTGACACGACCTCCAGCACTTGTTCGTACGAAGCTGCGAGTTGACAGACGGGCCAATCGGACCCAAACATCACCCGCTTTGTACCGAAAGCTTGCAGCGCAACATCCAGGTAAGGAGCAAAATCCTCCAGCTTCCAATGTGCCCAGTCAGCTTCCGTAACGAGTCCCGATATTTTGCAGGAGACATTTTCAAATTTTGCGAGCTTACGGATGTCCGCGTCCCAGGTGGTGATATCGCCAGATTTAATAAACGGCTTTGCCAGGTGGTCAACCACGAACCGCTGATCGGGAAATTGTTGGACTAACGCTGCCGCATACCCGACCTGGTCAGGATGGATCAACAAGTCGTAGGTAAAATGAAATTTGTTGAGTTTGCTGATCCCGTTCCGGAAGGCCGGCTTTAGCATCAGCGCCCTGTCGGCCTCTCCCTGCAATACATGACGAAAACCTTTCATTTTCTTGAACGAATGGTAATAAGCAAGCCGGTCTTCCACATCCTCCGCCTGCAGATCAACCCAGCCGACAATACCACGGATAAAATCAAATGCCTCCGCATTTAATAGCTGGAACTCATCTTCTTTTTCCGACTGGTCGCTTTGCACAACCACGCATCCATCGAAATCATTTACTTGTAGCAGTGGATGAAGGTCATCCGGGAGAAAATCTTGTTGCAGCACTTCCATATCATCCGTGATCCAACTGTCGCGGACCGGATCAAATTGCCAGAAATGCTGGTGTGCATCAATTCGTGGCATACGCTTTACAGGTTTGTTTACTTGTTCCTAAACCGTCGATGCCCAATTCCATTACGTCTCCCGCTTTTAAATAAACAGGCGGATCAAATCCAAGTCCTACGCCTGCGGGTGTACCGGTAGAAATAACATCGCCGGGAAGCAAGGTCATGAACCGGCTTACATACGACACCAGGAAAGGAATATTGAAAATCAGGTTGGCGGTAGTGCCATCCTGCATCATTTGATCATTTACTTTTAACCAAAGCCGCAGGTTGTTTACATCTTCAACCTCGTCCTTTGTTACCATCCAGGGGCCGAGCGGGGCAAATGTATCACAGCCCTTTCCCTTGTCCCAGGTCCCGCTCCTTTCCAACTGGAACTCACGTTCACTGATATCATTGTGCAGCGTATAACCTGCCACGTATTGCATAGCATCTGCCTCGTCAACATAAGAAGCTTTCTTTTCTATCACCACCGCCAGTTCAACCTCCCAATCTGTTTTAACCGAATCACGCGGTATAACCACTTCATCATATGGGCCAACGAGCGCTGTCGTTGCCTTCATGAAGATCACTGGTTCCGATGGCGGTGTTGCTTTGGTTTCCTTTGCGTGATCGGCATAATTTAACCCGATGCAAATGATCTTGGAAGGACGGGCAACGGGCGAACCGATCCTTGTTCCAGGCAATACTTGGGGCAGCATATTTTTGTGCTGCTCCGTCATCCAGGCAAGATGTGGGATACCACCATTCCCAAAAAAAGTTTCGTCATAATCGTTTATAAAACCCGACACATCATAACAATTGCCATCGATGCAGATACCGGGCTTTTCTTTATTGAGTTCTCCAAATCGAATCAGTTTCATTGCTGTTATTTAGCTATTAATATTTATTGTTAAAACCTTGCCCAACTTCGTGGGTGGCTACTTGTTAGGGCGTATTCAGTTTGATAAATCCACCATCGATCGGGTAGTCACATCCCGTAATAAAGGAGGCCTCATCAGAACAGAGATATAATATCAAATGAGCGATCTCTACTGGTTTCGCCATGCGGCCGATGGGCTGCGTTTTTGATAACCTATCAAACATTTCCTCTTCCCGCCCCGGGTAATTTTTTGCCAGGAAATTGTCGACAAATGGCGTGTGAACCCGGGCCGGGGAAATAGCATTACAACGAATACCATCGTGGATATAATCCTTGGCCACGGATAAGGTCATCCCAAGAACGGCACCCTTGCTCATGCTATAAGCAAACCGATCCGGCAGGCCGACACTATTGGCGATGGAAGCCATGTTAAGAATAACGCCACCCTTTGTTTTCATCATCGGGATCGCCTCATGCAGACAGTTGTAGATCCCTTTTACATTTACCTGGAATACGCGGTCAAAATCTTCTTCGGAAGTATTGTCGGCTTTCCCGATGTTGGAGATGCCGGCACAATTGACAAGTATGTCGATCTGCCCGATCTTTTCAAATACCGACCTGATCTCTAACTGGTCGGTAACATTAGCGATATGCGGTGTTGCGATTCCATCAGCAGAGGTGATCTCATCGATCACTTCGGTGAGTCCCAGCGAATTCATATCCAGCAGGTGAACCTGGGCGCCCTGTTGCGCCAGCACAACTGCGACCGCTCGCCCGATACCGCTGGCTGCGCCGCTGACCACCGCGATTTTGTTTGTCAGATTAAACATGTTTTAAATTTTCGCTAAGTTCCGATACTCATGCTTACCACGCTCCTATTTTTTCGTAAAAAATTGAAGTTGCTTTTTTGAAATCAAATTTTTGCGCCTTGTTATTTCTTTTTGTCAGCCCATTGGAAGGACAGCGGCTGCAACATGCTGTACCAGGGTTCTATGCCCGGGATTGCCAAAGTTCTCCCGGCAAGTATCTTCCCCGGCTCATACCCGGTTAGGTCCTTAGCACTTAATTGTTTTGACCAGGGCACCCGTAATTTTACTTCCGCTCCGGGACCGATATTTTTATATTCAGCATAAAAGACGGTGGCCTCATTGGCTGGATTGTTCCAGTTGTTCCATCCTTCTGCGGCAATTTCTTTTGGCAACTCACATTCAATAAAAACCGTTTTTGAATATGATCTCCATGGGCGGCCGAGATAGACTTTCGTTACCGCCGAATCAACAAGAATTTTACAGTTCCTGAATACAAAACCGTATTCCTTACCCCTGGGGGTATTCGCCGCGGTTATGAATGAATTTGTTTTTGCCTTGATCGTGCAATTTTGAAATAAGGCTGTTGAGGGTCCAAAGATAAAATCAGTCGTGCCTTCAATGTAGCAGTTATAAAATAACTGGCCGGAATTTTCACCCGCGGCATAAATGGTATCCTGGTCGCCCAGGAAGCGACAGTTCATGAAGACAGCCTGGTCGGCATCAACATACAATGCAACTGCCTGCCCTACTCTACCTGCTGAATTTACAAAGCTGATGTTCTCCGCACGGAAACGGTTACCCGAAATTTTTGCGGTGTATGAAGTAAAGGTCGTAAGCTTCCCCCTGCCAGAATAATCGTTAAAGGTGATGATCGTTTTTTCAACGCTCTCACCAATAAATCGCACATCGGTATTATTAGCGGGCAGCTCGATCTTTTCATTGTACACGCCATTCTTGATATACAAGGTGATAGGCTGTAGAGGGAATACCCGCATCGCATCGATGGCATCCTGGATATAGGTGTAGTCACCCGTTCCATCCTTGGCAACGGTGAAAATGTATTTGTATTGATTTGGGTTGGCAGTCTGGGCCTGGGCAACAAACTGAAAAACGCAGCATAACAACAAGAGGCAAAAATATCTTCGTAACATTCGTTGGGTTATTTTTTGTCAAATACTTTTTGTAAAAATGAATGGATGTAACTGATCGTGGGTTGAAACCAAGGATCAAAGAGTGGAAAGGAATGCGGTGCTTTATCAAAGCCATGCACTTCGGAATATATGTTGTGCTCCTGCAGCACTTTGATATAATCTTCACGGCCAGCGTGCATCCAGGGAACTGCGCTGTTGATAAAAATAGTTGGCGGTGTTTTGCTACTCACATAACTCAGGGGCGAAGCAACCTGCCAGAGAAAATAATTGTCTTTTTTCGGGTAGCCAAACCAGTGAGTAGCTGCGGAAATGCGTTTACTGTCATCTCCCTCGCGCCCGTCAGGATGAACAAAGGACAAGGTGCCATCGATGTCGATGACTGCGTCTACCCGTGACTGCTGGTCTGTGTTACACTGGGTTCCCTCGAATAAGGGCATGTTGCCCGTGGTACCCATGAATGCAGCCATCTCGCCCCCGGCGGAAAACCCGGCAGCCACAATACGAGTCGAATCCAGGTTGTACTCCGCCGCGTGTTTACGCACCCAGCGGATGGCAGATTTGATATCATAGATACCTGCAGGAAAAAGTGCCTCGGTAGACAGCCGGTATTCCGGTGTGAAGCAAACGTAGCCCAGGTCGGCCAGGTGCTGTGCCAGCGGGTAATGTTGCGAACGACTTCCCGTGCGCCAGCCACCACCATGAATAAAAACTACGGCCGTACGGGCGTTGCTTCCTTTATGTGCAGGTTGAAAAACATCCAGTTGTAAGTAACGCGAGCCCGAATTGCAGTAAGTAATATTCCTTGTTTCTTTTATGGTATTTTTTTTTAATTCAGGAATGATCTTGATTTCGGGATGATCTTTTAATGTTCCGGTATAGGCGCTGTAAATGGTGTACCCGGTATCTGGTTTACCGGTGACACCGGCGTATGACTGTGCAAGAATATTTGTCGAAGCCGACCCTGCCAACAGGCCCGTCAACAAGATCACCCGCACCGGTAAAAGTTTACCCGAACCGCGCAGTTTTGCAAATAGCTGTGGAAAATTCATATGGCTTCGTTAGTGACTGCTGTTACCAAATAAAGTTATTAGTTAAACAACAATCGGGGTTAATTAATTACGGTAACGTTTGCGTAAAATGGTTGTATAAAAAAGGCAGGGAGTCCTTTTTACATGATCATCCCTGCCTCGCTATATCTATTGAAAAAAAGTTAGTACCCGGGGTTCTGTTTGAGTTTGGTGTTCTTATTCAACTCTTGCAGTGGTATCGGGAAAATATTTTTATTTCCACCATTTGGTGAATGTGATAACCACGACTTCGTGGTGAAAACGCCAAACCGGATCAGGTCCTGGCGGCGATGTCCTTCGGCTGCAAACTCCCAACCCAATTCGTCTAAGAACCTTCCGTACTGGATGTCTGCAACAGCATCCTGCGTAGTTGTAAAATGATTTTTTAATCCATACCGATAAACGGTTGGCAAGGCAAGTTGGCCACCGGTAACAGTTGCTTTCGCCGGAGCGGAAACAAAACTGCGATTCCTCACTTGTGAAACCAGGGTAGCAGCCGCATCAGCACTACCGGTTCTCAATAAACTCTCGGCTTTCATCATCAGAATATCGGCATAACGCAGCACAGGAAAATCGTTGTTCATACTCGTCGGTGCTGAATTTTGTGCGATCTCCCATTTGTTGATGCGAAAACTATGAATTTCCTGGGTCGAATCGATACCGGGGCACTCGTTGACATAGATCAGCGGTTTGCCCACCAGCGTTCCATACGCACATAATAAAGGCGTGCCGCTCGCGCTGTATTGCTGGCCCATCATCCAGCCATCCGTAAGGCGTTTATCCGCAGGATCATAAGTATCGATGAATTGCGGTATCGCGTTCAGGCCACCATAGCCGCCCGACTTTGCATTGAAGGTGAATTGGTTTTGGGGCGACATTGTCCAGGCAGCCATAAAGAATCCACCAGCATAAATTTCATCGTGCGGAACCGCCCAAACGATTTCTTTCGAGTTTTGATTCTGCGCTTTGAATACATCTTTTTGAATGGGCTCCAGGATAAATTTTCCGGAGTTAATAACAGCATCACATGCCTCGATACATTTTGCCCATTGCGCTGTTCCGGTGTACACCTGCGCATTCAAATAAACCTTTGCAAGTAAGGCGTTGGCCGCCCACTTGCTGTTAAAACGGGCATAAGTAGTTACATCATTTTCAGAGCCGAGCGCAGGAAGTGATTCGGTAATTTCCTTTATAATAAAATCATACACCTGCACGCGGGTGCTTTGCTCTGGTAGAAATCCGTTTGGTACATCAAACCTGTCAACGATCGGCACATTGGCGAAATTGTCGCAAAGCACCCAATAGTAAGAAGCACGCAGCACCCTCAACTCCGCCAACACGGCGGCCTTGTTGGCAGCATCTACGGGAATTGACCCTGATTCAATTTGAAAAAGCACGCGATTACAATTGGTAACACCTTCATATGTTTTGGTCCAAAGATCCTGCACGTGCGCCTGTTCCGCGGTCCATTTGTGTTCGTGCATCCTGCGGTGTAACCCACCATCGACAAAGCCGTAGGGCTTCGCGGGAACTGCAAGCGCATCACCGCAAATTTCCTGTGTAATAAACCAACCGGTGGCATTTGACATCACCACTGCACGCCAGCTTGCGTATGCAGGTGATACCAGGGATCCGAGGTCCTTCGTGGTAGGTGTGTACGTAGAAGAAACAATATTCGTGTAACTCGTGTCCTCGAGTTTTGTGCAACCGGTGACGGTCGCGATCGCCAGGAGCAGCGCCCCGTAAGCTGAACTTTTAAAAAGTATATTTTTCATACAGAAAGTCGTTGTTTAGTTAATAGATACATTCACACCGAGCGTATACACCCTGGGGGTTGGATATTTATCGCGGTCATCGTTACCGGGACTAAGTCCAAGCCTATTGACTTCCGGATCCATTCCTTTATAACCAGAGATGGTAAACGTATTAATGGTTGAGAAGTAGACGCGGGCAGCTTTGAAGTGCGGGTTTTTTAAAGAGAAATTATACCCGAGCGTGATGTTGTCAATTTTCCAGTAATCACCATCCTCCACATAATAACTGTTGTACTCAGGAAGGATGTTGTTGTTCAGCACTGTCTTTCCCATGATGGGTTCATAGGTGCTTTGCAATTGATTGTACAATTTAAAACCAGGCACTTCAGAATACATTCTTTGAAAGTTCAAGAGCTGGAAGCCAAAGGCTCCACGCATTGTAATGCCAAGATCAACTTTACCAAAGCGGAAGTTATTATTCCAGCCCGCATAGACTTTCGGCAAGCCGTTTCCTAGTATTTTCTTATCTGATTCGACCTTCGTGTTAGAAGTTTTGCCGTCTTGGTCTTCATACACCCAGGTACCGTCGGCATTGATATCAACTCCCT
>JAURWD010000159.1 GCA_030655145.1 Ferruginibacter sp.
GCCGCATCAAAGCCAAAACTTTCCGGGTTTGTCGGGAATTTGTTGTACTGGTTGTTCCATACAAAACTCATTTCATCGGCTGCTGACTCAAACACCGGGTAGGTAGCCGGATCACTGAAAACGGCGGCAAATTGCTGCGGAATTTTGAGGTCAGCATCCGAAGATTGCTTACTCAACTGTACGAGTACACGCAGTTTGAAACTGTTGACAGCCTTGCGCCATTTAGCTAAATTGTTATTGTAGTAAAAATCATTTGCGAGCAGGTAGCCACCCTTCGTAACGATGCTGCCCATTTCTTTGTTCGCCTCGTCGAGCCAGTTGAGCACCTGGACGAAAACCTCTTTCTGGCTATCATATTTCGGTGCGATATTCTCCAGGGATTTTAAGGCCTCAGACACAGGAATGTCCCCGGTTTTCATCGTCAGGTTATAAAACATATAGGCCTTGAAAAACTTAGCCAGGGCACTGTAAGGATTCACCGCGGGAAAATTTTTCGCAGCTTCTTCTTCCATTTTAAGCACATTTTTCAACGTATTGTACGTACCAAAAGACACGCCGGTCCAGGTGTACTGCTGGTCCCCATAATACGCGTAATTGCAAGCGTAGAACTGGCTCCAGCGTTGGGTAGGACCGAAGGGCCGTTCAGTAAGGTCACTCAGCACCCCGTTTAAGATGAGGTTAGCCGGAACGGAGGTTGGGCGATTAGGATCTTTTTCCAGTGAGTCAAAATCCTTTTTGCAGGAAAGGCCTGCAAGCGTAAGCGTTAGTGCTATGATCGATAATATCTTTTTCATTTGAATGTTGTTAGGATGTTTTAGAAAACGACGTTGAGGTTAAATCCAAAGCTGCGGGTAGTGGGTGTTTGCAGGTTTGTGCCGGCCTGGCTGCCTGCATACTGATCAATGTCCACATCATTGAAGCGGTTGTCCTTCATCACGTACAAAATGTTGCGGGCAACAAAGGAAATATTGGCAGACTGTATCAATGATTTTTTCACCGGGAGATTATAACTTAAAACGATCTCGCGCAATTTCAGGTACGACTTGCTCATCATGTTTGGTTCCGCGATACCATGTACCCGGCTTACATAATCCTGGGCATAGGTCTTGGTAGTGTTCGCTCCAAATTGAAGTGTATTGTAGTTGGTAATCACACCTGTCAGCGGATCATAAGTGATCGCGGTATTATTTGTCACCTGTACGCCTTCACCAACATACGATTTAATGCCTTTGTAATCGTTGTAACGGGCTTCACCCAGTGCACCTTCCGTTGTTTCGATGTGACGTCCGCCCTGGTAAGTTTTCTTTCTCACATAGTCTTCCATCACGCCACCTACGCGGCCATCAAACTGGAAACTCAGGCCGATATTTTTGTAGGAAAATTTATTATTGAAACCCCAAACCCAATCCGGGTTTGAATTACCCGCATATTGTGCCACCGGCAAAACGATGGGCCTTCCACCGCCGTCATTGATGATCTGGCCATCTTCGGTACGGGCGAATTTCCCGATGTACACTTCATCTGTGCGACTACCTTTTTTATAAAAAGTATTTAAAGCGTTGATACCCGGAGGTAATTCCTTAAATGTTTCTTTGAACGTAGACCAGTTCAGCAACACATCCCAGTTGAGACCACTTGCCGATTTAAGCGCAGTTCCTGCAAGTGAAATTTCCAGGCCTTTCTTCTGTGTTTTTGTGGCATTGATGGTATAGTTTGAGTAACCGGAAGCAGCGGAGATCTGCTTGTTAAATATCTGCGGACCATCGATGTAATTAAAATACGCAACGTCAAAACCAAAACGATTGTTGAAAAACTTAACGTCAAGGCCGAGCTCAATATTGCTACGGTTATCTGGTTTGATGTTGTCATCTACAAGCTTATCAGTAAACCTTGCCTCGGTAGTATTATTGTAACCAACCGAGGTACTGTAAACATTGTTGTAAGCATAAGAAGGACCGCCATAAGAAGAAGTGTACTCAGCGCCGTATCCCAGCGGGTAACTGTTGTTCGGCGTGGCCCCAATGGTGTTAGATACAAACGAACCGCCGCCACGCACCTGCGCATAAGATCCACGTAACTTAAAAAATGAAACAATGGATGGCATGTCGATGTAGTCACTCAGCACCGTGCTTATATTTACGGATGGATAGAAGAAGGTATTATTTTTTGAAGACAGGGCCGACAGTTTATCCACCCGTCCGGTTGTATTGATGTTGGCATATTTTCCCAGGCCGAAGTCGAAGGAATAATAGGCGCTCTGCACCCGCATATCAGACCCAAAGTTGTAGGCCAGCACCGGGTTCCTGCTGTTGCTGAACGTGTACACATTCGGCACGTTGAGGTAGTTGGTAGTAACAAAACTTGAATTGTATTTGAAGGTGCGGAGGTTTGCTCCAACAAAACCACTGAGGTCAAAAAATCCTGCAATGCGTGGTGCCTTCAGGCGAGCCATAGCTTCGGTATTATTTTCAAACAACGAACGCTTGTCTTCGCGATAGTCTCCCCTGCCCTCTTCCCGTCCGTAAGGATGTGCAGAGAACGGCATTTTTTCAGTACGGGTAAGGTCGTACGTAGTGATAGAACTGCGTACCATCAGGTCCACAAAATTGTTGAGTTTATAGTTCAATGTCGCGTAGCCGTACACGTCATTTTTTTGGTGACCACGCAACCATTCATAGCTCATGAAATAAGGATTGTGGTAGCGTTGATATTCCGCGTAAATGCTTTGCTCGCCTACTTTACCTGGCTGCCAGTAATTACGCATATCATCGATGTTCCAGTCGGCTCCACCCCATATGGTCATGTTGTAGATAACACTGTTTGGGCCATAATTCACATCGGGAATATTATCGGTGTATTGCTTGTTGAAATTGATGTTTGCGTCTAAGGAAAGTCGTTTACTGAAACGCAACGTGGAGGCAAGATTAAAGTTGGTTCCATTGAGGTCAGTATTGGGAACAATGCCCCGCTGGTAAGTTTGTCCTACAGAAAAACGCAGGTCATACTTTTCCCCGCTGGCGGAAACAGCCAGGTTGTTCGTGGAGAGCACACCCGCCTGGATAAAGCGCTTGAGGTTATCTTTTCCGCGGGCAGTCCATGGAGTTGGTGTGCGTATACCCGTAACCGGGTCGACTGGACTATCGTACTGTTCGATCAGCTGTCCTTCAAAACGAGGCCCCCAGATGTCGTAATCATTGTCATTGACACCAGCACCTTTTCCATCCACGAATTTATACCTGCCATGATCGCCGGGTCCATAGAGATCCTGGGTTTTAGGCAAGGCGATAAAACCTTTGTTGACCATGGTGCTGCTGTTAAATTCAAATGAATAGCCGCGTTTATCCTTTGTACCTTTTTTAGTGTTGATGATGATGGCGCCATTCTGCCCGCGATAACCATACAGGGCCGAGGCCACAGGTCCTTTGAGAACGGTATAACTTTCAATATCGTCCGGACTGATATTCCAGGTATCAGAATTAATGGGTACGCCATCAACTACGTATAAAGTGATATTGCCACCGCGCAATAACACCTGCGGTGTCCCTAATAATTCGGCTGAGGCACCTACGGTAAGACCGGCAACTTTACCAACCAGGGAGTTGATGGGATTTGGTTCCCGGGCCTTCACCAGGTCTTTTCCCCGCACTTCCTGCGTGGAATAGCCGATGATTTTTTTGTCTTTTTTTACACCGAGGGCGGTAACGACGACGTCACCGAGCTGCTGGCTTTCGGCGACGAGTTGGACCGAAATAAACCCGGTAGAGGGGGTAATTACCTGGCTGGTATAGCCAATATAACTAATGATCAATGCCTCACCTGTTTGCAATTGCAGGGAGAACTCACCTGATTTATCAGAGGTGGTGCCATCACCGGCTTTGCTGCGCATAATGCTGGCATTTTCAATGCCTTTACCGCTGGTGGCGTCGGTAATTTTTCCTTTGACCAAGGTGGTTTGAGCAGTGATGAGTTGAGGGAGAAGAAGGAGGGTGCACGCGAAGGAGACCCACGCGATGATTCGTGTAAATAGGTTCATAAACAATTTTTGTTTTTATGCCTGCAAACCTAAAAGCGCAGTGTTATGCCAAGATGGAGTAATTGTTAACTAAACGTGAAGGACAGTGAAAGCGTGTTATCTTATTATGAAGGGCATCGATACTATGAGCTAATATTTCGTATAAGCGTAGGTGTTATATGGAAGAGAGTATGCTTTTTCGCTTCTTCCTTACTGATTTTTTCTATCTCGTTTAAAAATCCCGGTTACTAAGTCGTGGATGGAGGAATAAAGAACAGGTTTACAAGAAAGAAGCAAAGCCGATTTAAAGAAACCGGCGCAGCGACAGGGATTATCATTCACACCACAGCATGAAGCAAGGTTTGGTTAAACGCACGCTTTGGTTTTTTTAGGCTGTCTATAACAAAAGATTCGGTGGGTAGGGCGTCGATCGAAAGCAGATGAAACAAGTGTTTAAGTGAGGCGAAACGGCTTAGCAGTCGCAAGTTCGTATGCTTCCTGTGTAATTTCAGTGACCTTTTTGATGGCAATATTGTCTTTTGAAATGTTCAGTGACTTGCTAACAATTTGTTTCATGTCGTCCGTATTATATGGTACCCGGTCTGTAATGTAGTAAACACCGGTGCCTGATTCCAGTTCAAGATCCTCATCAAATTTTGACCAGGCAAACCTAAAAAACTTTACCATCTTTTTTTTGGATAAAAGTATTGCTTTTTTCTTACTCCAACAGAATCATCCGCCCGAGCGCCCAGAGTGTCGTTCACATTAACTTAATGATTAAGTAATCATTTGATAATCGTCAAATATTGATTCCGGATCGGGCGAGCATTAATTTACAGTTGAAGAAAAAGCTGCTTGTTTGCCCTCGAAAGGCCGGAGTCGGCGTGCGGGTGATCGCTTCACTAAATTTAGATCCAGCAACCGGTGCTTAAAAAATATACTCGCTTCATTCATTCACAACCGGTCCTGTTTTTTCCCATAGCTCAATTAGCTACTCATGAAACCAGGCATCATCATTAGCGTCATCTTCTTTCTTGCAGTTTTGTCGTCCTGCAGCAAAGAAAAAACCGGGCTCCCAAATGCCGTGCTGACTATATGGTTTGAGCATAACACGGAGCCTATTGAATGGGCAAAAGTTAAATGTGGGCGACAGCCAAATACCGGTGACGTATACTTAAGCGCTGATGGATTTGACTACGAGAAATTTCATCTCGAACTTCAAAACATCACGTCGACAGGCCTGGTGCAAAACCTCACTGTCAGGAATATTTCTTTTTCAAATAATTATGGATTCCAAGCCGACACCTTGCGTTCCGTTGCGCTTGAAATCACAACGCTGAACAGCAGCAGCATACATGGAAAATTCGAAGTTAGTTTTGGAATGAAAAATAATGCACAGGTAGTTAAGGCAACGGGTGCCTTCAGCATTCATGGCCAGGACCAGTGATCAATACTTCTCGGGTAAAGATAGTTCCGGTTCCTATTTTCTTTCCAATGCTATGTCAAATACTATCAGCAAAGGAGTTGGTTTCTACCAACTTCCTTCTCATTGACACGGCATGTTGAAATCATCGGAACAATACGAGATAAAAAAGAAATTTCCTCACCGGCTGCACAGTGTATGATTCATTTATAATTGCGCGAACTGTTTGTTGCCCGGAACGACATTCTTTACCGGCTTCGTCGATTTAAGATAAGCGAAGATTGCACGAATATCTTCATCCGTCAAATGCTTCAAATTTTGCCAGGGCATTGGAGGCAATAACGGCCTGCTTTCAACGAGTCCTTTGAATTTTCCTTCCCGCAACGCGGTAAAAAATTGCGCCTCTGACCAGTTACCAATACCCGTGGAATCGGAACTGATGTTTGCGGCAAACGAGATCCCCCAGGGACCGGCTGCAGAGGTTAGATCTGCATTAAACATCGCGATACCTTTTTTAACTAAACTGCTGTCGTAGTTCGGAAACGGGCGATCTGCAGGGTAACCACTAAACCGCGACTCCATGACTAACTCAGGTCCCATTGGCCCCATTTTTTTTGGTGAATGACAATCATCACATCCACCAATTGTCACGAGGTACTCTCCTCTTTTAACCAGGCTGTCGGTAGTTACAGTAACCGGCCCCGGCGTTGTGTCTCCATTACCGGTACAGGAAAACACGGTAACCATAACTGCGGCACAGCCCGCAAGAAAAACATAAGCTCTACGCATTCGATTTATTGATTTAAAAAATGACAAGAAGGTATAATATACTTATTTAATATCTGCCAGCCAGTTCTCAGCGAAGGTCCTGGCGTATTCCGTGATCTCTTTACCGGCGCGGAAGGCTTGTTTCCATTCTGTTGGTTTGCTTTCGTATTTCGGATTCACGAATCTTTTTAATCCGTAGGAAGTTTTCAATTCAGCATTGTAGTCGACGTCCTTCGTGAGCTCCAGGAATTTCTCCAACCGTTCTTTAATCACCGGGGTAAAGTCTACCGGGTAATTTTCTTTCCATTTTTTTGTGCGCTCCTCGTAGCTCTGAATGGCCTGCTCGTTTTGCATTTTATCACTCATTACCAGCGCTTCAAAATATTTGTGATTCGGGTTTTGGTATTCCTTCAAAGTTTTTTTAAGCATATCAACTACCGGTTGCAAATTCTTCTGCATGTCGGCACCAAGGGCCTTCATATTTTTCTCCATGTCTGCGATCGACTTTTCAGTCCTCGCGATCTCTTCTTTTTGAACCTGTGCTTTAGTTCGTACCGGCTTTGTCTCGGGATCTTCAGGCATGGCACTTTTGCGCTCCTGCTCGTACTCTTTTTTGAACACATCACTTTTCACATACTGCTTTGCATACCCAAGCAGATCTTTCGCAACCGCCAGGCGATTTCCTGTAGCAATGTTTTTTACGTTGCGGGCGTCATAGTAATAAAGATAGCCGCCGGTGAAACTGCGGTAAATGCCTTCGTTTCCCTGTTGTTTGTTTACGCCTAGCTGTTTCCAAAGTTCATCGCCAATTTTCGTGGCTGTAACGAACGAAAAAAGGAAGAGACTCATTACACATAAAGCCAGGATAGAAAGGCAGAGCCTGGAGCAAATGACCAGTGACCTGGAAGAAGAATGTTTCATTGTTTTAAAGTTGAAAATTTGAAAGTTTTAATAATTGACGATGATAAATTTTGAATTGATGAGCCCCGGAAAAGCATCGGCGGTTTGTTCGCCCGGTATCGCCCTGGTGATGAGCATTGTTTTGCCCGCGACAGGTTCCAATACAGCCGGGGTGCTGACTGCCTTCGTGTAAGAAAGTTTTGCAAACACGAGGATGGGTATTACCGAAAAAAAGCCAGCCACTTCGAGTAAAAATTTAACCTGCTTCATGGTGCGTTGTTTTGGAATTTTTTGGTGAGACAAAGCTGCTATTAAAATAAGGGTGGTGCAAGCAGCGGTTGCATGAGTTGCGTGGAACATGGTATGAATTGTATAAGGATGTTTCTCCGCCAAGGCGGGACAATTGATCTCCCACGGCCACGGCGTTGAGAAGCCGGAAATGAGATCATATCTACTGGGCCTGAAGTAAAAATGCGTTAGATGAATTGCGGTTGCACCGCGAGGAGTTGTTTGGACTTTGCCGCCAGGGCGGGAAATTATTTCTCGCCGTCCGTTCGATCGGGCAAGATTGCTATGCCAGCGTAAAACGATCCGGAGCAGGCAGGTAGCCGGCTGCAAGGATCGCTCTTTCCGCCTGGGCTACGTGGCGCTGGATATGGGCTGTATTGAACAGTAAGGTATCACCAAGTGAAAGCCGGATAAACTTCGCAATGGAAATGGGCACTTTTACTTTTTGTAAGTCCACGGTCTGCGCTTGCGTGATCAACTGCAGCACTCGTTCCTGTTGGCTGATAAATTCGCTTAGCACTTTCGCTGAATTAAGGTTGGCAGCGGGCCGGCTGTCTTTTGGCGCCTTCATTTTTTTTGGGGCCATCCCCTTGCTATCTGGTAGCATCAGCTTATAAAAGTAATTACCGAGCCAGCTGCTGCTGAACTGTGGCTGTGCGGCGCCCGGCTTGGCTGCAATCGCTTTCTCCATCGCGGGGAGATAATATCTTCCGTAGCTATTTAAATGTTCGAGGCATTGCGCAGCGCTCCAACTGCCTTCCCCTGGCTGGGCGTTTAAATAATCCGCTGGTAATTGTTGCCATTCGGCAATGGCTTTGCTGATCGTTTGCTCAGCCTGCTCGTAAAGATCTGCGAGCAAAACAGAAGTTTGATATTTCATGATGTCTCAATTTTTGTACCTCAAAATTGATATAGCTGCGAAAATAAATTATTGGTATTTACCATGATTTTCAAGATCAGATCCGAACCCGTGTTACGAGTTTACTAAAGTTGGTAGCGTCCATCCCAAGATAACTCGCGAGGTATTTGTGTGGCACCAGGTTCAGCAGGTGTGGACTTCTTTTCATCAGCGTCCTGAACTTTTCTTCGGCAGAAAAACATTGAATCTCCACCATGCGTTCCAAGACGCCCTGCAGCGCAAAGTTGGTGCCGGTTCGAATCAGGTGTTCTATTTCGTGGTGTTCCTGCATCAGTTGATTGAGCTCGTGAAAACTGGTGCGGAGCAAGGAAGATGGCGTTAAAGTTTCCGCGTAAAAGCGGGAAGGGGTTTGGGTAAGAAAGCTGTCGGCAACGCCACTGAAAGACGGCGGGTAGGAAAAGATGATGGTTGCTTCACGATCCTGTTCATCAAAATAATAAACTCGTTGCACGCCGTCCAGCACAAAATACAAATGTCGTTCAACCTCTCCCGCCCGGGTTAAGACCGTCTTTCGCTTCTCACTAACGGGCACCCATATACTACAAAGTCGCTCCAGGAGCGCGGGAGGTAAAGGATAGATCGCGGATAAAAAACTGGCTAGTTCAGGTGAAGACATGAAGCTGTTTATTTAGCCGGATGAAAATAATAAAAGATTTGCGAACAGCTTCGGTCAGGCAAACTCCAGGCGCCTTCCTACACCAAGATGCGTGAGTAAAATCGAGGTAGGAAATGACTCGGCAGCTTCCTGCGTCGGCAACCATCCCCTACCCTTTTTTGTAATGATGAGCATTCCTTCTGCATCACCCATCACTGAAAAATCTTTTAAGCGAGGGCCTTTTATAAAATAAGGCAGGCCGTATCGCTCGTTCAAACCCGCACAGGTTTCTTGCACATCTTCCACCGCGAGCCCGATCTCCATGATCGAGCTGAAGCAAGCCGCGGAAAACGTACCTGGCCGAAAGCTATGTCCATCAAAATGCGTGATACACTCTAAAATATTTTGATCCGCATCGCGGAAATAAAAGGCCTTTGCATTCCACCCAATAAAATCAGCGATCACTGAATCCACACTGTACGGCAAGACGGTTGACCGCTCCCGCAACCAGGCAAGTGCCGGCTCCAACATATTATTTGGTATGCTGAATGCGAGGTGATACAGTGGCCGGGTTCCCAATTCTTGCCGGAACCTAAGCTTACTTGTGCCTACGCTAAAGCAAATACTGTTTTCCGAAACCTCTACCACTTCAAACCCCAGCGTACCGGCATAAAATAACCGGCATCTTTCCAGGTTGCCGGTTATTAATTCTATTT
This sequence comes from Ferruginibacter sp., assembly GCA_030655145.1. GTDB lineage: Bacteria > Bacteroidota > Bacteroidia > Chitinophagales > Chitinophagaceae > Ferruginibacter. Next base: position 9,622 of record JAURWD010000159.1, read on the forward strand.
CGTCGAGTCGCATAAATTGATGTGTAGATACAAGCGCCAAATTAGTCAAGGCCGGGCTGAAAAGCTAGCGCCCCGGTTATTCTTTTATCACCGTGGTCTTAGCGGGCTTCACAGTTTGCAGGTAATTGTAAATGGCTTTTAATTCATCATCGCTCATTCGCTTGAAGGAATTCCAGGGCATGGGCGTGCCCGGAACTAATTTGCCCATGCGAAACCGGGCAATAAAATTTGCCTGGCTCCAGCCAAAGATCCTGCTGCTGCTATCGGGGGTAAGATTTGGAGTTTTCATATTCTCTATTGCGCCGCCTGCAAATGGTTCGCCGATAAAACCACCGGTTAACCCTCGCAGGGTATGACAGCCACTGCAGTTCGCCACGCTCATCGCCAGGTAACGGCCGTAGGTTGCTGTCGTATCTGGTTTCACCGCTGTTTCCACGGCGCCGTCCGGACCTACCGGTTTAACCATAAATGCCTTCACTAAGTTACCCATAACGTTGAGCTTATGATCGGGAACAGGATTACTAACGGGCTTCTGTACGCGAAGATAAGAGATGACTGCCCGCAGGTCTTCATCGCTCATGTTGTGGAAGGGCATGAAGTCGAAGACCGCAGTACCAGTCGGATGTACACCATAGCGGAGCACGCGGGCCACTTCTTCGTCAGTGTAACGACCGATCCCGTTAACGGAGTCGGGGGTAATATTTTTGGAATAGATGTCGCCAACTGGTAATGCAAAACGAAATCCTCCGGAGAGCGGAACATCAAGGCCAAGTTTTAGCAGGGAGTCTGAATTGGTATTGCTATGGCAATCGGCACAATGTGCAATGTCAAACACAAGGTGTTTACCACGGGCAATTACTGCGCTGTCGGTCGTTGCCTTGATGGCGGGATAGGCCGCTTCAAAAGTTGCATGCTGGCGCGTGGCAGTAATGGTCGAAATTCCTGCGATGAGCACCACCAGTACAATAGCGGTCCATTTGATGATCTTCTTAAACTTTTTCATGACATGTGTTTGTTGGTTGTTGTAGCGTATTTTTTTACAGGTTGATCACTTGTTTGCAGGTAGCGGCTGGCCGCCTGTAAACCGTCCGAAGTTTTGGCGTAGCGGGGTTCAATACCTCGGAAACATGTTGAGCGCAGAGCTCCAGCGGCGCGAACTGTTTAAATTCCGCGGCAAGCTTTGCTACGTTGGCCTTGTATGTTGCATCAGCGAGTACGGAATCAACGGCAGTACGCATCGCTGCCGGGGTGGGTGTCTCAGTTTTGAGGTTGATCCCAAACCTGAAGAAACCGATGCGGGCATTGATCTCATTCTTTCCTTCGTGCAATCCGGCAACAACGAGCGGCAGTTGATTTTCAATACCCAGGAGTACACCACCATAACCACCATTGGTTACGTATACATCCGCATAGGGCATCACGTCATCGAAGCGGATGAAATCTTCCACAATAATGTTTGTATGCGGGAATCTTTCTTTCAGTTGTTGCGTTTGCGAGCCACCCGTAGTTGCGATCACTAATACGTCGGAATCTTTGTAAGCTTCCAGCACCGGGACGATGATCTTCTCCGGATTTTTTTCTACCGTTCCCTGGGTAACCAGGATCACTTTCCGGTATTGATTAAGCCGGTTGTCGAACCAGGGTTGTTTGTCGGTCTTGCGGGTGTATGGCAACAAGGGGCCAATGAAGCGGATATTTTTCCCGAGATCGCTGCGCTGGTATTCAAAGCCCGGCGTGCCACTCTGCAACACGAGGTCAGCTTTACGCACCAGCACATCAAATGCATTCATACCCGCGTTATCAATACCGTGCTCACGAAGGATGCGATGAAGGATCTCGTTGGTACTGCGGAAAAGAACCTGGTCACTGATAACACGAAGAACTTTGTGCTTAAGGCGGGTGAAAATATTTTGGGCTGGTGTAAGACCAAGTCCTGAAGGTGCAAGATCTTTCGAGGATTCAAATACGGGAACGATTCCTATGGAGATAACAGGAACATTCATTTTTTCTTTTACAAACGGGATCCCGGTGAAGACACAATCCGCAATAAGAAGATCGAAAGGAAAAGATTCATAGATGTTCTGAATGTCCGCGAGATATTCGGTAGAGCGAAGGATAAAGAAATGCTGGAGATCGAAATTTAATTTTTTAATGCCATTGTGAATTCCAACCCGTTCCGGGAAGATCTGGTCGATGTTTTCACCGGTTACATCCAGGGCTTTTTGAAAAGGATGCAGGGAAATTCCTAATTTTTCCAGGCGTGGTTGATAGCTGGCGGATGTGTACCAATGCACTTCGTAACCAAGCGACACAAGGTGCATGGCGATACCGGTAAGGGGATTGAAATGTCCATCAGCAGGAACACAGGCGAACAAGATCTTTTTGCCCAGGCCTGGCTGAACGTTGGTAAGCGATTGGTTGAATAAACTGTGTAGCATAACAATGTTGATTTTGCGATTGATGCTGCAAGAATACTATCCCAACATGGCGCCGGGAATACACAACAGTATGAACTGACACAGTGGGAGCATGAATTGTTATAAATCAGATATACCGCCATCATTCAAAATATAACCCGAACGAATACACGCAAAAAAAAATCCTCCTTCAACTAAGAAGGAGGACACATCATTTTAAGCTGCCTGTCTATTGCATGGAGGCAAACTGGTCTTTATTTTCCTGCACCCATTGCTTAAATGACCGAATCGAAGGATCAAGTGATCTTGACAATTTCAGGTCTTCTTCGCGATGCAGGATGTACAGGCGGTTGAACTCGAACATATTCGCTAATTCTTCTGCACCCGGAAAACCAAAGGCCGCATACTGCTCTCGCGGGATATGATTGTAGTGCACAGTTTTATTGAGCACTTCTCCCATATTGGCCGCATATTCAGCAACAGGAAGATCATCTCCGACAACACCGACCGTCTTTCCTTTATAAGTCTCCGGTGCTTTAAACATCGGAGTTACTACTCCGCCAATGTCATCAACGGAAACCGCTGCCAGCTTCGTTTCTCCCTGCGGAAATCCAAAAGAAAAGCTACCATCTTCCCCTTTCTGTGGCGGAAAGAAACTGAGGAAGTTTTCGTAATAAAAGGCCACGTGCACAAAACTTGAATCTGGTTTCACCTTCTTTGCATATTCTTCCAGTTCCGCTTTAATATCCAGGTGAGGAACCTTCAGTTCACCATTACTCTCCTTAACGGCTGAACGAAGGCTGCTGTAGATGAAATGATCAACGCCTGTTTTTACCACCGCGTCGACCAGGTTTTTGCCGTGGGCCGATTCATTGTCAAAATGCTCCCAGAAATTTGTGACCCCGAACACACCATAACAGCCTTGCATAGCCGCTTCAAGGCTGGCCACATCATTCAGGTCGCCTGTTACGACTTCCGCACCGGCATCACGAAGCGCAATGGCCTTTGCAGAATCAACATTACGGGTTAATGCTCGTACGGCAAACTGACCATCTTCCATTAAATAGCGGGCTACGCTTCCCCCTTGTGCCCCGGTAGCACCGGTAACAAGGATCGTTTTTTTATCACTCATGTTTTTGCTTTTTTTAAAATTGAATTTTGAAAGTATTGATTACTGTGAACAGCTGCAACAAAAATCTTTACAATTGGCGTTTGATCCGGGAGAAACGGTATGAGTTGTCGATCTCATTGCATCAACTGAAGAAGTGATTTCTGTAGATCACCCGCGCTGTCAGTAAATGCCGAACAGTTCGCCGGCGGTAACACTCAATTCAAATCCTGTATCCTCAAT
>JAURWD010000174.1 GCA_030655145.1 Ferruginibacter sp.
TTTGAGAATTCCAGCAGCTTATGAAACTTGGTTTCGTTGCGCAGAAGGTTCCAAAGAGGATGGTAGCGATATTGTTTGCGCCCGCGAACATCAAAGCCTGTGGCCTGTATGTGTCCATTTGGTTTAGTGCAGATCCAAACCCTATCCCAGGCGGGAGGGATCACGAGTTTTTGAATGCGGGTGATCTCGTCTACATCCTTGACGGCCTTTTTTCCTAAAAAATAAGCGAACCCATTTTTCTTTTTCTCGCGGCTGATACCCGGATCCTTATCACTTACATAAACAAGATGTGCAGCCGAAGCGGTGGCCTCATAATCGTTTACCAGTTTTACATGTTGGTTATGTGTAATTGGTGCGAGTTCCATTATTTCCATGTGTAGTGAATTAAATGCGTTGACCTGCGAAAACAAAAATCGGGCTACTGCAATGGTAGCCCGATTCCTGGTGACTTCTGGGCAATTATTTCTTACGTGTTTTTGTCTTTAAGTTAACTGACGCATATTCTTCGGCCGGCTCTTCTGTTTCTTGTTCTTCCATTCCTTCGGTAGCAGCTGATTGATTGATGCTTCCTTCAGCCAGACCGGTTAATGATTCGTCAGCTTGTTTTTCTTCGTCAAGCGTTTGGCCCAACAAATTCTTTATCTCTTCATTTCCCATGGTTTTAGCCAGTTGTGCAAGGCCACCATAAGTCGCAATTTCGTAGTGCTCTACTTTTTGCGCAGCCATGATCAAACCAGCGTCGCGGATGTGCGTCCCTTTTTCTGTTTCTTCGATTATACCATTGGCCTCTTCTACCAATCCTGCCATCGCATCACATTTTTTTGCCTGGGCTTTCAATCCCAACAATTCAAAAATTTGTTCTAAACGCATTACCTGGTTTTTTGTTACTTCCAGGTGCTCGCCAAAGGCTGCCTTCAATTCTTCTGAGGTTGCAGCTTTTTGCATTTTTGGGAGCGCTTTCGTTAAATGTTTTTCAGCCCAATAAATATCTTTAAGGCCATCAACAAAGAATTCTTTGAACTCAGGACTATAAGATGTCTGCATTGAATCTTCAGCTTGCATTTTTGAAGAAGAAGTTTTTGACTTTGCCATAATGTTTGTTTTTAGATAATTTTTATGTTTAAATAAGGGGATAAAATCTTGTGCCACCGCTTTTTTCCCAGCAACAAATGCGGGCTGCGTAAAGCATCGACCTAATTTTTGTTCCTGGAAAACAGTTTTGAAACTACCCAGATCACGATGCCGACGATCAGCACTACGAGGATGGTACCGGTCCAAACCCCTGCTTTAAAAATTCCGCCAATTACTTCGCATCCGGAGAGCACGAAGACTGCCATTAAAATGATCGGGAGTATTGCTAACACATTTTTTTTCATGTTGATTGTTTGTAGTGATTAAATGATCTATAAATAGTTGCCAGTAACGTCAGGAGGCCATCTCCATGATGCCAACCTGGTCCAGTGGAGTAAATAATTTTTTCGTGGTTTTCTTAAAATGACTCGGGCGGGACCCCGTAACTTTTGTGAATTGGTTGCTGAGGTGTGCGACACTGCTATAATTTAATTTCCAGGCAATCTCTGATATGGTGAGATCTTCATACATCAACATTTCCTTTGCCTTCTCGATCTTATGTGCTATGATATAGTCACTCAGGCAGATACCCGTTTCCTGGGAGAAAACATTTGCCAGGTAGGTGTAATTATAATTTAGGTAGCTGCTTAAATAGTGAGAGGTTTTGAAGGAACAGATCATTGAATTATCACGCACCATTTTGATGATGCTACTTTTTATTTTTTCAACCAATATGCCTTTGTTGTCTTCTAACAGGTCAAGTCCCCACACCAGGAGACGTTCCTTGAATTTTGCTTTCTGTTGCACAGACATTGCCTGCTTTAACTCTACCATGCCCAGTTCGACTTTTGCATAAGTGATACCGAGGTCATCAAGGACCTTCTTCACTACCATTTTACACCGCACGCAAACCATGTGCTTTATATATATATTCATAGCCAGTTATTTCACAGCAAGTAATACAAACCGTCTGCCATAAAGAGGAAGTATAACACAGCCGTAAACACTGCATTTTAAATGAATATTCGCGATGGGAAAATTATAGACTAACCGCCGAAACACTCACCAGTGTTGCGTTGTACGAGACTCGAACTTGCTATGTCATTTGAATAGATGAGCGGCAGTTAAGAACCCTCAATCCAACAGGAAAAAATTCTGAGTAAATTATTCTACATCAAAAGTCCAGGTAAAGAAAAAAAAATTTGCAGCCGTAAAAGCGCAAAAAAACAAGGTAGTTAAAGGTAGTGCTATTGAGAGAATTTAATGATGAACATGCTACCATTATCAACCTGTGATTGTACTTCAATTTGCGCATTATGGCTTTGCAAAATGTTGAGTGTGGTTGCAAGGCCAAGCCCGATACCATTTCGTTTCGAAGTGAAGTATGGTTCAAAAAGACGCGCCTTATTTTCAGGGCTGATACCGCATCCGTTATCACTGATAAAAAGTTGTGGCTGTTTATTCTGGCAACTGGTAATTACTTCGATAGCGCCTGTGTCATCCGGTACCGCTTCGATCGCGTTCACCAATATATTCAGGATGGCCATTTCCAATTTTGGCGCATCAGCTTTAATCATGCATTCGTTGTCATCGTAAGAAGCAACCAACTTAATATTCCGTAGCATGACTTTGTCCTGCAGTGAGGCCGCAACTGTTTTCACCATTTCGTTTAGTGAAACGTTGTTCAAACTAATTTCAGCAGGGCGGGAGCTTTGCAGCAGTTCGGTAACGAGATCGTTTATACGCTGACCGTTCCGGTGAATAATGTCGAGGTAAAAATTATTGTCATCTTCCGGCTCAGCAGTTTGCATCAGGTTTTCCACCGCGAGTTTGATATTGTTCAGCGGGTTGCGTACCTCATGCGCCAGGGTGCGGATAAACCGACCGGAGGCCGCCATTTTTTCGGCCTGTAAGCTGGCCTGCTCAGCTTTTTTAATATCTGTAACGTCATGGATAATTCCCTGCAGATAACTTTCATTACTGCTGTCTACTTCAACTGAAGCGGTCACGAGACAGGTTTTAATTTCCTTGTCAACGGTGATGAAATCAAGCTCGTAGTTTTCTATTTCACCGTCTGTTTTAACCATCTTCATGAAGTGTTCAACGTCCGCGGAATTCTTAATGAATTCGGTTAGCTTTCTGCCGATGCAATCTTCCACATCTACATCAAGTATGTCTGTTACCGCATAGTTGATAGTGGTGATGGTAGTGTCGGGGAGTGCGATAAATACGATGTCTTTCGACTTTTCGAAAATGCTGCGGTACCTGGTTTCACTTTCACGGATCTTTTGCAGATTATTGAAACGTTCAAGGGTATATCGAATGGTCCGTTCAAGCTTGTCTTCGTCTAGATCAGCCTTGATGAGGTAGTCAAAGGCTCCGGCTTTTGTAGCCTCGATATCAATATTATAGTTTCCTTTACCGGTCAACAAAATGATCGGCGTTAAAGTGTTTTTCGCCAACACATCTTTGATAAGTTCAACCCCATTCCTGGCGCCAAGGCGATAATCACAAAAACAAATTGTATAAGGATTAGTTACAAGTTCTTCGATAGCATCATTGTACCGCTGCACCCATTTGATCTCAAATTGCCACGCTGAAATATTTTTAAAATAGTCGCAAATAAGGATAAAATCATCCTCGTCATCTTCCACAACCAACACATTTAATACTTGTAAACTTTGCATCTAAAAAATATTATTGTTTTTGCGGTAAAATGATAAAGAATTCGGCTCCGTTGCCGGGTTCACTTTCGGCGTAAATAACGCCTTTGTGATTTGTTACAATTTTCTTGCAAATGCTTAGCCCGATACCGGTTCCCGGGTATTCCGATTTTCCTTGCAGGCGTTGGAACAACTGGAATATTTTAGTGGCATATTGTTGTTCAAAACCTACACCATTGTCCCGGATACGAATGAGGTAATAGGTTTCCAAATTGTCAAGTTGAAATTGCTTTTTATCTTGCTCAGTTGCTTCCGCGCAGTTGATGGTGATCTCCAGCGGTACATCTTCTCTGCGAAATTTTATAGAGTTGCTGAGAATGTTCGCGAAGAGTTGTTGCATCTGGCTTGCAATGGCTTCTACTTCCGGGAGCGGGCCCACGGAAACTTTTGTGTTGGTCTCGGCAATATTGAGATCCAGGTCCTCGAGAACTTGTTTTGCCACAAGGCCGAGATCCACTAATTCCGGCGGTGGATTATTTAAACTGATACGCGAAAATTCTAAGAGGTTGTCGATCAGTTTGCGCATATTATCGCAAGCGGCCACCATCCTGGCGATATAAGTATTACCATCGTCGCCAAGTTTGTTGCCAAACCGAAGTTGTAGCCGTTGGCTGAAGGTTGAGATCTTTCTCAGTGGCTCCTGGAGATCATGAGAAGCTACATAGGCAAACTCTTCAAGTTCGCGGTTGGAACGGTTCAATTCCAGGATCTTGTCTTCTAAACTTTTTTCGTGCTCCCGCAATTCAGTCACATCCCGTGTAGTACCGATGATCCTTTGTATGCTGCGGTTATTGTCGAGAATTATTTTGCCAAAGGTCGACAGCATTTTCCGCACGCCTTTGTTGTCTGTTATTTCATAGTCCCACCGGTAACTTTCCTGTTGCTGTAATTTTGTCCCCCTCGTAAGTTTTCCTTTTTCGTAGTCTGCCGGGTTAATGTGTTTTTGATAAAGCGCTTCATTGATCGCGAGGGTAGTTTTATCCGCGGGATCATACCCGAATATTTCGAACATACCCTCGGTCCAGTTGATGTTTTTGCCCTCGGGATCACTTTCCCAACTGCCATAATTCAAAAACTTTTCATTTTCCAACATCATCTCCTGGTACTCAGAGAGGTGCTTCATAGTTTCCTCCTGCAGGCTGATATCGCGGAGTATACTCATTACACGTTTCAGCATTCCGTTTTCATCGAATTCCAGGCGGGCATGTTCCGAAACGGTGACTATGTTATCTTTTAAAGTTTTGAACTGGTACTTGATAGAATAACCATCCTTGAACAATCCTTCTTTTAGTCCCTGCTCAAAGCGCAGGAAGGAGGCGTCTTTCAAAATCCGGTTAGAAAACAATTCGGGACTTAGTGCCGCTTCTTCCAGGTCGGGCTCATATTCCATCAGGTGGTACATTCCCTTCGTCCAGTAAAGCCGATCGTTGGCAACGTCCCACATAGAAAAGCCGAATTTCAGGATCGATTCGGCGTCGTTCATTAATTGATCCGCGGTGTTATTTTTTAAGACCGGGATGGCGGACTTTGCAGCATTTTCTAATTGTATGTAATAGTAAGATTTATGGAGCTTCCGCACCTTTAAACGGTAGTAGCTATATTTTTTTCCTTTGCCAACGAGTTTGTAAACCCCGTCAGGCATTTTTGTAAGGTCGTCGCCATTGATAAGCGCATCCATCGCGGCTTTAAAAGAAACCTGGTCTTCCTTATTTAATAGCGGGTAAAAACTATATTTCCACTCTGCCAGGTCTTCAATGGTGTAATTCAATTCATCCGTAAACATGCTATTCGCGTACACGATCACATCTTTTTCATTGTTGTAAAAAAGAATTGGTTCCGCAGCGAAAAATGAAAAATTCTTACCGAAAAAATTATGATCTCCTTCCTGGTCAAACGTGTCGCGTATGTAGGAGAAATCATTAAGTAAGGAATCCAGCATAATAATTATTGTTCATTGAATTCATTATACTGCTTCATCTTATTGTACAGCGTTTTGCGATCTACGTTCAAGAGTTTAGCCGCTTTGCTTTTGTTGAAATTTGCTTTTTTCAAAGCGTCAACGATCATTTCATATTCCGCGTCAATGCTGATTGATTTTAGCGTGTGTTTGCTTAACCTGTTGATTTCTTCTACCTGGGCAGCTGGCACGGCACTGCTGTCCACATTTTGCTCTGTTAAGTTTGCCGCCAGGTTGATCGCATTTTCTTCAGCGGTCGCTTCCTCTTCAGTCGCGGGATCAAAAACCAGGCGTTTGTGATTAACCAGTTCGAAGGGTAGGGCGGTAACATCGATAATATCTGCACCGGATAACAAAGCCGAGCGCTTAACCACATTCTTTAACTCACGAAGGTTACCTGGCCATTTATACACTTTAAATATTTGCTCAACTTCAGGACTAAATCCTTTCACTTGTTTGTCCAGTTCCGCATTGCTTTTATTCAGGAAGAAATGTGCAAAGGTCATGATGTCGTTCCTGCGTTCCCGTAAGGGTGGCACTGTGATACTAAACTCATTGAACCGGTAATAAAGATCTTCGCGGAAGCGACCAATTTTTGCCGCATCCCACAACAGTTCATTGCTCGCTACAATAATGCGGATATCAAGATCAATGTCTTTATTCCCGCCCACGCGGCGAAGTTTTCTTTCCTGAACCACGCGAAGCAGCGAAACCTGCACATCGTACGAAAGGTTTGCAATTTCATCAAGGAATACAGTGCCGCCGTTGGCAAGCTCCAGGCTGCCTATTTTTTGATTTAAAGCACCAGTGAAGGAACCTTTTTCATGGCCAAACAATTCACTTGCAGCCAGCTCTTTTGAAAGTGCACCGCAATCAATGGCAATGAAAGGGGCCTGGCTTCTCTTACTGCGGGCGTGTATTTCCTGGGCAATGGCTTCTTTACCACTTCCACTTTCGCCCGAGATGATAACACTATAATTTGTAGGCGCGACAAGATCCATCTGGCGAAGAATGTCTTTAAATTCGCGACTCTCACCGAAGATATATTTCACATTCTTGTCAGCTTTTACTGCATTGGCGTTACCAGTGCGTGTGCGAACTGTACCGTTAGATACGGAAGGTTCAGGCGCAGTACCGTTGGCTGCGCTTGCAATAGCGGTTTTGATGGTGATCAGGATCTCCTCTGGGAATAAAGGTTTGGTGACATAATCAAAAGCGCCGTGCTTCATAACCTCAACAGCCATTTTGATTTCGCTGTACCCGGTGATAATGATCACAGGAACCTCTGGTGTTACCTGCTTTATTTGTATGAGTAGTTCCTTACCGTCGGTGTCACCCAAACGGAAATCACACAAAATAGCATCAGGCTTGTTTCTCTCCAGTTCTTCTAATCCCTTCTTGCCTGAGTGCGTTAGTTTAACTTCAAATTGATGGCGGGTAAAAAATCGCTCGAGTAAAAGACACATGTCCATGTCATCATCAATAATCAAGAGTTTTTTCATGCTTGCGGTAAATTTTTATTTATAGATCAAATTTAAAATTGCCCGTAAATGCTACGGTTGTTTGGTGGAATGAATATTTCAAAGTGTGGTATCCTGGAGCCAGGACCGGGTCCAAAAAAATGGGTGACTCGGCTTCATTTTAAGTTTTACGGTTTATCAGTCGAATGCTTGAACATGGAGTCACGGACAGAAATTTGATATCCCACTAAGAATAGCAACAATTTATCCAAATCTTAGGCGCCCAAAAAAACAATGCAAAAAGTAGGTCTCGCGCCCAACACTGCATGGTATTTAGATTTCTTGACTTGAAAGATACATGAATATTGCCCAAGTTGGGGAATATTTTGTTTTACCGAGGAGGAAGTAATTACCCTATTGGGAATTTTCGCCAACGCTGGAAGATGATGACGCTGGCCACGAAACTTAATTTAATGCTAAAGCGAATAAAACTCCATTTATTTACCGGGTAGCCGGCAGTTTTTTAGTCTGTATGCTTGTTATTTATCTGTCCGTTGTGGTACTTCTTTGCCGGGTTCTTCGAATTCAGGTTCCGGAGCTGCTCCATCGCCAGGTTCTTCTACGGGAACCGGGGGTACAGGTTGGCCCGGCTGGTCATCTTCCGCAGGCGGCACTGGCGGCTGTTTGTCAGGCGCACGTTGGTCGCCACCCGAAGTTCCGATCTCATGAGTATTATGGATGGGGGCCAGATCCTCGCTCGATGTCGGCTGCTTTTCTTTACGCAAAGCCTGATCTACAGGGTTTTGGTTGGACCCATTGGAGGGGTTCGTTTTATTCCATTCTTCATTTTCGGACCCATGGGTCCTGTTTGATTCTGCCATATGCTGAGTTTTCCTTTAACCTTACTTAATAAAATAACGTACCATTTATTGATTTCCGGGGATGTCATAGTGTTTTTCACATTTTGTCAAACCACACAGCTACATAAAATACAACCCTGCCTTCTTTCCCATATCTTTACCAAAACACCACAAATACATGAACAGGCATTTTATAATGGTTGCAGAAGACGATGCAGATGACCGTTATCTTATGCAAACTGCCCTTGATGAAACCGGCTTTAAAGAAGATGTAAGCTTTGTTGATAACGGAGTTGAACTGATTCACCACCTTGAAGCCCTAGACGAACAGGATGGAGCCTCGGGCTTTCCCCGGCTGATCATGCTCGATCTGAATATGCCCAAAATGGACGGTCGCGAAGTGTTGAAAAAAATCAAAAGCCACGATAACTTCAAAAGGATCCCTGTAGTTGTTTTCAGCACAACAAAGAACCAGCTTGAAGTTCAGCGTTGTTACGACCTTGGCGCTAATACGTATATCGTAAAACCGGCCAGCTATGACCGACTGGTGGAAACCATTCGCGAAGTTTGTACGTACTGGTTTAAAACCGCCACGCTGATCGACCATCACTGATAAAAAAAGGCGGATCCGAAGGCCCGCCTGCAATTTTATCTTTTCTTTCCTACGACATATTGCTCCTTGCTCTTTCAGCGCGGCCCATTGCATCCTCGCCGTAACTGCGGGCCTTGTTAGCCAGGTTCTCACCAGCTTCAGCGAATTTTTCTTTACCCGAAGTAATGTAGTCTCCGATTTTAGAAGCCAGGTCGGTCGCCTTATCAGCAATTTTCTGACGAACTTCTCCGCCTTTTTCCGGGGCTAAAAGCATACCTACAACCACGCCCACCGCTGCTGCACCAAGCAGGCCTAATAGAATTTTGTTAGGATTTGACATACGAAAATATTTTAATGGTTAATGAAAGCTTGTACGCCGAATAAGTCAAATAATTGTGCCATTTTCATCGAGGAATATATTCTACACGGAGCAGGATTTTCACCTGGAAATCGCTGGCACGTTTTTAGGAAGAATTTGTGTATGAAAAGAGTATTGATTGTAGATGATGAAATAGACTTGTGTTTGATGATCAAGCTCTTTCTCACAAAAAAAAAATTACGAGGTTCACACAGCACATACCTTATCTGATGGATTTGATAAAATAAACACCATCATGCCCGACGCCCTGCTGCTTGATAATAACCTACCCGATGGCATGGGCTGGAAAATGGCAGAAAATCTACACCGGGAATATCCTCAAATGCACATCACCCTGATCAGCGCCTACCAGGCTGCGAAAGAATACCGGGCGGTACTTGGCAATTCAATCAACGTTTTAGAGAAACCGATCTCGCTTAAAGACATTGAACAATTTTTATAATCTTATTTATTTTGCATAAAAAATCCGGGTAGAAGCTTCTTCTACCCGGATTTGATTTAAGCCATCTTATACAAGCAGGTCTCCGTGTACGCCTTCCGCTAATTTTTTTCCACTCACTACAGACGAAACGATCTTGATCATTTCCACCATTTTCGTGGTTTCTGTATCCCAGTAATGGGCTTCGTCAGTCTTCACCTTTACTAAACACAGGTTTGGGTCATCTTTTCCCTCCGGAAACCAGGCCTTTACGATCGGGTTCCATTTTTCTTCAATGGATTTGCGGTCCGTCTCGATGCTGGCTAAGCCACGTAGATCGAGATAACTATCCTTGCCCGGATGCGCAAATGCCAGCTGCACACCTGAATCCTTTTCAATGTCTTTTACTTTTGTTGATTGAACACTGGTGAAAAACCAAAGGTTCCCGTTCATGTCAACTTCTATCACAGCCATCGGCCTGGTGTTATGGTCGCCTGAAGAGATGTTTGTGTAAAACATACAGGTGCCAATGCTTTCAACCAGGGACTTCAGTTTTTTCACAGCCTCGGCACTATGCAGATTCTTTTCCATGTTTAAATTTTGAGATGGGGGATTGATAAAATGATTGTTTGCCAATAGTTAAATGAAGGAAAATTATGCCAATCCTGTCTTTTTCAGAAGGGCTGTACTTGAGTGCGATCAGCTTAGTGTACTGGGGAATTAATTTCCCTCGAAAGTACTGCCCGAAACTAAGGAGCGTATTAGTGGCAAATTCAACAGTATGTTGCAGGTTTCTGTCGTAACAGGCTTCTCATACACAGTAATCACCTGCGGATATTTTGTGGCGATCTCGTGGTCCTTGATCATTGAATAGGAAGATACCAGTGCGACCAGAACCCTGTTGGCATAGGGCTTTGCGCCGATAACCTCCAAAAATTCGATGCCTCCCATAACCGGCATATTGATGTCTAAAAATATGAGGTAAAAGTCCTCTGGGTTTTCTTCCTTATCCAGGAAATCAATCATTTCCTGGCCATTGGTAAATGTCACCAAATCATCCGCCAGCCTGCTTTCGAGAATGATGATCTTTTGCAGGAACACAGCAATGTTATCATCGTCTGCCAATAAAACTTTTAGTGCCATATAAAGCGATTTGCTAAAATTGAGTTTTTCCGTTCCAGGTGCGTAGAAATACGAAATTCAAAACAAAGTTATTCTACGTTTCATTTTTTGCCTGGGCTAAATTTTGAAAACCTTCAGACGAAGTGAAAAAAGGAACGATTTTTTCTTTCTTTAGAGGTTTTCAACCTTGAAGCAATAATCTAACCATGTCTACTAACCTGCCTGATCTCATAAAAATATTAATAGTAGACGACGACGAAGACGATTTTGTACTTCTGAAAGAGTTACTTGAAAAAATTGAAACCTGGGCTTTTCAATTAGATTGGATCCCGCGGTACGAGGAAGCCATCGATGCTTTACTAAAAAATGCCTATACCATTTGTTTCACCGATTATTTTTTGGGTGCCCGCAATGGCATTGACCTTATAAAAGAAATTCAGCAAACAAGTTGTACCACCCCGGTGATCTTGCTCACGGGCAAGGGTAATCGAAAAATTGACCAGGAAGCAACGCGTGCCGGTGCCTTCGATTATTTGGTAAAGGACGAGGTTGATGAAGACAAACTGGAGCGCACCATCCGCTACACGCTGGAACGAAGCCAAACCGTGGAACAGCTAATGGCCAGCGAACGCAGGTACCGGAGCTTTTTTGAAAAGTCGATAGATGTTGTTTTTATCGCCCGGGAAGACACGACTATCACCACGATCAACCCGGCGGTCACTGAATTGTTACAATATCCCGTGGCTGAATGTATCGCTAACAAAAAGTTATTGGATTTTTTTAAAGATGAACGGGTAAAGACGCGGTTCACGAATCTGCTGGTGAAACATAACGAGGTTGAAAATTTTGAAGCGCAGTTAGTGAGTGAGTCGGGAGAAATCGTTAGTTGCCTGATCAATGCTTCCCTCGAAGCAAATGGCAGCGATCCGCAATACATACAGGGCATCATTCACAACATCACTGATATTAAAAAAGTTGAGGCGGCTACCCTGCAGACGGAGAAGCTCGCTGCCACCGGGCGCTTTATTCATACGATGGCCCATGAAGTACGTAATCCATTGAAAAATATAAAAATGGCCGTGCAGCAATTGCAAAATCCGACCAACCGGGTTGATGGTAAAATTTTACTTGATATTGTGGACCGGAGCGAAGTAAAGATCGATACGCTGATTACTGAGTTACTTCAAAGCTCAAATGCGGCGGTGATGACCTTAAAAAGCATATCGTTGGATGAACTTGCGGATGAGCTGGTTGCGGCCGTACAGGATAAAGCAACACTCCGGAAAATAACCGTAACGGCGGTTCATAAAACTGTAAGACCTGTTATGATCCAGGCCGACTTAGTCAAACTCAGGCTGGCCATCACAAATATCATTGTCAATGCCATTGAGGCGGTACCAGCAGAGGCTGGTGTCGTGAGTATCATTAGCAGGGCTACTAACGGTAAAGCAGAGTTGCTCATAAAAGATAATGGGGTAGGGATCAGTCCGGAAAATAAGGCAAAACTTTTTGAACCTTACTTCACTTCTAAAAGAACCGGTATCGGCCTGGGTTTGGCTACAACGCTCAACATCATGCAGGCGCACCATGCACACATCGAAGTGGATTCGGAACCCGGCAAAGGCTCAACCTTTAAGCTTATTTTTGAGCAGGTGGTGGAAGAACAAGCTTGAAAATCAAACAATAATTTCTGTATTTACGCATAGTGTATGATCCCCTTGGTTGAAAAAAATATAATTGTAAAAGGAGCCGCTGATCGCGAGATGGCAGTAGATATTTTTTATGCCCGCGACGAACAACGGCCGGTCGTCATCTATGCGCATGGCTTTAATGGTTTTAAGGACTGGGCCCAGTTTGACCTGGTGGCTGAACGGTTTGTTGCAGCGGGTTTCACATTTGTCAAATTTAATTTTTCACATAATGGAACTACGCCAGCCAATCCCGAAGATTTTGTGGACCTGGATGCTTTTGGAAAAAACAATTATTCGAAACAACTGGAGGACCTGGAAAAAATAATTGACTGGGTAGCAAAAGGCGAGCATATGTTTCGTGACAATATCGACGCTGGTGAAATAAGTCTGATCGGGCACAGTATGGGCGGCGGCATCGTATTGTTGCAGGCCTCGGTCGATAAGCGCATACACAAGATCGTTACCTGGGCCTCCGTCAGCGAATGCAAAACGCCCTGGGGCAATTGGGCGGCAAAGAAGATGGAAGATTGGAAAAAAGACGGTGTTCAATACTACACGAACACCAGGACGAACCAGCAAATGCCGCTGTTTTACCAGTTGTACGAAGACTACCTGACAAACAAAGAAAAGCTTGACATAAAACAAGCGATGGAGCGGCTGGAAATGCCGTTGCTGGTTTGTCACGGCCAGTCAGATATTTCCGTTGCGGTTGAGCACGCTTATGAGCTCATCAGCTGGTACAATGCAGCTAAATTATTTACGCTGGATACCGACCATGTTTTTGACCGTCGCCATCCCTGGCTCGGCAGCACGCTCCCTAGAGCCATGGAAAGCATTCTCGCGGAAACGATCCGGTTTTTAAAAGATGAAGAGCCTGCTAATTAATTCAGTGGAAAGCGAATAAGGAAGACAGTTTCGCCGGGATGTGGCGAGGTCAACGAAAACTCGAAGCCATGATTCAGGAGAATTTCTTTTACCAGCGTCAGCCCAATACCTTGTCCATCTTTTTTCGTACTAAAAAACGGGGAGAACAATTGATCTGCACTCAGGCGCGCTATCCCGTTGCCACTATCCGTAATGGTTAGTTGCCTCAACGGGGCATTTGTGGCAAATTTAATTTCGCCGGAGCCGCTAATTGCTTCGATCGCGTTTTTGACCACGTTTATCAGGACCTGCTCCAGTTGCTGTTGGTCGGCACTGATGTAGATGGGCGCCTGCGAAAATTCATAACTAAAGTCAATCTGTTTTTCGCCAGCCTTTGTTTGCATCAGGTCTGCTATACTTTTTACTGTGCTATTGAGGTCGACTTGTTTTTTCACCGGCTCCGGCAGCCTGACAACATCCGCAAAATTTCGCATGAAAATGTTTAGGTTATTGTTACGTTCGTACGCGACCTGCAAGGCATTTTTCAATGGATCAGTTTCGCTAGTGCTCCAGATATTTTGCGTATCCAACGCGGAATGAATGATTGAATTTACCGGCCCGATTGTATTGTTAACTTCGTGCGCCATCATTCGAATCACTTTTCCATAAGCCTTTTTTTCCGCCGCTAAAATTTCGGCGGTCAGCTCTTCGATCATTACGAAATGGCGGGCGAACCCACGATCTATGAAATGGGATTTTTGAATTTTATAACTGTTCACCCCGTTGTAGGTCACCATCCGGGCCTTGCCCGAAGTAAGTTGTTGGATCTGCTCCAGCACGGAATGGTTGATCTCAGATATTGCTTTTCCAAGCACGGCAGTTTCTTCCAGCTCCAATAACTTGAGTGCCTTTGGATTTATTTCGTGTATGCGTTCATCATAGTCCAGGATAAGAATGCCGGTAGGCGAGGTTTGAATTAGTTTTTCCAGGAAAAGGTGCTGTTGCTCTTGCCGCGTCCTCTCGGTCCGCAGCTCATCGATCATTTGATTATACACGTCGATAAGCTGGTCCATTTCGTATTTCCCGGTGGCGACAAATTTTACATTGAAGTCGCGATCCTTAATGGCTTCGGCTCCCTGCATTAACAGTTGCAGTGGCTGCAACAATTGGCGGTAAAGCTGGAAGGCGATACCCATCGAAATAAGGATGATCACTTCCGATCCAATGAAGAGCAGCTGATCTTTTTTAAAAATAGAATAGGAGAGAACCAGCGCAATGAGGTGGAGTATTACAACAAAGAGGATGTATTTAGTCCGAAGTCTCATCGTAAGGTATTTTGTATTTATCAAGTCGGCGATAGAGTGAGCTCCGGGTGAGACCGAGTGAAGCTGCAGCTTTCGAGATCTTATTTTTATGAAATTCGAGGGACCGCCTGATCATCAGCACTTCAATTTCATCCAGGGTTAAGGTACCAACTTCCGGTAATTGCAAGGTCCCCTTTTTTCCTGGCGATGATTCCAATTGCAAGCGGAAGTCATCAATGGAAAGGTGATCTTTCCTGCTGACAAGCACAGACCGTTCCACCAGGTTTTTTAATTGGCGAATATTCCCCGGCAGGGGCAATTGCTGCAGCCAGCGCATTGCTTCAGCGGCTACAGTGAGTGCAGGACGATTGTAAATCTCTTTTAAGTTGTTGATGAAAAAGTTGACGAGTAACGGGATATCACCTGGCCTTTCGCGTAAGGCCGGCAAGTGAAGCGTGATAAGATTTACCCGGTAGAGCAGGTCCTCACGAAAACTTCCTTTTTCCACCATTGCATCAAGGTTTTTATTGGTAGCACAAACTACGCGGAGGTCAACCGTCTTGGTGCGACTGCTACCCAATACTTCGTAGCTGCGGTCTTGCAACACCCGCAACAATTTCACCTGGCTGCCCGCATCAAGATCACCGATCTCATCCAGGAAGATCGTACCCTTGTTTGCCATTTCAAAGCGGCCGATACGGTCGGTTCGGGCATCAGTAAAGGCACCACGAACATGACCAAACATCTCACTTTCAAACAGAGAGGTCGAGATGCCGCCAAGGTTAACCTTTACAAATGGTTTGCTTATGCGGATGCTGTTCTGGTGAATCGCCTCAGCTATCAGTTCTTTACCAGTGCCGCTTTCGCCGGTGATCAAAACAGGGGCGTCCGTTGGTGCAACGCGACCAACGGTTTCCAGCAGGTCGAGCAGGCGCTTATCTTCCCCGATGATCTGTTTAAAATTATAGAGATTGTTCAGTTGTTTGCGGGAATGATGTTCCGGTTTTTTATCCTGCAAGTGCAGGAGCGTCTTCACCGATTGCACCAGGTGATCATTGTTCCAGGGCTTATTGATGAAATCATTTGCGCCCAGTTTCATACCCTTCACTGCCAGTTCGATGGTGCCCCAGCCGGTGATCAGGATCACCGGGACCAGTGGCCTTGCGGCTTTAATTCTTGCCAATAGCTCCATGCCTTCTTTCCCTGAAGTTTCTATGGAAAAATTTAAGTCGAGGATGATGAGCGAGATGTTTTTTTCTGCCAGCACAGACAGGGCCTGTTCAGCGGAAGATGCCTCTGTAGCCTTGAAATGTTCCTTCTGAAACAACAGCAGTAAAGAGGTGCGAACAGCAATATCGTCATCTATAATCAGTATCATAATAAAGCGGCAATTTAATCGATTTTATGCATTGTACTTTTCCTGCTGTAACACTTTAGTCAGTAATGTTGATCACCTTTAAGAACCCGGTTAATAACAAAAATTTATTGCCTGTAACCCGGTTATTCTTCGTGTAATGCAACAGCAGGATAAATGCTGGCAGCCTGTCTTCCCGGGTACAGGGAGCAGATGATAACCAACAAGTAAATAAAAGCAACGGCACAGGCGATGGCAATGTAATAGGTATCCGCCGCCAGGTCAAACACATTCATGAGCGGAAACTGCACTGCGAAAAACAACCCGATGATTAGTGATAAGGTCGACAAAATAAGGGCTTCAGTAACCAGTTGTTTGGACACCGATCCGCCACTTGCCCCAACGGCTCTTCTTAAACCAATTTCACCTTTGCGTTTGCTGATGTTATACCAGAGCACGCCAAATAAACCTAGCGCCACATTGATAATGAGGAAGCCGGCCACCACCAATAAGATGATCATTGGCACCAGGGTCAGGTTATTTTTTGTTACGCGTTTGTCTGCGAGATGCTCTATCTCGATGCTCGAATTTCGGATCACATTTGAGAGCGATTTAAATAAGCGGCTTTCAAAAGCTGCATCAGCGGTAGGTTTTACTTTAACCAGTATTGCACCGATCCATGCCTGGTTGCTTGTGTCAATGCGGATAAAAAGATTGTTATCCGGGCCCTGGTAATCACCTTTGTCTTTAATGTCATCGATCACACCGGTCACCTTTAATTTCTTTCCTTCAAAATCAATTGTTTTTCCAATTGGCTGGCCGTTGCCGAAAAACTTCTGTGCAAGGTCAGCATTGATCACCGCCGCTGTCTCCCTTGATCCCTGGTCGGCCCGACTGAACCACCTGCCCGATCTTAGGTTAAAATTGAGTACATCTTTATGCTCATCATCAACAGCATAAATGTGCGCCATCTCGGAGATCTTTTCATGCGACACATTGGTGTTATGGGTGCTCATCGAAAAAGGAATATTACTGGCAGCAAAGCTTACGTTCTCCACCTGGGGCATCGACTTGATCAGTTGTTTCAACGATTGATTGAAGGCAGCAATACTGTCTTTATCCGACATGCCTTGTGGACTTTGGTAGTTTACAGCCCAAACTTTTTCGAATTCAAAACCACGCGGCCTGGTGTAGTTCTGGTAATAGTAGACGATGAGGGTAAACACGGCGAACATCACCAGGAACGAAACCAGCATCTCCATGATGAGCAGGAAATTTTGTTTTTTCTTGTTCCAGATGAGCTTGAATAAATGCGTTAACATATCTGTAAGTTGTATAGTGAAAAGTTATTGTGCTTTTAATGCGTGAACCACTTGCATCCGCGACATGCGCCAGGCCGGGTAAACGCCGGATAACAGACCAAAGATGAGCGTGGCAAGCAGGCTATAAAAAAGAACGTTTAAATTAATTTTCAAGTCCGCATGTGAAATGAGGTCACTATTATTTATTACCTGGATGATGAGGAAGGAGAGAACGATCCCTACCAGGCAGCCGATAAAGGTGAGGATAAGGTTTTCCGTGATGAACTGGTAGACCAGGGTTTTGGAAGAAGCTCCAAATGCTTTGCGGACGCCGATTTCCGACGACCGCTCCATGATCCGGCTGATATTGATGTTTACAAGGTTGAGCGTGGGCAACAATAAAAACAGCAGGAAGAAGATGGCAATGATGGCGTAAAAAATCGTAATGCCTGAGTTGCCGGGCGAACTAAAGGGCATCATCCTCGTAAAAGATTCCAGGTAAGTATCCGCGTAGGAATAGATCAGGTCAAACTCTTTATCCGTCTTTGGCATCCGCGAGATCATCTGGTTATACTCTTCCCTGATCTTCGGGAGATCGTCTTTATCTTTTGCCTGCAAAATAGCGGTATACATTCCCGTTAGTTGCTTGTTATTAAGGTCGCTTTTTGATAACGTGTAGGGCACATAGATATCGCCGTACGCGAACACCCGCGTAACAGGAACGTTTTTTACCACACCGATAACGCGGTATTGCACATTATCTGTTTCCAGGTACTTGCCCGCGGCACTCACACCTTTGCCAAAATAATTATCACGCGTCTCTTCAGAGATGACGGCTACTTTTTCGCCGTTTACCAGTTGGGTGTTATTGAAGGCTTTTCCTTCCAGGAAATAGTAGCTCAACACATTCCAATATTCATCGTTTGTGTACTTGAGATTTATGACAAGTTTTTTGTTATTGACATAGGTATTCGTCGCGACATAGATGGACCCGATTGCCATCCTTTCTGGCGTTTTAAGTTTGGATACGTAAGTGTTCAGGAAATAGAAACTCGCGGGACCGGTATTGCTGTACCCTTGTTTTGAAGACATCAGGCGGAGTGAGTTTACGTACAGCTCCCTGTCCCGCTGGGTGTCAGGGTAGCCAGCACTAACCAGGTGATCAATAAAGGAAGCAAGCACGATCACGATGGTGAGCGTCAGACTGATGCCGAACAAACTGATAAAGGTGAAAAACTTTCGGCGCCGAAGGACTGCGATCGCTATTTTGAAATAATTTTTAAACATGGCTAATGTATTTGATGATTAAAATGGAAAGTTTACTTCCATTAAAGATTCGGGTATTTGAAAAAGAAATCTTTCAACCCGGTATTCCCTTCAGGTAGCGGATTTTTACTGGCTGCACATCCACAGGAGGATGTCTGAAAAGTACTGGCTGAAACGAGCATCGAGATGCAGGTAATTAAGACCAGGATTGTCTCATAATTGAAATTGTGCCGCGGTGTGGTTGATTCGATTTTCATAAATGCTGTTTTTTTTATTACTGCACCTGGCTTCCGTCAAACAAGCGTACTAGGCGGTGGGTTTTACGGGCCATTTGTTCATCATGCGTTACCATCACGATGGTAGTTCCTTCCTGGCGATTTAGGTTGATGAGTATCTCCATGATCTCAT
Organism: Ferruginibacter sp.; assembly: GCA_030655145.1. Classification (GTDB taxonomy): domain Bacteria; phylum Bacteroidota; class Bacteroidia; order Chitinophagales; family Chitinophagaceae; genus Ferruginibacter. Next base: position 18,771 of record JAURWD010000174.1, read on the forward strand.
TGCCCATCGCGCTGTCGAGGTTACCGGTTGGCTCATCCGCAAGAATTATTTCTGGACGGCCAACGATCGCTCTTGCGATGGCGACACGTTGTTTTTGTCCGCCCGATAATTGCGTGGGGAAATGCTTCACGCGGTTACTTAAACCAACTTTTTCCAGGACCTCGGTCGCGAGTTGTTTTCTTTCTTTAGCAGTGCTGCTGCGGTAGAGCAGTGGGAGTTCCACGTTGTCCAACACTTTCAAATCGTTTATGAGGTGATAGCTTTGAAAGATGAACCCGATCTTCTGGTTCCTGAATTGAGCAAGCTGCTTGTCTGACAAGTTCCCGGTGGCCTGGGCATCTATTTGAATCCCGCCTTTGGACGGTGCATCCAGCAAGCCCATAATGTTTAAGAGTGTGCTTTTGCCGCATCCGGATGGTCCCATGATGGAAAGAAATTCTCCTTTGGGTACGTCGAGACTGATGCTGTTCAATGCCAGCGTTTCAACGGTTTCTGTGCGATAAACTTTTTCAATGTTTTGTAAGCGAATCATGGCTTTGTGTTTTTAAAATTTGAAACCCGGGACTTTCCCCCGTGTGTGGCTGAATAATAAAGTTGGATTGTATTATAGTATTGAATGCTGAACTTTAATTTTTACTACCTGTTACTTTATCTTTCATTGTTTTGATAGATTTATTGAATTCAACGAGAAGAACTATCCCCTTATCTTTTCATCTTTCTCAAAGTCGTACAGGCTCAGGTAACGCAATTGGTAGTAGGCGCCCCAGAAATCCCGCAACGCGGCAATGTAATCTCGTTTGGCCTGGTCTTTTTCCTGGAAAGCAATGCTCAGGTCGGTAATACTTAAATTACCTAGCACATAGCGCTCTTTGGCGATCTGGTATTTTTCACTGGCGATACTGTCCGCTTCGGCCGTCAGGACCAATTGATCCTTCATCATATCGAACAAGGTTACCTGCGTTACGATCTCCTGGGCAAAAATTTGTTTGTCCTGTTCCACTGCATAATTGGCAAACTGCAAATTGGCTTCCGCGGTTTTCGTCCGTGATTTGGAACGGCCCCAGTCAAGGATTGGGATAGAAAAAGTTAACTGAACCAGCACCTGGTCTTTCGGCGATTGGTAAACCTTCGGAATGGTGGTGCCAGTTTTTGAAAAGCCGAGTTGGGCCGTCAGTGCAGCATTTAAACCGTTATCTCCTTTCGCTTTCGATACATCTCTTTGTGCTTCGGCGATGCGCCGTGCAAACGCAATGGCATCGCTGCGGTTACTGTAGGCTTCTTTGATTACTTTTTCCGCGGATACCACCATGTCTACGGCTGCGCCGGGAACAGCCAGTTTTATTCTTTGCGCATCCTGCAGACCTGTGTAGGCGCGCAGGTTAAGCGTCGCTATCTCCATATCACGCCGGGCAATGCCCACCGCTTTTTTTGCTTTCAATTGTTCAAGTTGCAACTGCAGGATCTCGTTTTTAGAGATCTTACCAATATCAAATTTCTCGTTCGCTATGCGCAGGATGTTTTGTGTATTACCGAGGTTGGTCTCGGCGATCTGGAAGTTTACCTGGGCAAGCAGGAGGTCAAAAAAATAGCCGCTCGCTTTGTAGGCTATTTGTTCCATTGATTCAATGTATGCCTGTTTGCTTTCGTTAAATTTTAGGGGTTGAATGCGCTGCTCCCATTTCAGGTTGTTGAATTGAAAGATCGGTTGCGTGTAGCCGAGACCGAAAGGAACCCCGTTGTACAAGGTATTCTTGCGGTCAAAATCATCAAAGCGTTGCAGCTGCGTCGTACCGAAGATTGACCCGCCGGTGGCAGAAATGCTTTGACTGAAGGACAGGTTCAAAGAGGAGTTGTTGTTGTGGATCGATTGAAACTGGATGGTACCATCCGGTTGTTGAACTTCAATAAAGGTTTTGTTATAATAGGGTAGGCGGCCATCAAGCGAAAGTTGGGGCTGGTAGTTCGACTTGAAGGTGCGGTATTCCCAGTATTTCGTTTCCCGGGTTGTGCCCGCTTGTTTGGATGCAATTGATTTTGTTCTTGCACGCTCTACCACTTCTTTTAAAGAAAGAACCAGCGTATCACCCACGGACTGCGCCGATAGAGAATCGTTCAATGCTAGTAACAGTAAAGTATAAACGAGGATCAGTTTCATGCCCTTAGTTATTGATGGTGATCTCTTTTGCATTTTTAAATTGTGTCATGTCAGAGGTAATGATGACCTCACCGGGCTGCACATTGTTTTTTAATTCAACGTAGTCGAAGTTGGTCATGCCAACGTTTACAGACCGGCGTATAGCCTTGCCATTTACCAGCACAAAAATGTCTTGCGTAGCTGTTCCTTTGAAAGCTGGGCCATTGGCAACCCGCAGTACCTCGTTTTTTGAAGAGGTCACCAGGAACACATCAACTTTTAGGTTGGGACGAAGCAACTGGTTGTTTCGTTCATTGAGTTGGATATTGAATAGCACCACACCATTCTGTACCGAAGGCTGCACGTTGATAACGGTGCCGCGTACCTGCGTTTCGTTGATCCGCACGATGGCCGTCATGCCGTTACGCAATTGATCAAGATAGGCGTCCGAAATACTGCCCTGCACTTTGAAGCTGGACAGGTCAGCAATGCGGGCCAGGGCCTCTCCTTCCTGGACAGTGGCGCCAATGTTCTTATTGATCCAGGTGATCACCCCGTCTCTTTTAGCCACGATGTTGGCGAGTTGAAGTTTGCGCTGTAATTCGTTGAGGTCATTGCGTTGAATCGCGGCTGCAATACCCGCTTCCCGCATCTCGACCTGCATGGTTTGCTGTTTGCTTTTTATTTCATTTTCAAGCTGTTGTTTTTCCAAGAGGGCAACTTTAAGGTTGAGCGCTGCTTTGTCAACATCCTCCCGGGTGCCGCCACCCGCTTTGTAAAGGCGTTTTGCATTTTCGACGTCGGCTTCAAGACTGGAGATCCGCAGTTGTTTGATGTTGTTGTTGGATTTTATGTCGTAGAAACTTTTATCCAATTCCAGTTTTAGTTTTTGGATGTCATTTTGTTTTGATTGCAGGCCGAATTTTTGTTTTTCAAATTCCATCTGGGAAGCGGCTTTGTCCAGGGTCAGCACAGACTGGCCGGTTTTCACCGTGGCACCTGCATCAGCCACCACATTTTGGATGGAGGCACTGATCGGGCTGGTAATAATCTCTTCAAACTCCGGCAGGATCTCCCCGGTCGCATTGATCGTATTTTCAATATTTCCTTTCTCCACCACGGCCGTGGTGATATTTGATTTTTTCAATGAGGAGGCGAACGATGAGCGCAATAAAAACACTGCGGCCACCAGCACGGCAACAATTACCAGCAGGATGAAGATTGTTTTTCTTTTTTTTCGGGAGATGGTTGCTTCGTCTATCGCCGTGTCCATAAGTTTCTTTTGACGGAAAGTTATTCAAGTTGAGTGCCAAACTGGGATGCAGTACTGGTAAGGGTTTCAGGGAAGTCGATGATCAAAAACTGTCCGATTCCGGACAGAATGTTTGATACTGGCACAGCCTGGGGGGTTTCAAAAAAAACTGCTGGCAACCCCTTCGAAATAATGATGGCGTAATCGCATAAATTGCCATAAGAATTTTTATCGCATGAGGCTAAGCGTGATCATCCCAACATTTAATGAAGCCCGGTACATCCGGCGCCTGGTCGATCACCTATTTGAAAATGCTGCCAGTGTTGATCTGGAGGTTATTGTTGTAGATGGCGGAAGTACGGATGATACTGTGAGTATCGCCCAAACGACGCCGGCAATGGTTGTAAGTATAGAGCAAAAGGGGCGGGCCAGGCAGATGAATTTCGGGGCGGGGATGGCTCGGGGTGAGGTGCTTTATTTTGTACATGCCGATACCTTGCCGCCTGCCAGTTATTTTCAGGACATTGAAAAATCCGTGAGCAGCGGTTATGCGCTTGGCCGCTACCAGACTCGGTTTGACACTAATAATTGGCTGTTAAAAATGAATGCCTTTTTTACGCGGTTTGATTGGTTCGTTTGTTACGGCGGCGATCAAACCTTGTTTATCGCTAAGGAATTGTTTGACTCAATTGGTGGCTACCGCGAGAATATGTTATTGATGGAAGAATATGAACTGGTTGAGCGGGCCCGCAAGCAAGCAGGATACCAGGTGATGCCCGGGGCGGCCTTGGTGTCTGCCCGTAAATATGACCAGAATTCCTGGTTACAGGTGCAGCAGGCAAACTACCGTATCGTACAGTTGTATAAAAAAGGCTGTTCGCAAGAGATGCTGGTGGCGGCTTACAAAAAATTCCTTCGGACCTGATCGTTATTGCAGGCCGGGTTGAAGACCCAGTTGCGCTCTCAACTCCCGGTCCACATTCCCGTGTTTGTTCCAATAATCAAGCATGATCGTTCTATTGCGTGTAGCCGTTGTCGTGAGCACTTTTCCGTCGATGCCCGGAAACGTATCCATCCAGGAGAGGATCGCGTAAGGGAATTTCTTCTCGAGCCTGATCTCCAGTTGCCTGTTTAACTCGGGGTATGAGATGGAATACTTTAAGGTACTGTCTTGCTCTGTTAATTTAAGTTCCGCGGTGTCGGCCTTCAGTGGTTTGTGCGACAAGCGGAAGTAAAGGGCGCCCGGGAGTACCTGCTGTTTACCAATTGGCATTTGCATGGGATCGAGACGCAGGCGATTCCAAAGTTCATCTTCCAATACAACCTGGGGAATATTGAGATCGTGATCGTTTTCTTTTTCAAAGTAAGATCGTTGCTCCAGCAGGAATTCACCGCCTGAATTGTTCAATTGGAAAAAACTTTGTCCGCACCACTCCTGCGCCGAAGCAGTAATTTTTATCGCATGCGGATAACGGTTAATATCCAGCGGAGAAAAGGTGCTTAACATCATTGAGTAGGGGTAGATTCCGGTCACGAATTTCAACGACTGGTTTAATTTAAGGATCTTGATCCTGTCTGAGCCAACATCTTCCGGCTCATCAAGTTTTACTTGTTTGGTTTTAGAAAAATCTTCTGTCACAAATATGTTTACCAGGTTGCCTTCATGTATTTCGCCGTAACGCGATTGTTTCAAATGATAGGAAGTGATTTCCGCGTTCCCGGCATACCAGTATTTGTTCCACTCGCTGTTCAATTTAAATTCAGCGGTGTCTAGGGGGATTAAATTCAGTTCCCTTTTTATTTTAGGTAAGTTGCCGGAAGGTGCAGACGGTTTATCCTGGCAAGACATGATCAGCACCAGGAAGGATAAAAAAGAAATATAAAAAAGCTGTCGCATAAAATTGATTAGGTAACGCGGTTTGTCCAAAGGTATTTTAGTTTTTCTTGTCACCATCGATGCAAGTAATGAACAAGATGGAAGGAAAATGCTGCCGGCGTTATAGATGCCCTAATTTTAGCTTTCATCTTTTTAAATGTTGCATGAACAAAATTGTTGACGTGATCATACCAGCTTACAACGAGGCTGGCGCGATTGCAAAAGTGGTAAGTGCATTGCCGCAACATCTGTTGCGGGAGATCGTGGTCGTCAATAATAATTCAACCGACGCCACCACCGCGCAGGCAACTGAGGCAGGAGCAACAGTGTTACAGGAGCCCCGGCAGGGTTATGGTTCCGCTTGTTTAAAAGGCATCGCCTACCTGGCTTCAAAACAAGTTGTGCCGGATATTGTTTTATTCATCGACGCTGATTTTTCCGATTATCCCGAAGAGGCCGGACTCGTATTGGACCCCATCTTAAATGGTAGTGCAGATATGGTAATCGGTTCGAGAGCACTTGGCAAAAAGGAGAGAGGCTCCATGACTGTTCCACAAGTGTTTGGCACCTGGCTGGCAACAACGCTGTTGAAACGCATTTACAAAGTTAGGTTTACCGATCTCGGCCCTTTCCGCGCCATTCGTTTCCAAAAGCTGCTGAACTTAAATATGCAGGATACCACCTATGGCTGGACAGTTGAGATGCAACTCAAAGCTGCCAAACATCGCCTGGTATGCACCGAGGTAGCCGTTAACTACCGTCGACGCGTAGGTGTATCAAAGATCAGTGGTACGGTGAAAGGTACGGTGCTGGCAGGTTACAAAATTTTATATACCATCTTTAAATACATGTAACCGAATGCAGGCAAAAGCAAGCGGGCTCTTTTTACCAGTGCTCGCAATAGTTTCATTGGCAGCTTATTATTTCATTTCCTACCTCGTACCCCGACCTTCCTTCTTTCCTTTTATTTTATTGATCGGTTGTGCATTTTTGTGTTATGGTGTGATGGCAGCGAAAGATTTCGCGGCAAAGCATTTCACGACTTTGCTTTTGTGCTGCTTGCTCTTTCGCCTTGTCTTCCTTTTCGCGATCCCTGAATTGTCAGATGATTATGCCCGGTTTATTTGGGATGGAATGTTGAATGCCCATGGTCTTAACGTTTACGCCTATACGCCTGCTGAAATTTCAAGCTTTCCTAACCAGGCATTGCCGCCGTTGATGGAAAACATGAAGGCAGCCATGAATTCACCTAATTACTATTCTGTTTACCCACCTTTTTTACAACTGTTTTTTTATTTGAGTGTAAAGTTAGGTGGCGCCAACCTCGTGGCGGATCTCGCCTGGCTGCGGGGCTTCGCGTTGTTGGCGGAAGCAGGGACGATCTTCTTCGCGTTAAAACTGCTGAAGCATTTCAACCTGCCGAGATCAAGAGTATTTTTATATGCGCTAAACCCGCTGGTGATCGTGGAGTTTTCGGGTAACCTGCATGGTGAGGTCTTTATGTTGTTGTGCCTGGCTGCCACGCTTTGGTTCCTGGTGCAGGAAAAATTACTTTGGTCTGCTGCCTGCTTTGGATTGGCCGTCTCTACCAAATTGATGCCCCTCATTTTGCTCCCTGCAGTGTTCGCGTACCTCGGGTTTCGTAAAGGCGCCGTTTATGGCCTGGTGTTGTTCATAACCCTGTCTGCGAGTTTTCTTCCATTCATCGATTCCAATACATTTCAACACATCAGTTCCAGTGTTGGCCTCTACTACGATCGGTTTGAATTTAATGCAAGCATCTACTATTTGCTGCTGTGGATCGGGTATGACGTCACAGGCGTGAATATCATTTTTGTGTTGGGCAAGATCATGTCGCTGGGTAGTTTCCTCGCCATCTGCTGGTTTGGTTTGAAGAAAATAAGCCTCCATCAGCAAGCCCTGGTACAGCGCTTGTCGTTCACGGTAGTGATCTATTATTTCCTTAGTCTGGTGGTCCATCCCTGGTACATCACGGTGCTGTTATTCCCAGCTCTTTTTGCTTCGTATCGTTTTGCGTATGCCTGGTCTGCCCTGGTGTTCCTGACTTACAGCGCCTATATGCAGTTGCCTTACCAGGAAATTTTATGGGTTACTGCTTTGGAGTACCTCATTGTAACCGGAGTTATACTAGTGGAGTATAAAAAATTTGGGCTGCGGTAAGGTAGTACCGGGAGTTTATTTGAGTTGGTAAAGAATATAGATCTTGCGTTGCATTCTCTAAGGCTGAGATTGTCTTCGAGCAAAATTTTAGTCATAAACTTTGTTGCCCTTTCGCAACCACTTACCCCAAAAGGAGCTATAGGCATGTAGGTCATTTGTCGCAATGTTGTTTCGATAAACAGCTTGCCCTTCATTCACCCAACTAAAAATGCCGCCATATAAATTGCTGACAGATTGATATCCGGCCGCGACTAACTTTTCGGCGATCTTTTCACTCCGGTAACCGACAGAGCAATACACGATGATCGGTTGGTCCTTAGCGATCGACTTGACTGAATTGAGATCAAAATTGTTATAGCCAATCCATTGTGCACCGCGGATCTGGCTCACTTCAAACTCTGCTTTTTCTCTTGCATCCAGGAAGATGCTGGAGCTGTCTTTTACGGCAGTCGCAACGTCGATCTCGTGTACGTCATGACGCAACAAACCCTTCAGCATTATTTTGTAGGAGCGATCATTGGCTTTCTGGCTACAGGCAGCAAGGATTGCAAGCCAGGTCGTTAGCATTATTGGTAGCAACCGCTTCTTCATAGCATCGCTTTTTTGTTGGCGGTTTTTTCCGAGGATGGTGTTAAGTTACCTGCGTGCTGGAACAAAGTGTAGTACACGATGGCACCGAAACCAAAGGCAAGCAACACGTGGAAAACCACGAGCGAGTAATTGTGCAGGTAGAATGCCAGCAGTATTCCGCCGAGGAAATACAACACCAGGATGGCTTCAACGATGGTAAGTTTATTAATTGCTTGCCGGATGTAACTATTACCAGCCCAATGGTCGCTACCAGCGATCACATTGAATTTCGGGGTTCGGATGAAGGGCGTCTTTTTCCCAAAATATCCTTCGAGTACAGCGAGCGCATTGTGTAGGGAAAGTCCCATGGACATAGAAATGAACAAGGGAAAGTTGCGCAGGAACGAAAGCAACCCGCTCCATTTATCTTTATGCCGGATCATGACCGTTATAAAAAACATTCCGGCAAGTATCAAAAATCCGCCTGATAAAAGATCTGTTATTTTGAACCAGCCGCTGAAGGCCGGATTGGTTTCCCGGATCAACAAAACCGGGATGCTCAACACCGCGAAAAGGGCAACGCATACAAACATCCCGCTCGTCAACAGGTGCATCACACCATGCCATTTGGTTGCAAAGGGCAGGGGAGAAGACATCAACTCACGGAGATGCTTACGTGCCGTTTCCGCACCGCCTTTATTCCACCGGTATTGTTGCGTTTTCACGGCACTCATCACCGGCGGCAATTCAGAAGGAGCACCCACCTCCTCGAGGTATACAAACTGCCAGTTTTTAAACTGCGCCCTGTAGCTAAGGTCCAGGTCTTCGGTCAGTGTATCTGCCTCCCAGTTACCGGCATCTACAATGCACGACTTTCGCCAGATCCCCCCGGTGCCGTTGAAATTGATAAAACTCTTCCCGATGTTTCTGCCGACTTGCTCAATAGAAAAATGCGTATCAAGCGCAAAAGCCTGCACGCGGGTGATAAGCGAATAATTTTTGTTAAGCCAGGTCCACCGCGTTTGTACCATTCCAACCCTTGGGTTGGTGAACTGGTGAATGCATTTCAGAAGGAAATCTTTTGCTGGAAGAAAATCCGCATCAAATATTGCAATGAACTCACCCCTGGCAGTGGCAAGTCCTGCTTTTAATGCCCCTGCCTTGTAACCGGTTCGATTGATACGATGGATGTACTTAATGTTTACTACACTGGAGAGCTCCTGAATTTTTCGCTGCAGGATTGCTGTTGTTTCATCCGTGGAGTCATCGAGCACCTGGATCTCGAAACGATCGCGAGGATAATCAAGCTGGCTTACACAATCGATGAGCCGTTCTCCAACATATTTTTCATTGTAGACAGGCAATTGCACGGTAACAAATGGAAGGGATTTAAATGCCTGGATCTTCCGGCGCTCAGCCCGGTACTTGTGGCCTAAAAAAATATAGCGGAAGAGCAGTTGTACCTGGGTAAGACTGAACACCAGGATGAACGCGAGGGACAGGCCATAAAGACCTATCGCCGCAATTTTCAATATGTAAATAATACTATCCATCTTCACCTAGTCAATCACTGAGATACCGTCTCTATTTATTTGGATCGGGTCTTGTTCAAACCTGGTTGAACGATCACCATTTTCTAATTTCAAAACACCCCTTGGACAAACCGCTGCACAAATACCGCAGCCAACACAACTGCTACGAACGATGTTCTCTCCCTTCTGGGCGTAAGCCCGAACATCAATACCCATTTCGCAATAGGTGGAACAATTACCGCACGATATGCATTGTCCCGCATTCGTAGTAATACGGAAACGCGAAAATAGTTTCTGCTGTAAACCTAAGATAGCGGCCATCGGGCAACCGAACCGACACCATACCCTGCTACCCATCAGTGGATAAAAGCCCACCCCGACAACACCACTGAAAGCGGCCCCGATCAAAAATCCATACACCGAGCGCAACAGGTTGCTATCAATAAAGAAAATATTTGTCGCATTCATGGAGAAGTTCAACACCATCGTTCCAACCACGATCACACCAAGCGAAACCATCGTATAGCGGGCATCCTTATCTAAACTTTTCCGTTTGAAGATCCAGATCGTTGCAATGATCGCAGACAACAAGATCACCATGCCCCAGGTAAAAATTTCCCGGGTGATGAAGCCACTGTTAGCATCCGAAGAAAGAAAGGTATACAGCACAGCGATGGTCATCAATACTACAAACACGAGGACAAAATGAACACTCCATCTTTCAAATTTCCAGGCAGATAATTTTTTGCTTGATAGTTGCCGAAATGGATCCCCTGCAGTTTCGGCAAGACCGCCACAACCACAGACCCAGGAGCAGTACCAGCGTTTTCCGAAAAAATAAGTAAGTATCGGGCTGCCAATAAAGATCATCGCCAGGCCGAAGTATAACATCCACTTTCCCAGGTTGCCGCCTTTAAGCATCGCCGTTAGATGCCAGTCCTCGAAAAAATAATAGTTCAGTGGCCACATGTTCTTTATATCCTTTGAGAAGTAGGGAACAGTTGGGTTTAATTTCGTTAAAATTTCAGGCAGTAAAAAAGCCAGCGCCAGTTGAAAAAACATCACCGATATCGTGCGGATCACCTGGTACTTGTTGTGCCGGTATTTTAAAATGAATTTATAACCGAACGCAAGGATGGCCAGCGTATACAGGGTACCGTAAACAAACCATTGAGTGGCGGCATGCCCGTTTAAAAAATAACTCAGGGGATCAAAGAAGCCAACCAGGCCCGTGTTGCCTGCTCCATCCTGGCCCAGACCGAGGTACCCGGGCAACCAATAAAGAAATACATAGAGCGCCGTAAGCACCACGCCGAGCGACCAGGCCCAAACGCCCCGGCCAGACATGCTTTTAAAGAACACACCATTGTTGTGAATGCCCGGAAGCGATTTGTAGGAAGCCCTTGAATAACCGATTACACCGACCAGGATAAGCGCAATTGAAGCCAGCAACCAGATCGCCTTATAGGGAAACTGCACATTTACCAGCGCCAGGACTAAAATAAAAAGTCCTGTCAAACCAAGGGCGAGAAACAACTTCTGCGATCCGCTGAGTTCGTTTGCTTCCGGATTGGCCAGTGAAAGATTTTGATAGTGTTCGCTCATACTTGTTGTGCGTGAAGTTGATGCTTTGATTTAAACGCGGCCTGTATGACCGTCTCGTGCCGCTCGTAAAATTCCGGATCAAAATTCGCTTTTCTTAAGTACCGGATAACAGTGTCGATGGAGTGATCCTGGTCCAAAAAGGCATTAAAAAATTCTTGCCTCAAACGAATGCCCAGGCTGACCACTCCTAAAAATTTGCGGGTGTTGCGGTGAAAAGAAAAGCGGAGCGATTTTTTTCCATCCGGATGTTGCCAAAAAAATTGTGCTTCATATTCTAGTGGTCTAGCAAAAACCCAACCATAGGTCTGGTATTCTATATCGAAGAACTTCGCGGAGTTGAACCAATGGCCGGGAGCATATTCGGACCGTTCGCCACACAGGGTATTTGCAAGCGTTTCACCCATGATCCGCCCGGTATACCAAACCGCTTCAACAGGTTTTCGCAGCCCGATGGCGCTGGTTTGTTCCGCGCAATCACCAATTGCATAAATGTCTTTAATATTTGTTTCCAGGAATGTGTTCACCAGGACACCCTTACGGGCATGGATACCCGAATTTTCAATGACTCCGATGTTTGGTGACACCCCAGTCGTTAAGCCCACCACCTGGCAATCGATGCGTTCGCCGGTATTGGTAACAACGGAGCTTACTCTTCCTGCTGCATCACCGGCTATGTCTGTAACGGTGGTGGCTAGCCGCAGGTCAATGCCATGCTCACGGATATGGCGGTTGATCAGGGCCGCTTCTTCAGGAGGTAGTATTGAACCCCAAAAACCGTTTTCCCTAACGATGAACGTTACACCAATTTTTCTGGAATGGAGCATCTCGGCTAACTCAATCCCGATGAGTCCTCCGCCAACGATCACCGCATGTTTGCAGCCGCCGGTCAATTCTTCCAGGTGCTCGAGGTCTTGTTTGCTGTACATACCCAGCACACCTTTGAGCTGCTCGCCGGTAACGCCGGTTTTATTAGGCTGTGAACCGGTGGCGATCACCAGTTTATCATAGCTTATTGCCGTGCCATTTTGTAATTCAACTTTTTTGGCAGCCGGATCAATTTGTTTTACCCAGGCTTGTACCAGTTCGATCCGGTTTTTACGCCAGAAATTGTCTTCGTAGGGTTGAATGTGGTCGAATTTCATGTGCCCCATGTACACATACATCAGGGCTGTACGTGAGAAAAAGAATTCAGATTCGCCGGAGATGACGGTGATTCGTTTGGCTGATTTTTTCCGTACTTCCCGGGCACAGGTAATTCCGGCAATACCGTTACCGATGATCACGATGTGTTCTGTTGCGCTATCTCTTTGCTTTGTCAATTGTGTGCTGAATAAGTGATGTTGCCAGGATCAGTTTACCGATCATTTAAACTCCAGTCGTAGTCAAGGTAACTGATGTTTGTATTCGGATCAATTTTTATATTGATGAACTGGTTGATAAAATCAATTTTCGATTTCCCTTTACTGCTGAAGTCGCCGCTGAACCAATCAAAAATTTTGGACAATTTTGGGTTCGAGACAGCAGGTTTATTTTTAAACGGGTCCGCTAAAAAATTGCGCCCGGCAGCAGTCAATTGTTGATCCAGGGTGCCTGCTTCGTAGGCCGAGTTCAACAGGCGCGGGCAGCTTTTAGAAGCGCAAACAATGGCAAAGTGAATACGCGGCTCATTCATTTTCCTCAGGCGCCGGTGTTCAATGTCATTCAGGCTCATTTTGTTTCCACCGATAGAAAAAAAGTTTTTATCCCATATCGTATTTACGAAGATCACCGACAAGCCGGGGTTGAGGTCTTTGATGCTTTTAACCGGGTAATTATCAACGATGAGCTTTACGGTAAAGGCATTGTAAGCATTGATCCAAAAGGCGAGTGACTCATTTTTTGTCCAGTTGCTGGCAGGTTGTTGGCGACTGAGGATGTCGAGGTATTCTTTCAACTTTGGAAGATCTGCCTTGAAGCCTTTATAATTAACCACACCTGTTGGACTGACATGCCGTTGCAACAGGGCGCTCCATTTTTCGTGTGTGGGAGCAATACCTGTTCCAGGTTCCGCGAAAGTGCAGCCACTAAGCAGGAACAAAATATTTAACAGTACAAGAAGCCTTTTCATGAGATGATATTTATGCCGGTGTCGTACCCGGGTTTATAATTTCCCGGCCTGGCCGGATTTCCAGTTATATACTTGAAAGGATCATTGCCAGTTTGCTGAATCATAAAAAACTTTCTCATTTAACCATCCTTTATCATTAGCAGTTTAACCGGTTGATGAAGCTTGCCGGCAGGTCAGCTTCCTCGTCGATATCATTCAAACGCGGCAGCACTTCAACGGTCAGCCTGGCCTCCGAAATATCACGCATGGTGTCCGCATAAACCGTTGCTGTGCTCCATTCCTTATTTACAAACAGGTTCGAAATCAAACTGTTCATTCCAAGCAGGTAATAACCACCATCATTTGATGGGCCAATAACAACATCTTTTTCCTGTAAAGCCTGGAATGCGGATTCGACCAGGGGAGTTTCCAGCTCCAGGCAATCGCTTCCGATAATTACTAATTGATCATAGCCTGCGTCAAATAATTCTGCGAAGGCACTCAACATTTTTTCCCCAAGTGCTCCGGGCAGCTGTTGTCGCTTAAAGTAATGACTACTGGCCCATTCATCATCGGAACCTGGCTCACCTGAATAATAAAGAAATTTATCACAGGTCAGCGGCTGGGTGATCTCCCGGGTATGTGTGAGCAGCCACTGGTACACCAGCAAGGTCTTCTCATCGCCCAGGGTTTTCGCCAGGCGGGTCTTAACTTCCCCCGCCACGGGGTTGCGAATAAAAATGATCAGGCCTCGCCGCATGAATAAAAATTTAAGTAAAAGACCTGGTCAGGAAAATACTTCCGCGGTGTACACACCGGAATTGTTTCTCAAAATCATTTCGCTGTAAAAACCGTAAGGTTGGGGAATCTCTTCAAGCACGTAAAATTTCTGGCAAGTCTGGGGCAGCCCTTCAAACATCAGGGTAAAACGGATGTAATCATTCTCCGTAAAATGAAAGGTCCACTCAGGCATGATGGAAATATTGAATGCTTTTACCAGCTTCGTCCGGGTACCATCATCACTAACCAGGAAGGTCGAAGGCCAGATTCGCACCCCGGCCGGTTCTGTTGTATAATACCTGCAATGAACAATGGTACATTGCTCAGGCTGCAAAGAAATAAGTTCTTTCACAGCCTCGTCGATCTGAACCTGCGGTTTGGCGATGGTGACACTGCTCATGTGGTTAAAAATCTTTCTGGTTCAATTCAAATTTACCAATTACCCCTATCATTCTATTCATCCAGTTGCTGCTCCACCAGGCGGTCAGGAAGCTGCTTGCCCGCATTGGCACCCATTTTCTTCAGTTCTTCCACGCGGGTGATGATGTTTCCACGACCACTGCCCAATTGTTTAAAAGCATTGTCATAAGATTGCTGGGCATCCTGCAATTTTTTACCCACCAATTCCAGGTTGTCGACAAAGCCGGTAAACTTGTCGTACAGTGCGCCCGCTTTATCCGCGATCTCGATGGCATGCCTGTTCTGTTGTTCTACTTTCCAAAGATCAGCAATGATCTTTAGGATGGCCAGCAGGTTTGTAGGACTTACCAGCATGATCCGTTTGTCGTAGGCATACTTCCATAGCTGCAGATCGCTTTTGACCGCCTCCAAAAAGGCTGGTTCAATCGGGATAAAGAGCAGCACGTAATCCAGCGCCTGGGCATACCGTGGGTAATTCTTGCGGCTGAGGCCATCAATGTGCGTGCGCAGGGATTGAATGTGTTCTTTTAAAAATTGTTTTTGCTGCGCCGTGTCGTCGCAGGAAATGCACTGCTCCCAGGCTACCAGCGAAACCTTTGAATCGATGATGATCTTGCGCTGATCGGGATAGATGATGGTGATGTCTGGCTGCAAGCCTTTTCCATTTTCATCGCGGATAATATTTCCCGCGCTGTCGCGGATAAATTCCTGCACCAGGTATTCGCGACCGTTAGTAAGGCCGCTAAAATTTAAAATACTTTCCAATATCATTTCACCCCAATTTCCTTGTTGTTTGTTATTGCCTTTAAGGGCCGTCGTTAAATTATTTGCTTCCTGGCTTACGAGCTGGCTCATTTCAATCAGGCGCTGTACTTCGCGGCCGAGGGTAAATCGTTCTTTGCTTTCCTTGTCATAGGTGTCATCCACTTTCTTTTTGAAATCCACCATTTCCAATTTCAAGGGATCGAGAATGGCTTTCATTTTTTCTTCATTTACCTGGGTAAACCGAGCCGTCTTTTCTTCCATGATTCCCTGGGCCAGGTTGCGAAATTCAAAGCGAAAGCGCTCACTCATTTCCTCGAGGGCAATTTTTTCTGTGGCAAGTTTTTCTTCTGCGTGTTTCAATTGCTCCTGCAGGCTCACCATTCGCTTTTCAACCTGCTGGTGTGCTCGTTGTAATTCCGAGTAATCCTGGAATTCCTTTTCCAGGAATTTGTTGCTACCCTCGGCCGTGGTTGCACGTGCCAGCAGTTGATCCTTGTCTGCCTGTAACAAAACAAGTCGTTGCTGGTCCTGGTTTTGCCGCTCTGTTGAAGCACGTAACTGCTGCTCCAGGTTGAGTTTGAAGAAATACAAGACCAGCAAGCCGGTGATGAGCCCACCGATAAACAAAAGAAAATAGGTTATCATGCCACTTCGATTTATTGCAAGTTAATGGATAGACAAAACAACCTCGGGTGAAGTAATTATTTCCTCTTTTTGGGCAGCGGGCTATACCTGACAAGAGATAGCGCAAGCAAGGCGCGGTCGTTTACTTAAAACCATAAATTTGTATTCATTAAAAAACGATTGCTATCTAAAAATTTTATCATGGATCTGCCTCTGGAAAAAATTACAGTCAAAGAAATTACGAAAGGGTTCAAGGCCAAATACGTGCATACCGAAAACATGACCATGGCCTTTCTCGAAGTGACGGCCGGGGCCTACATGCCGATTCACCAGCACATGCACGAACAAATCAGCCAGGTGTTGGAAGGAAGGTTTGAACTCACGGTGGACGGTGTGCGCAAAGTTTATGAGCCTGGTGTGGTGGTAACCATTCCCTCCAATATTCCACATGGTGGTCTCGCGTTGACGGATTGCAAATTGCTGGACGTGTTTTCTCCTCCCCGGGAGGATTATATGTAACATGATTCGGGTTTTGTGATCAGTCCACGCACATTTTCTCAACTAACTATAATATGCAGATATCTCTCAAAGGAAAAAGAGCGTTGGTCGGCGGCGCCAGTCGCGGTCTTGGTCGCGCCATTGCTTTACAACTCGCCGCCTCCGGGGCGCAGGTGACCTTGCTTGCCCGTAACGAAGAATCTTTGCAAGGCGTGTTGCGCCAGTTGTCTACCGCTGAGGGACAAACGCATCAATACCTCGTAGTCGATTTTGCCGACCTTGGAAAATTTACGCAGGCGATGAGCGCTTTTTTTGAGCAGCATGTGGTGGATATTCTTGTAAACAATACCAACGGTCCGGCGGCGGGCACTGTGCTAGAGAAAGGTATCGCTGATTATCAACAATCTTTTGACCTGCTGTTTAAGACCGTAAATGTTATGACAATGCAGGCACTGCCGGGGATGCGTAAACGAAATTTCGGCCGCATTATAAATCTCTCGTCCATTTCTGTAAAGGAACCGCTCCAAAACCTGGTACTCTCCAATAGCATACGCTCGGCGGTGATCAGTTGGGCAAAAACTTTGGCCAGGGACGTCGCAGCCGATGGAATAACCGTAAACAATATTTTAACCGGTTACTTCGATACCGAGCGGTTGAATGAGATTCATGGAGCCCAGGCAAAGGCAAAAGGGATCAGCATCGAAACGCAAAAGGCCAATATGCAATTGGATATCCCCGCGAAACGGCTCGGACAACCAGAGGAGTTTGCTTACCTGGTAGCTTTTCTTGCTTCCGCAAATGCGGCCTATATAACGGGTACGAATATCCCAATCGATGGCGGCCTGCTTAGATCAGTGTAGTGTTACAGCCAGCGGGAATGCTAAGCATTGCCTGCATTGATCCGATTAAACTCTTCCGGGCTTACCTGCAGGTAGCTTTTTATAACGATCGTTTCAGGGTTAGTGCCATTTTCTTTTGAACGGGCGATGGTTTCTTTGAAAGCAGAGATCGTTGCGAACCCATGCAGGGGGAGGTAGATGGCTTCGTTCTCTAAAACTTTTTTTTCGTGTAAGATCAGGTAGTTCACGAGGTAGTATTTCATGGAATGCTGGGTTTGGGGGTAAAGCTGAGTCAAATGTATCCTTATATAATTAATTGATTCTTAGGTCGTACGCAGGTTTTCGTGTCGAATCATTTCTATATCTCAAATGTGTAATAGGAGGGTGACAAGACTCAAAATGCTGTCCCCGGACCACCGGCCAGAATTATTTTTTGCAAATTATTTTTCCTTTTTTACAATACGGTTTTAAAAGCCGCGTTAATACTATGGTTTTTCATAGGATATTGGATTTTAAAACGGGCTGAATTTCTATTCTGGCCCCTTTTTTTGTCCCTACCCCAAGAAACCTTTAATACAAGGACATTTATCGGTCCTGCTGTCTCGCTTCACAATGACGGCATAAAAAAACCGCCGGTCCCGGTGGTTAAAAAAATCAAACAATATTTTATTCTCCCCAGGGCTTCAGTCACAGCCATTCCGGAGATATCACTTCATCAACGGATTCTTTCGAATGTATTTTCCATCTTCAAAGCTGATAGCGTAGGGCGAGTTGAACAGGGTACTTTTTTGATAGTAGTCGGTAGTGATGATCTGTGCGCCTGATTCACAGGCCGCGTTGAAACGGGTTTTGTCATTTGCCCTGGCTTCTTTTGTTTCCGCATCTGCTCTGGTGCGCACAATGTATCCTTTCCGCACCAGCGATTGAATTTGGTCCTTCTCTTTGAGCGGGTCATTCATGATCATAATGGCTGCGGATGGAGATCCTGCGGGAGCATTTACAAATAGCACCCGGCCCGTAAGCGAAGGGTTGCCATCAATGTATGCGTCTCGTTTTTCGTTTTTTTCATCCAGGATAAAAACAAATTTGCCCGCGGCATCTTTCAGCGAGGGCCAGTTTTTTGCAAGCACTGCTTCTTCCAGGGTATTGTATTTACCTCGTACCAGGTCAGGCGTAACCAGCTTCTCATTTCCCATTTCAGCACGGATCGTTTTATCCAGTTCTTTTAATACCTCGGCGGTGAATTTTTCCGGGGGACTAAAGCCAGGCTTTGCTACCGTATCATCTTTTGCGTTCATGGTGATATAAACTGGTTCATGAGCGGGATGGGCTGCGGACCAGCTTTTTAATTCAGCCAGGCAATTCTTTAAGGTGAGACAGCTACTCCTGAAATCAAGGTCCTGCATGTGCAACACCTTTAGTCCAGGTTCCACCATGAGGTTATCTGGATCGTATGGACGCTGTGGATCTTTTCCTGCCCATTCCAGTCCACCCGGTTTGGAAAATTTTCCACCTTTTGCATCTGCATACACATCGATCTCGAGGTTGCGCAGTCCCAGCGACAATTGGTCCGACAAACTCGTGTTGTCGTATTCCAGGCTTTTAGCATCGGGGTTTTCACTCACCATCATCGATAGCAAATGCGTGTCGATAAACTGCTTGTAGCTGTTGTGCGATCCAATGACCTGTACCTCGTTCATTTTTTGCACCGGCTGTTGGTTGCAGCCAACCAGGCCCAGTGCAACAACTGCCACGGCAGGAAGAATTTTTTTCATAAGCTCAACTGTTAGACGATCAATTTAGTCAATTTCAATTTCATCCACAAATAGCCAGGCGGCATTGCCCGCACCCGGGTTGCCGGCCGGAATGACCCCGAAATGTTTCACCACGATGTGGACATAACGACAATTTTGACCGCTTTCAATCGTGATGGCTTTGGCACCTGTTTCTGTTATCGGATCCACCTGTTTCACTTTTTTCGGAGCCTGTTGCAGCACGGCTTCTGTCAAGTCACTGTCGGGCAAATACGTGATCTCTACTTCCGACGGAAGGTAGATCCAACTGCCTTGTTGATCCATTACATGAATCGTGACTTTCGTAATGGGCGTTGTTTTTCCAAGGTCGATCGTTACGTCAAGATCTTTACCGCTGAAGCCCAAAAATTCGGAGGACCGTCCAAGACCTTTATCATTTTGTATACCATCAACCAGGGTAAATGCACCATGTCCCGGATAGGCTGAGGAGGGAGGTGTGGCGAGCGTAAGTTTTTTACCAGTGGCCTTGTTCATACTGATCTTTACATCAGATTGAAAAAGGTAGTCATATGGTTCAAGCCGGGTGGGCCCCCAAACTTCGCCGGTAGCAGCGGCGCTTTTATTGCCCAACATCCGCACTCCATAAATGCCCGACTCCCGGATCGGCGCTAATACCGAATCTTTCAGCAACTGGTATTTGCCGGTATTTTTATTTCCAAAATAGAAGCTCGGGGTTTTCATTTTGCTGTTGACTTTCAAAACCACGCCTTCGTTGTTAGCCGCTGGCAGTACCTGCACATCAGGATTAAAATAAGCCTTGCTATAATTCGTGTTCCACAACTGGTATTTTTTAAGGATACCAGGAATGCGGGCTTCGAAGTTTTTCCAATCGCGTTTTTCTTTCGGAGACCACAATACTTCTGATAAAGCGCTCAGGCGCGGGAAGATCATGTACTCTGCTTTTTTAGGTGAATGAATGTATTCGGTCCAAAGATTGGCCTGGGCTCCAAGAATATGTTTTGCCTGTGCAGCTGTGAGCTGCGGAGGAATGGGTTCATAACTGTATACTTTTTCAAGCGGCAGAAAGCCACCGAAAGTAACACTGTCTTCATCCAGTGCCTGGCTGTGATCGAAATAGACGTAACCGCCTGGTGTCATAATTACATCATGACCTTGCTTCGCCGCCTCGATGCCACCTTCTTCGCCACGCCAGCTCATCACAGTCGCATTTGGGGCAAGGCCACCCTCCAGAATTTCATCCCAGCCAATGATATTTTTACCCTTGCTGTTGATGTATTTTTCCATCCGCTGTATAAAATAACTCTGCAGCCCATGCTCATCCTTCAAGCCTTTGTCTTTGATCAGCTGTTGGGCAAAGGCGGATCTTTTCCAGGCTTCCTTTGGGCTCTCATCACCTCCAATGTGAATGTATTTTGAAGGGAATAAGGTGATCACCTCGTCGATGACATTTTGAAGAAAGTTGAAGGTGGTTTCAGTTGGACAGAAAACATCTTCAAATACTCCCCAGGTTTCGGCAGCCTTTTTTGGCTCGTCTGGCGTACAGCTTAATTCGGGATACGCTGAAATAGCAGCGAGGGCGTGGCCCGGCATCTCTATTTCCGGTATCACGTTGATGTAGCGGTCAGCAGCATATTTCACGACCTCTTTAATTTGCGCCTGGGTGTAAAAGCCGCAATATTTTTGCGCGTCATATTTGTTACTGCCGTAGCGCCCGATGAGGGTTTGCTCCCTGCAACTACCCACTTCCGTTAGTTTAGGATATTTTTTGATCTCTATCCGCCAGCCCTGGTCATCAGTGAGATGCCAATGAAAATTATTCAGCTTGTGCAACGCGAGGTAGTCGATGTATTTTTTGACGAAACTTACGGGCATGAAGTGCCGGCTCACATCAAGGTGCATGCCGCGGTAGGCAAAACGTGGTTTGTCCTTGATAACAACAAAGGGCACAGTAAGCAGGGCTTTTTTTTCTGCCGGCAACAATTGGATGAGGGTCTGGATGCCATAAAATACGCCGGTCTCATTATCACCATTGATCCTGACGCCTTGTTTGTTGACGGTGAGGTTATAAGCGCCGGGAAGTTCATTGTCCAGCCGTTCGAAATTCAAAACGATCGCGTTAGGCGCCGCGGAGGTTTTGGCAATCTTCAATTGAAAGCCATATACTTCCTGGAGGTAGCTGTTTAAAAAAGCTGCTGACTTCGCAAGCCCGCTTCCGGCCAAAACTAAAGGCGTGTTTTTCGAAATAGTGATGGAGCCGTTAGTTGCTGGTTGCTCCACGCTGGCGGGCATGGGCACGATGGTAAGCTCCGTTTTTTGTGCTTCAACAGTCATGGATATAGCAAGAATAATTGGCAGCAGAAATTTATTCATGGTCACTTGTTTTAATTTTTATATGGGGTGTCTTGTTTCAGCGGGAACAAGATTTGTTTTTTTTAAACGCTGGCATCTTTCCCGCAGGGTGTTGATGCGCTTACTGCTTACTGCGTTGGGTGCTACAATGCGGGATTTGTACTTATCGCAGGTTTTCTTTTTATTTTAAAACGGGCAGCACAAAATTAGTCTGGTTGATCGCATCGTGATAAATCCGTATTATGGATTTTTTAAAATCCTTGTCGCCGGCTTTGTAGATGTTCAAAAATTCCTGGGGATTGCGGTCGGCCAGTGGGAACCAGCTGCTTTGAACCTGGATCATTAAGCGGTGTCCTTTTTTGAATGTATGGGCCACATCAGGCAGCTCATACAGCACACGGCTGATTTTACCAGGGAGGAAAGGCTCGGGCTTTTCAAAGCTGTTCCGGTATTTGCCCCGCATGATCTCACCGCGTACCAGCAATTGGTAGCCGCCCATCGGGTATCCTTTGCCGTTACCCAATACAGAATCTTTGTAAACAAAATCATCCGGGAAGACGTCGATCAGTTTAACAACAAAGTCAGCATCTGTCGTAGAAATACTGGTCAAAAGGTCTGCCATTACCGGCCCCGCCAAGGTTAGGTCCTCGTTCAGCAAGGCCGTTTGGAAGGTTAGCACATCCGGCCGGCGGCTTGCAAAACGTTGGTCATCGGTCATGTATTCGCGGGTTCTATCATCATGTACATCCTCAGTGTAAGGAACAGGGTGAGCGGGGTCGCTGGTGTATTCGCTGTAGGCAGCCTGCTTTGAACCTGGTGTTTTGCTTCCGGCGACGTTATTACTAAAAGCCAGGCTGCCATCGGGGTGAACGAACAATTTTTTATACTCCACGTTTTTCGCGGGCCATTGGTCAAAGGTTTTCCAGTTATTTTCTCCTGTAAAGAAGATGTTGGCTTCGGCAATGTTGTCAATGCTTCCCTTGCCTTTCAGGTGATGGATGAAAAAAGGAACCTCGATATTTTCCTGGTACCATTTTGACGTATTTGATCCAAAACGAATGTTTCCAAGGTAACTTCCCTCACGGCTCCATTGTCCATGGTACCAGGGTCCCATGACGATCTTACTGTTTGTCTGCGGACTTTGCTTTTCACAGGCCTTGTATGCATTCCAGGCACCCCAGCAATCTTCGGCATCAAACAGGCCGCCAACCCATAGCATGGCAGGTTGAACGTTGTACAGGCCGCGACGGGCATCCCGCGCCTGCCACCAGGCATCATAGTCGGGGTGCTCATACATCTCGTGCCAGAATTTAATACTGTCGCCTGCCAGGGCCGCGAGGTTTTTAAGGGCGCCTGTCTGCAGGTAAAATTGATAATTATCTTTTATTGGCGTGCTGAATCCCGTTCCATAATTCATGGTTGGCGTTGGATGCGGTTTTCCAAAAGTTGGATAAAACGAAAATCCATCCATGGCAAAGAACGCTCCCTTGTGATGGAAATCGTCGCCAATAAACCAATCGGTTACCGGTGCCTGCGGGCTCACAGCTTTCAGTGCGGGATGACCGCTCAACGAAGCCTCGGTCGAATAAAAACCAGGGTACGAGGTTCCGAAAACGCCCACCCGTTGATTGTTGTTTGGTATATTTTTCACCAGCCAGTCAATGGCATCATAGCTGTCGCTCGCTTCGTCAATATCCGTCTTGTTTTTTTTATTTTTATTAAATGGGCGAACATCCATAAACTCGCCCTCGCTCATGTACCGGCCACGCACATCCTGCAAGACGAAAATGAAGTTTTCCCGCGCATAGGCCATAAGGTAAGCTTTCCAGACCGGCAACATTTTATCTTCGCCATAGGGCGCACACGAATAAGGTGTTCTTGTCATTAAGACCGGGTGTTTTTCACGCTGATCTTTTGGAAGATAGATGGATGTGAAGAGTTTGATGCCGTCCCGCATTGGGATTAACCTTTCAATTTTTGTGTAATTGTTTACAAACCAAACGCTGTCTGCATTCTGCGCCAGCAGTTTTCCTTGCAGTGCGAGAATGCAAACTGCTAAAAAGTATTTATTCATTTATTGCTTTTTTTTGCCTCAATTTAGCAAAACAAAGCCACTAAGAAATGATTGCGAATAAAGACCTGATGAATAATTTTTACGCTGCCTTTCAACGACTGGATTCAGTTGGGATGAACAGGTGTTACAGCGATGACATTGTTTTCTTCGACCCGGTGTTCGGACTGCTCAAAGGTGATGAAGCCAGGTACATGTGGGACATGTTGTGCAAGAACGCAAAGGATTTCTCGCTCACTTACGATAACATACAAGTGCTTGACGAAGAGTATTGCACCTGCGATTGGGTGGCGACATACACGTTTTCCAAAACCGGCCGCCGTGTCGTTAACCGTATTAAAGCGAACATGCGTTTCAGCAATGGCAAGATCATCGAACACAGCGATGCATTCAGTATTCACAAATGGAGTAAACAGGCGCTGGGTCTTACCGGTGAATTGTTTGGATGGAATTCGTTTTTCCAGCGGAAGATAAAAAACCAGGCAAGACGTAACCTGCTCAAGTTTATTGCATCGAAAACATAGGGTGCAACCAATCCTGTTTTTAAAGCGTGTATGCGTAGTCGTTAAAATATTTGAGCCTGCTAATTCAATTGAGTGGAAAGCTACGCGGGCAAAAATCTCTGCTGGAATTCAATCCTGCATTTACTTCCAAAGCAAAAAAAATCGACCAGGGTTATTGGTCGATTTTTGTAGTAAAATTTGGCGGAGCCATTAATCTATTTTCGTGATCTTGATCAGGTTGGTTGGAAGATGCTCCGCGATAGGCGTACTTCCGGTGCTCACCACTACATCACCACTGTTCAAAAATCCTCTTTCCTTTAAAATGTTGATCTGGTCAGAAATGATCGTATCCAGGCTTTCTTCCTCCGCATAGTAAATAGCGCGGATGCCCCAACTCAAACTCAACTGGTTGATGAGCGTTCTTTCCTTACTAAAAATATACATCGGTGCTTTTGGCCGGTAGCTACTCAGCATAAATCCTGTGTAACCACTTTGTGTCATCCCGATCAAAGCGTTCGCATTTACGTCTTGCGCCATTTTACAGGCGCTATAACACAAGGCATCACTCAAAAGGGAAGGGGAGTGGATTTGCGGGGTAAGAATGTCGTCGCGGTTATAATCATACGCCGAACGTTCTACTTCCAGAATGATCTTGCTCATCATCTCTACAACAAGGGTAGGATAGAGGCCCATCGCGGTTTCACCACTTAGCATCACCGCGTCAGCTCCTTCTAATACCGCATTGGCTACATCCGTAACCTCGCTCCTGTTTGGCTTGGTACGCTCCATCATACTTTCCATCATCTGCGTAGCAACAATCACGGGTTTCGCCCTGCGCATACATTTGCGGATGATCTCTTTCTGAATAAGCGGCACCTGTTCTACCGGAACTTCAACACCCAGGTCGCCCCGGGCAATCATTACCCCGTCGCTCTCTACGATGATGTCACGAATATTTTTTAATGCCTCCGGCATTTCAATTTTGGAGATCACTTTTATTTTACTGTTCCTGTCCTTGATGCGTTTTTTTAGTTCAATGATGTCGTTTGCTTTGCGCACGAAAGAAAGCGCCACCCAATCTAAATTATTATCAATAATGAATTCAAGGTCCGCGATGTCCTTTTCTGTCAGTGACGGCATGGTAAGCGCGGAGTCAGGAAGATTCACGCCTTTTTTCGGCATCAATATTCCACCACGGGTAACGGAGATCCGTACTTCCGTATCATTCAAAATCTCTTCAACCTTTACCTCCATCTTACCATCATCCAAAAAGATGCGCTCGCCCACCTTTACATCCTGTGCCAGGTTGGGATACGAAACATAGATTTTTTGGGAGGTACCTACCATTTTGATGGTGGTAAAAATGAACTCACTTCCATCCGGCAGATCAATGCGGCCGTTCTCAAGATCTCCAACGCGCAATTTTGGACCCTGCAGATCACCAAGGATAGCAATGTTGAAAGGTTGCGTTTCATTGATCGTACGGATCGCTTCGATGATGGCCAGTTTATCTTCATAAGCACCATGCGAAAAATTTAAGCGAAAAACATTTACACCCGCCCGTACCAAATCCAGGAGTTTCTCATAAGTTGAACACGCGGGTCCAACGGTAGCAACGATTTTAGTGCGTTTAATAGAATGCTGGATACCTGCTTCTTTGTCCATTTGGCGATGCAGGTACTTTTGAATGTTCTTACTCATTGTTTAGTTCAGGTTTTTTGGCTTGGCAGCAACGAAGCCTCTGGTTATTAATTATAGAATATCAGCCAGATATGATGAAGATAAAATTACGACGCCCCATAGTAAATATGGAGCGCACTATTAACTGGCAAGAATCTTTACGATTTTCATCCACTCTTCGCTGATACGTTGTTTCTTTTTTACAGCTTCATTAAGTGGGGTAAAATGCATGCGGTTGTTGACCATCCCGACAAACACATTGAACTTTCCTTCCATCAGGCATTCAACGGCAGAATAACCCATGCGACTTGCGATCAGGCGATCGAAACAACTTGGTGAACCACCACGCTGGATATGGCCGAGGATACACACGCGAACTTCCTGGATCGGTAGTCTTTCTTTGATAACTTTTGCGACATAATCAGCGCCACCAAATTCGTCACCTTCCGCCACCACGATGAGGTTAACCAATTTGTTCCTTCTTTCTTTTTCTCCCAATTGTTTGATGATCTCTTCGATGTCTGTCTTGCGTTCGGGGATCAAAATATTTTCGGCACCGGTTGCAATACCACTGTGCAGGGCAATGTACCCCGCATCGCGGCCCATCACTTCAATGATGAATAAGCGGTCATGCGCATCCGCGGTATCGCGTATTTTATCAATCGCTTCAACAGCAGTATTTACTGCGGTATCAAAACCGATGGTGAAATCTGTTCCGGCAATATCTTTATCGATTGTTCCGGGTAATCCAATGCAGGGAATATCATATTCATTGCTGAAGGTTTGAGCTCCACGGAAACTTCCATCACCTCCAATTACAACAAGCCCGTTAATGCCGAGCGCTGTTAAATTATCATAAGCTCTTTTTCTTCCTTCAGGCGTAAAAAAATCTTTACAACGCGATGTTTTTAAAATGGTGCCACCACGTTGAATGATGTTCGCCACACTGCGGCTTTCCATTTTGAAAATGTCATTTTCAACCATGCCGGTATAACCACGCATGATGCCATAAACCTCTAAACCATGAAAGATCCCGGTTCTAACCACCGCCCGTATACTAGCGTTCATACCGGGTGCGTCTCCGCCTGAAGTCAATACACCAATCTTAGTTACTCGTTTTTTCATATCTAATGAAAACAGTTAAATATTAAATTTTATTTAAGGATACCTTTCATTTGGTGCGGATCCCAAGTGATAACTATACCTCAGGGTTTGAAAGACGTCAAAAATACACATTTAATGTTAATCACTTCAACCTTCTTGATTATTCGTTCGTGAAATACTTATTATTGTAAATTACACGCTCAATAATTTACTAAAGAACGCTAAATATGCTTCAATTAAAAAAAACATTTTCTCTTATGGTGGCAGGTTCCTTGTTACTCGCTGGGAACGTTACGGGCCAGTTAAAATATCCCGGCACTGCAAAAATCAACCACACGGATGAATATTTTGGAACGAAGGTAGAAGACCCGTATCACTGGCTGGAAGATGATAAAAGTGAAGCGACTAAAGGCTGGGTCACGGAGCAAAATAAAGTAACGCAGGCATATCTTTCCCAGATACCTTATCGTAAAGATTTCCAGGCTGCGATTGAAAAAGTTTTTAATTATCCAAAATACTCTGCACCTTCTAAAAAAGGAGATTGGTTTTATTATTATAAAAACGACGGCCTGCAAAACCAAAGTGTTTTGTATCGCCAGAAAGGTCTTGACGGACAACCGGAAGTAGTGATCGATCCAAACGCGTTAAGCCCGGATGGTACTACCCGGTTAACACTTTTCAACCTCAATAAAACAGGTGAGTACGCGGTGGTTGGTTTAAGTAAAGGTGGAAGTGATTGGCAGACTTACCAGGTGCGGGACATGAAGACCGGGGCCAACCTGAAAGATGAATTGAGCTGGGTAAAAGTGAGTGGTGCTGCCTGGAAAGGAGATGGCTTTTATTACAGCCGTTATCCTGCACCTGAAAAGGGCGCGAGTGACCTGAGTGCAAAAAATGAAAACCACCAGGTTTACTTCCATAAAGTGGGTACGTCACAGGCAGAAGACAAACTTGTTTATGAAAACAAAGAGCATGTTCAACGTTTTAATACCGCGTCAACAAGTGAAGATGAACGCTTCCTGTTTTTATATATAAGTGACAGGGGTAAAGGCCTCGAAGGAAATGCCATTATGTACAAAGACCTCGCAGGAAACGGCGACGCTGATTTTAAACCGCTGGTGAAAGACATCACGAACGACAACTTCTATGTAATTGAAAATACCCCGACAAAATTTTTATTACAGACAAATGCGGGCGCACCAAATAGTAAGGTCATTGCCGTAGACATCGCCAACCCTGATATCACTAAGGCCACAACTATCATTGCCGAAAAACCGGAACCATTGCAGGGAGCAAATACTGCAGGTGGTAAGTTGTTTGTAGATTACCTGAAAGATGTAAGCACACGTACCTATGTATATGACCTGGATGGAAAAATGATTAAAGAGGTGGTATATCCATCGATTGGAAATGGAGGTGGACTGGGTGGCTACCGCGATGACAAATTTGTGTTTTATGTTTTTACTTCATTTACGGTTCCACCTACGATCTATAAATATGACATCGCTTCAGGACAAAGCACCATTTTCCGCAAACCAGAAGTAAGTTTTAACCCGGCTGATTACGAAACGAAGCAGGTGTTTTATCCATCGAAAGATGGCACCAAGGTGCCTATGTTCGTCATTCATAAAAAAGGCATAAAACTGGATGGATCAAATGTGACGTTGTTGTATGGATACGGCGGTTTTAATGTGAACCTGGAGCCGGCCTTTAGCGCAACCTTATTGCCTTTCCTGAATGCTGGTGGCGTGTATGCGCAGGCAAATTTGCGTGGTGGTGGCGAGTACGGCGAGAAATGGCACAAGGCAGGGATGCAGCTGAACAAGCAAAATGTGTTTGATGATTTTATCGCGGCAGGTGAATACCTGGTGGCGCAAAAATATACTACCAGCGAACGGATGGCTATGCGGGGTGGAAGCAATGGCGGTTTGTTGGTTGGTGCAGTGATGAATCAACGCCCTGAGTTATTCAAGGTTGCGATTCCACAGGTTGGTGTAATGGATATGTTGCGGTTTCACAAATTCACCATTGGGTGGAACTGGATTGCAGATTATGGCAGCAGTGAAAAGGATGAAGCAAATTTCAAAAACCTGTACGCCTATTCTCCGCTGCACAATATAAAAGATGGGCTAAGTTATCCGGCCACACTTGTTACAACTGCAGATCACGATGATCGTGTGGTACCGGCTCACTCTTTTAAGTACATGGCGACTTTGCAGGAAAAATATAAGGGCAATAACCCCGTGTTGATCCGTATTGATACAAACAGCGGTCACGGAGCGAGCAACACAAAGAAGAACATCGAAACATTGGCCGACATTTATTCTTTTATCTTTTATAACATGGGCGTAAAGCCAACTCTCTGATGAAAATTTTGATCACCGGTGCCAATGGATTTTTAGGGCAGCATTTGATAAAAAGGCTGCTAGACGAAACCACGCATCTTATTATAGCCACCGGAAAGGGTGAACAGCGCACTCCATTTCAAAGTACGAGCCTGGAATATGTTTCCCTCGACCTCTGCGATGGAGTGGCTGTACATCACCTTATGGACATGCTTCGTCCTGACCTGGTTGTGCATTGCGCTGCAATGACACAGGCCGACGAATGTGAGGTCAACGAGATCGATTGCTGGAACATAAATGTTACGGCTACCCGCTTTTTGCTGGATGCCGCGAAAAAAATAGGCGCCCGGTTTATCCTCCTGTCCACTGACTTTG
This sequence comes from Ferruginibacter sp., assembly GCA_030655145.1. GTDB lineage: Bacteria > Bacteroidota > Bacteroidia > Chitinophagales > Chitinophagaceae > Ferruginibacter. The sequence goes on from JAURWD010000174.1 coordinate 48,135, forward strand.
TTTTTGACGGCGCCGCCGGACCTTACCGGGAATCCGACACCGCTAACCCGGTTAGCTATTATGGAAGTAGTAAAGTTGCTGCTGAAAAATCAGTCATGGAAAGTGGCCTTGACGCCGCCGTTGTACGTACCTGCCTCGTGTATGGTGATGTGGTAACCGGTACCCGAAATAACATTGTGACCTGGGTAAAAAATAATCTCCAGGACGGGAAGTCCATTAAGGTCGTAAGTGACCAGTGGCGCACGCCAACTTATGTGGAAGATCTTTCTGTCGGCATTCAATTGTTGATAGACAAAAAGGCTTCAGGGGTCTACCATATATCCGGTGAGGAATTACTGAGTCCTTACGATATGGCGATCGCGACGGCTGATCATCTTGGGCTCGACAAATCGCTGATTGAAAAAGTTGATGCATCTACCTTTTCGCAACCCGCAAAGCGCCCGGCCCGGACTGGTTTTGTGATCGATAAGGCAAAAAACGAACTGGCATTTAAGCCTTTGAGCTTTAAGGAAGGACTGGCAAAGATGTTTTAAATTAAACCGGCCTCCAAAGTCTACATCCGCTCCGGTACGCGAATCCCTAATAATTTCATTCCACTTTTTAACGTGTTAGCGGTCATAACAGCGAGGCGTAAACGCAGCGCTTTCTTTCCGGGTGTTTCAGCATTTGAAACCGAATGTTCTGTATAGAATGAATTGAAAGTTTTAGCCACGTTGAACACATAGTTTGCAATCACGGACGGATCCTGTTCCACACAAGCCTGCCTGATTGCCGCTGGATATTGTTCCAACGTAATCAACACATTCTTTTCTAATTTCAACAGCTCTTCTTCCTTGCTGAAAGGGTCACTGATTCCTGAGCCAGTGATTCCTTCCTTGCGCAGGATACTCCTGATCCTCGCATGGGTGTATTGCACAAACGGCCCCGTAAAGCCATGGAAGTCGATGCTTTCCTCGGGGTTAAAGATCATCGTCTTTTTCGGGTCAACCCGCAGGAGGTAAAACTTCATCGCACCCAGGCCGAGAATGTCGTACAGGTCTTTCAGTTCGGCTTCATTGAAATCTTTCACCTTGCCCAATTCCTCGGTGTGGTGTTGGGCGGTGGCAACCATCTCCTCAACAATATCATCCGCATCTACCACTGTTCCCTCGCGGCTTTTCATCTTGCCCGTGGTCAATTCAACCATGCCGTAGCTGAGGTGCTTAATTTTATCCGCGTTCGGCATGCCGAGCTTTTGACAAATTAGCTGCAATACCTTCATGTGGTAATTCTGCTCGTTGCCAATCACGTAGATACTCTCGTCAATTTTGTATTGCTCATATTTTTGCAGGGCCAGGCCGATGTCCTGGGTAATATAAACCGAGGTGCCGTCTTTCCGCTGCACAATCTTTTCATCCAGTCCTTCTGCGGTCAGGTCGATCCAGGTGCTGCCATCCTCCTTCTTATAAAAAACTCCTTTTGCCAGACCCTGCTGCACAATGTCTTTGCCGAGCAGGTAGGTATTGCTTTCATAATAAGTTTTGTCAAAATCGCTGCCGATCCTTTTGTAGGTTACGTCAAAGCCTTCGTACACCCAACCGTTCATCTGTTTCCAAAGGTCAATGACCTCTGGTTTTCCCTGCTCCCAGTCGAGGAGCATATCCTTGGCGGCACACATTACCGGGGTACAATTTCTTGCGAGTTCCCGGATCTCGCCGTGGAGTTTGGTGATTTTGTCAGCGTCTTTTACCTCATCCAACTTTGTAAGGGCAACCAGTAATTTATCCAGCTTTGACAAATCCGCGCCGGCAAAATCTGTGAGGTCGCCGAGTTTGATCTTGTTGATCAACACCTGGCTTTCGGCTTTAAGGTCGTCTTCAAAACGAACATAGTATTCGCCCACGAGGTGATCGCCCTTGGTGCCTGTTGATTGCGGCGTGGCTCCGTTACCGTATTTCTGCCAGGCGATCATGCTTTTACAAATGTGAATTCCGCGGTCATTTACGATGCAACTCTTTATAACTTCAAAACCGCTGGCCTTATAAATTTCAGCGACGCTCCAGCCAAGAAAATTGTTACGCAAATGGCCAAGGTGTAAGGGCTTGTTCGTGTTGGGAGATGAATATTCCACCATCACTTTTTTGCCGGTCGAAGCAGCGGTGCCGAAGTCGGCGTTCGCATAATTTTCTTCCAATAAGCTGGTCCAGAATTCATCTGCAATGGAGAGGTTTAAAAATCCTTTGATGATGTTAAACCCGGTAAAAAGTTGCGGATGATCTGCTATCAATTTTTCACCGAGGCGGTTTCCAATTGCATCCGGTGATTGTTTCAAACTTTTCACCAGCGAAAAAAGTACAATGGTATAGTCGCCTTCAAACTCCGGCTTAGTTTCACTTACCTGGAAATCTTTTTCGGTAAATGTTTGATCAAATAAAAGGGAAAGGCTCTCCAGGACACGTTGTTGAATACTACTTACAATTGACATGCTGCAAAAATACCCTTAGTTGGTTTAAAAAAAAATTATGCGGGAAGCAGGCAGTTGTGATTTCAACTTGTTGATGAGCAATTTGGTTTGCAGTAGCCCTTAGGCGACTGATCGTTCTTTGGAAGGATGTGAATTAGAAATGAAACCTGGAAAGGTCCACCTCTTAGATTTGACCGCTCTCAGGTCACCGTTAGGAACATCTGTTTTGTTCATTGGGGCAAGTCAACATTTACCAATGATAATGATGTAGGGAAAACCCACTCATGCGAATGTTCATGCTCAATTTCCGCTTGGGCAGCCCCGTTTCCACGACTTCAAGTAGTAGTCCCGGGAGCCATAAAGTGCCTGGAAAAACCCGTCAGCTACGCTAATTCAGTATAGGAACGGAAATCTAAGAATCAATTTGTAGCTTTGCACACTTTTTTAAAATTATGATAAGTGTAAATAATGTGACCCTGGCCTATGGCAAAAGGGTTTTATTCGACGAGGTAAATATCGGTTTCACAAAGGGAAATTGCTACGGCGTTATTGGTGCAAATGGTGCCGGTAAATCCACCTTTATTAAAATTTTGAGTGGTGAGATCGAGCCCAATAAAGGTACCGTTGACATCACCCCGGGTGAACGTATGGCTACCCTGCGCCAGGACCAGTTTGGTTTTGACGAGGTAACCGTCCTGAATACGGTGATGATGGGCCACAAAAAAATGTGGGACCTGATGATCGCGAAAGATGCGATTTACATGAAGGAAGACTTTTCTGAAGCTGATGGTATGAAAGCAGGCGAGATGGAGCATGAGTTTGGCGAAATGGGGGGCTACACAGCCGAAAGCGACGCCGCCCAATTCTTAAACGAGCTGGGTGTAAAAGAAGACATGCACCAGATGTTGATGAAGGACGTAGCAGCCAACCTTAAAGTGCGGGTATTATTGGCACAGGCCTTATTTGGTAACCCAGACATACTGCTGCTCGATGAGCCGACGAATAACCTCGACGTGGAGACGATCAGCTGGCTGGAGAACTTCCTGGCCGATTATCAAAACATCGTGTTGGTCGTAAGTCATGACCGTCACTTTTTAGATGCGGTATGTACGCATGTGGCCGACGTTGATAAACAAAAGATCAAGATCTATACAGGTAACTATACTTTCTGGTACGAGAGCTCACAACTGGCTGCCCGCCAGGCTTCGGACAAGAATAAGAAGATGGAGGACAAGAAGAAAGATCTCCTTGAGTTCATCGCCCGATTTAGTGCGAATGCTTCTAAATCGAAGCAGGCAACCTCTCGTAAAAAAGCGCTCGACAAACTCGTGTTTGAAGACATTACGCCAAGTAACCGTAAGTACCCGGGTATCATTTTCAAACCTGAAAGAGAAGTGGGTAACCAGATCTTGAATGTTGAGAAGTTAGCCAAATCCCTCGACGGTAAACCACTTTTCAGTAACATCAACTTTGATGTTGTTAAAGGTCAGAAGATCGCCTTTTTAAGTAAAAACCCACTCGCCGTAACAACGTTCTTCGAGATCATTAACGGAAGAGCCAAGGCTGATGCCGGTAAATACGAATGGGGAAGTACTATCACTTCCGCCTACCTGCCGAACGATAATACCGAGTTTTTTACTGGTTCGCTCAACCTGATGGACTGGCTCCGCCAGTTTGTTCCGCCATATGTGAAAGACGTGGATGAAGATTTCTTACGCGGATTCCTCGGGAAGATGTTGTTCACCGGAGACGAGATCATGAAAAAAACCAATGTATTGAGTGGTGGTGAAAAAGTAAGGTGTATGGTCAGCAAAATGATGCTGCAAAACCCTAACCTCGTCATGTTGGATGAACCTACGAATCACCTTGATTTGGAAAGTATCACTGCCTTCAATGATGGCATGCTCACCTTCCCGGGTATTGTTTTGATGACTACCCATGATCACCAGTTTATGAATACCGTAGCGAACCGCATCATCGAGATCACACCAAAGGGTATGATCGACCGCCTGATGACCTACGATGAATACCTGGAAGATGATCGCGTAAAGGCCTTAAAAGAAGAATTATATAGCTAACCGGGCTTTAACTGAATAAATATTGAAATATCCTGCCATGGCAGGATATTTTGTTAAGTAAAAATATCTCACCGGGTTGTATGCTTAAAAATGCAATCATAAAGTCAATCGATTTTTTTTACCCTTTGTTCCGAAGGGTGATGCCCCGACATACCTTTCGCTACGCGGCCTGCGGCGGGGCCAACGTATTCCTCGACATCTTCCTCTACTTTATCTTCTACAATTTTGTGCTTGATAAGCAGGTATTGAACCTGGGGTTCATCGCGTTTCAACCCCATATTGCGGCCTTTCTACTGTCTTTTTTATTCACCTTTCCCATCGGTTTCCTGCTTTCCCGGCACATCGTCTGGACGGAATCGCTGGTACTTTGGCATGTCCAGCTATTCAGGTATTTCGTGGTCGTACTCATCAACCTCGTGCTTAACTATGTTTTCATTAAATTTTTTGTTGAATACCTCGGCATATATCCCACAATTTCTAAACTCATTACCACCGTCCTCGTCGTGATCTTCAGCTATCTCAGCCAAAAGCATTTTACATTCCGCGCAAAAAAAGCGCAATAAGTGTCACCCATCGATATTTAAAAAGGCGCACACCTGTCATTTTTTTGTAATCGGTAATGACATAAGAACCAACAACTCATGGGTCATACTCGCGGCTGTCTGACATTTTTTCACCTCTTTTCTTATGGCACAATCATTGAATAACAACCACGAACAATAAATCAAAGTAATCATGGGAAAAATCATAGGAATTGACTTAGGTACTACTAATAGTTGCGTTGCCGTAATGGAAGGGAACGAACCTGTAGTGATCGCTAATGATGAAGGTCGCCGTACGACGCCTTCCATCCTAGCATTTTTAAAGAATGGCGAACGTAAGGTGGGTGACCCGGCCAAAAGACAGGCGATCACAAATCCGCAGAACACCATTATGAGTGTGAAACGTTTTATGGGGCACAAATGGAACGAGGTAACAGAAGACATCAGC
>JAURWD010000095.1 GCA_030655145.1 Ferruginibacter sp.
CTCGCTACGCTCGTTGTTTTCAATCCCGGTAAAAACCGGGACCGAACCAAAAGAGGCGGCTAACCCGGTTACTGGTGGCAACTAAATGCAGTGAATGCATTTGCATCGTTTCTTTTGTTATTTATCGATCGCGTTGGTTACGATAATTTTCGAACTGCTTGATTCAATTTATTCTTCTTCACTTTTCAAAGCAGCACTTGCAGCGTTGCTTTCGCCTCCTCAGCCGGCGGGCTGCGTAACCGGAACGCCGCTGCTTTTGCTTCTTTGAAAAAACTCGCTACGCTCGTTGTTTTCAATCCCGGTAAAACCGGGACCGAACCAAAAGAGGCGGCTAACCCGGTTACTGGTGGCAACTAAATGCATTGAATACTTTAGCATCTTTGCTATTCGCAACCTGCCGGCCATTGGTCCAAAAAATGGCCGTTTGCCATTCTTCGCTTTCCGGGACTACAAACCGTAGCTGTTGAGTTCAAGCAGTATGCCACGACATAGCGTACTATTTACAAGTGGATTATGTATAAGGTAATTTTGTATGTGTACGGAAACGAACACTAGCTGTACGTTTATAGCGAACAGTTTTACGGAGGTTGGAAAACCAGTATTTTTTTTCCTTGAACAATTGAGCCATTTTGTATTGTTGCATTTCAATCAGCACATCAGCACATTGTTTCCATTAAGCCATTGAGTAATTGAGGCATCGAGCCATTTGTATTGTTGTATTTCATTTAGCACATCAGCAGATTAGCTAATCAGCACATTTCTTCATTGAGCCATTGAGTAATTGAGGCATTAAGCAATTAAGAAATTTGCATTTCATTATCACATTAGCAAATCAGCTAATTAAAAAGGTCATTCTGTTCGCAAAGAATTAACAGGGTTCGCCAACGCCGCCTTGATGGCCTGGAAACTGATGGTAACGATGGTGATGACGACCGCCAGAACAATGGCGATTACGAAAACCCACGCGCTGATGTCGATGCGGTATGCAAAATCTTCGAGCCATTTATTCATGACGAACCAGGCGATCGGTGAGGCGATGATGAAGGCGATCAACACCAGTTTTAAAAAGTCTTTTGACAAGAGCGCAACCACTCCGGCAACGCTGGCACCAAGTACTTTTCGGATACCGATCTCCTTGGTACGCTGTTCAGCGGTAAAAGTTGCCAGTCCGAACAAACCGAGGCAGGCAACGAAGATGGTAAGACCGGCAAACAGTCCGAGGATGGTGCCGACCTTTTGCTCCGCTTTGTAGGTCGCATTAAAACGTTCATCAAGAAAGGAGTAACTGAAGGGTTCTTCCAGCGTGTTGGCCGTCCATAATTTTTTCGCGGCTCCGAGCAGACCGGCAATATCTGCGGTCTTTGTTTTGACAATGATGCTACCGGTATTATCGCCGAGCACCATGACCAGTGGTGAAATTTTTTCGTGCAGTGACCTGAAGTGAAAGTCTTTAACGATGCCAATGATATGGAGGGTTTCCTTTTGTCCTTCGTTGGTGGTATGGCTGATGGTATAACTTACTCCATCTCCTGACCAGCCCAACATTTTTGCCGCGGTTTCATTAACGATGGCGGCAGACGAATCGGTACCATAATCCCTTGAAAAATTACGTCCGCTCGACATTTTGATCCCCAGCGTGTTGAGGTAATCGGTATCAACTTCGTAGCGCAGCGTCTTCACCAAACGGGTAGCATTATTATCAGGGTGTACCATGAAATTATTATTGAAACTAGGCCCCGCTGGCAAGTACCCAGACCTGCTGACGCTGGCCACGCGTGAATCCTGGCGGAGCTGCTGTACAACATATTCATGTTTGTTACCGAGAAGCCAGGTTTCGGGGAGGATCAACACCTGGTCTTTTTCGAAGCCCAGTTTTTTATGTTGTATGTACGACAATTGTTTGTACACGACAGCCGTACTGACCATGAGTGCGATGGAAATGCAGAACTGGAAAATGACCAACCCGCTACGCAGCCCGATACTTTTTTTACCTGCGGTGAATTTACCCTTCAACACTGCCACCGGTTTAAAGGAAGAAAGGAAGAAGGCGGGATAGCTGCCAGCCAGTACCCCCACGAGTATACCAAACAGCAAGAGTACCGGGAGCAGCCACGGATTTTGAAAAAAGTTCAGGTGAAGGTCTTTGCCTGCCAGGTCATTAAACAACGGAAGCGCCAGGTAAAGCAACGCGATGCCGAAGATCAATGCAAGCGCAGTAACAAGAATAGATTCTACGAGGAACTGGCGCACCAGTTCAAATTTCAAGGAGCCAAGTACCTTACGAATCCCAACTTCACGGGCACGCTTAGACGCACCTGCGGTACTCAGGTTCATAAAGTTGATGCAGGCGATCACCAACATAAAGAAAGCGATGGCGCTGAATATATACACGTACCTGATATCGCCGGACGGCGACAGGTCGTAGGCAAAATCGGAATGTAAATGAATGTCCGTCAACGGTTGCAGGAGAAACCCAACATTGTTGCCAGTTTGTTTGAATTGTGCAAATGACATTCCCATGGCCTGCAGGATCTGGGGGCCCATGTATTTTTCTACAGTTTGCGGCAATTTGGCTTCCAGCTTTTTGTAATCGTACCCCGGCTGTAGCAACAGGTAAGTGAAGAATTCGGACTGCATCCAGGAGGTTGATTTTGCTTCCGGCAATCCCGTCATAGAAGCAAAAATGTCAAAGCGGAAATGAGAATTTTCCGGCACCGAATCAATGATGCCCGTTACTTTAAAGGGCTGATTATCGCCATCTTTAAAACTGATGGACTTGCCAAGCGCATCTTCGGTACCAAAATATTTTTTTGCAAGTCCCCGCGTGATCACAACGGTATTGGGCGCTGCTAGAGCAGTTTTGGCGTCACCCTTCAATAGAGGAAAGGTGAAGAACTGGAAAAAGTTCGGATCAACAAAAGCGAATCCATTATCATTGAAAGAACGGGTACCAGCCAGCAGGCGAGGTCGGCCATAGTTACGGATACGGGTGACCGCTTCTACTTCGGGATAATCGCTTTTTATGGCGGCGGCCGTAGGGGGCATCACTGTTGCTTCCTTGATGGTGCCGCCTTGCATGACACCCTCGAAATGCACGCGTACAATGCGATCGGCGTTCTTGTGAAAGCGATCGAAACCCAGTTCGTTTTGAACGAAAAGCAGGATGACCAGGCAGGTAGCGATCCCGATAGCGAGGCCGAATATATTGATGAGCGAAAAGGCCTTGGATTTCCAAAGGTTTCGCCACGCGATCTTCAAATAATTTTTAAGCATAATGTTTTTGTTTGTGTTGTAGGGTTCATGGATGCTGGCTCATAGTTCATGGTTCATAGTTCATGGTTCATAGTTGATGGTTCATAGTTCATAGTTCATGGTTACAGAGATTATCATTTAGCCATTGAGCCATTTGCATTTTTGCATTCCATTGAGCACATTAGCAGATTAGCTAATTCAGGGATTGAGCCATTGAGCCATTGAGCAATTGATAGCTCATTCCGACCGCAAACTTTTCACAGGATTGGCCATCGCCGCTTTTACTGTTTGAAAAGACAACGTAACCAATGCGACCAGTATCATCAGCAATCCGCCGGCACCATAGATCCACCAGCTGATGTCGGTTCTGTAAGCAAAATTTTGCAGCCATTTATACATGCCGTACCCGGCGATCGGTGCGGCGATGAGGAAGGCGATCAATACCAACACGATAAAATCTTTGGAGATCATCGACACGATCTGCGCCACAGAAGCACCCAATACTTTCCGTACACCAATTTCTTTCGTGCGTTGCGTCGTAGTGTAAATCACGAGGCCAAGCAACCCGAGGCAGCTAATGAAAACGGCTAGACCCGTCGCCCATTTTAGCAGGCTCGAAATGTGTTGTTCCGCTTCATAAAATTTAGCAATGTCGGCATCAAAAAAATTGTATTCGAAATCATCTGCGGGGTAAACTTCCTTCCAGGCCTTTTCTACTTTGCTCAATGCAGTCTTCCAGTTTTGTTCGCCAGGGAGTTGGGGATATAAGGCCATGTTGATGGTACGGGACGGGTTATCCCAATTGGCTATCACCAATGGTTTTATAGGTTCATGCACTGATTTTTGATGAAAGTCGGCCACCACGCCAACAATGGGCACCTGCTTATTGCTCCACTCTATTTTTTTGCCGATAGCTTGTTGCGGATCGGTAAAACCAAGAATGCGGGCATAGGTTTGATTCAGCAGGTAGCCGTTAACGGTATCGCTCTGACCGAGGTTGGTTCCAGCCAGCAATTTAACCTGGTACAATTTGATGAAATTGGTATCGCCAAATTTTTGTTGCACATCCGTTTCTATTTCCTTTTTACCGTCTTTGTATTTCATCGTGCTGCTCCAGGTATTATTCGAAGACGGGGCACTGCTACTTAAACTCACCATCGCTATTTCCGGGATGGCTTTCAACTTGTCGAGCAGGCGCGACTTGTTATTCCTTACGGTGTCGTAATAATTTGTTTGCACATATACAATCGCTTCCTTCTTAAAGCCGAGATCACGACTAACGGAAAAGGTTATCTGCTTACTCACCAGGATGGCAGCCATGATGAAAACCTGCGCAATTACAAACTGGGAGATCGTCAACGATTTTCTTAGCCAGGCATTGCGTGTTTTGCCACTATTTGCAAAGGCCTGTTTCTTTAAAACCACTACGGGCTTATATGCAGATAAAAACAAGGCTGGATACAGGCCGGAAAACACCGTGACCACCACCATGATCGCCAGCAGGAACAAAACGATGCCCGGTTGGGCTTGCAGGCTGAATTGCAGTTCCTTTGGAATGAAGCCGGCAAAGGCTTTTAAAATAAGGGGTGTAAGTGCAATGGAGATGATGGTTGCCAGGAACGTCAGTAAAAAAGTTTCCGTGAGGAACTGGATCACCAGCTGTTTCCGGGTACTCCCCATTGTTTTGCGAATGCCAATTTCCCTGGCGCGTTGGGCAGCATGAGCAGTGGTGAGGTTTACAAAATTGATGCAGCCCAGCAACAGCAAAAACAAGGCTACTGCCAGTAACCCATACAAGGTTGGCTTGTGCGCTGTCGGCAAATCATACCCGCGATAATCCCCATTGAAATGAAGATCGCTGAGCGGTTGCAAGGCATGCCAGGTTTTACTATTATCACCGGGTTCGCGTTTATCATTTCTTTTTGCCAATGCTGTGATCTGCGCTTCCACTTGCTTTGCCGGCGTGCCGTTGGCAAGTTTCAACCAAAGCTGCTGCGACCCGTTTGTATTGCCCCAGTTTTTCCAGTTGTGTGGTTGCAGCGACGTACTTTCTAAAGTGGTGTATGCCAGGAAAACCTTGAAGGTGAAATCTGACCTGGCTTCCAGGTCATTGACAATACCAGATACAGTGAGGCTAACGGTGTCGTTTACATACAACTGTTTGCCGATAATAGCGGCTGTTTCCACGCCGGGAAAATAAAGGTTTGCTGTTGATTTTACCAGGACAGCCTGGTAGGGTTTATTTAAAGAAAATTTAGCGGAGCCGGCGATCCATTTGTAAGGAACCAGGCTAAAATAATTACTGTCTACGAAAACCATCCCCGCTTGCTTTTTGAAGAGAACGGGTTCTTTATCCGGCAGGCCGGGAACCGAGATCTTTGCTTCATCGTCCCAGGTGCGCAGGGAAGCGACCTTTTCGAGGCCGGTAATTTCATTGCGCACAGCTGGCCCCATGGGATCGGAGACACCGGAGTTGCGATAGGTTTCAGCGGCAAAACTGAAATTGGATACCACCCGGTAGATGCGCTGCCGATCCTGTTGAAACTGATCAAAACTAAAATGATAATCCACCAGCAACCAGATCACCAGCGAAGCGCTGATACCAATAGAAAGGCCCAAAATATTGATGGCCGCAAAAGCCTTGTTCTTCAGGAGCGTCCGGAATGCTATGGTGAAATAATTTTTGATCATGGTATTTATTGTAAGATGAAAATCCGTTTTGCTAAATCATTCGGTACGTAAGCTCTTCACCGGGTTGGCCACCGCCGCCTTTATTCCCTGGAAACTCACAGTCAACAATGCGATCACGATCGCCATCGCACCGGCGATCGAAAACATCCACCAGGACAGTTCAATATGGTACTCCATCGACAATAACATTTTATTCATCGCGAAGCGTGCAACCGGTATCGTTAGTATGATCGCGAGCAGCACCGGTTTTAAAAAGTCGGTTGAAAGTGAGAGCCAGACGCGGGCTGCACTGGCGCCCAAAATTTTCCGGATGCCGATCTCTTTTGTGCGGCGTTCCGCAACAAAGGCAGAGAGGGCAAACAGGCCCAGGCAGGAAATGATGATGGCCAGTACCCCGACAACGCTGGCGAACTCTCCACCGGATTTTATGCCGGTGAATTTGCGTGCAAAGGTTTCTTTCGTCAATTGAAATTCGAAGGGATAGTTGGGATTCGTTTCCTTCACCGCTTGTTCGATTCCAGCCATTTGATCCTGCCATTTTTCGGTCGGTTTCAAACGGATAAAAAAATGATTCATGTCTGCCGTGCTGTGAAACGCGATGAGCGGTGCCGGCGAAGAAAAAGGATCATTAAAAAGAAAATTATCCACGACACCAATGATCTTATGATCGGCAAGCGTAGTACCGATCGCGTCTCCCGGCGTAAGCCCCATTTTCTGCGCCGCCGCAAGATTGATGATACAGGCACTGCTGTCGCTAACAAATGCATTACTAAAGTCGCGCCCCTGTAACAAACTCAGGCCGGTGGTCTTCGTCCATTCTTCCTGCACATAGGTCACGAAAAAAGGAAAATCCTGGTCTGCGGTTTTCCCTTTCCAGTCAAAACCATTTATAGTACTTCCAAAACCAACCAAATTATCACTTGCCGCAGACACAGACTGAACCCCCGGCAATTTTTGCAACTCGGTTTTCAGGATATTGAATTTGCCGGTCATGTCTCCGCGGGCGGGAATATCAATGAGATTTTCGGGGTTGTAACCGATGGGCCGTTGCTGCGCAAAATCAACTTGTTTGTAAACGACGATGGTAACGATGATGAGAAAGATCGATATAACGAATTGAAAAGTGACGAGTCCGCGGCGCAGCATTGAGCCACCTCTCTGCGCTTTGATGGCGCCCTTCAAAACTTTCACCGGCTTAAAGCGACTCAGGAAAAATGCGGGGTAGCTTCCCGCCAGTAGGGCGGTAATGATACCTGCAGATAATAAACCCAGCCAGACATTGAGATCAGCAAAGTCAAATGAAATATTTCGTTCCGTAAGGCTGTTGAAGCCCGGCACCAGGAGCTTTGCCAGCACAACACTGAACACCAGTGCGACAAAAGTGAGCAGGAATGCCTCACTCAGAAATTGAAGCACCAGGCTTTTTTTAGAAGCACCCATTGTTTTCCGAACCCCAACTTCTCGGGCCCTGCCTTCCGAACGCGCCGTGCTTAGGTTCATAAAATTGATACAAGCGATCACGAGGATGAACAATCCAAGGATCGTTAACATTAAGATCATTTCGATGCGGCCACCATCGGGTACACCATTGCGGAAGCGGCCATGCATTGCGAGTCGCTCCAGCGGGTAAGCAAACAACTCCGGCTGGGCATCGCTTCTATTTTCCTGCAATAATTTGGATAATTTTTTGTTGACCGCTTCGAGCTTTGTGGTGGGACCAAGGGTTACCCAGGTCAGCAAGGAATTGTTATCCCACTTGGCCAGGCTACCCGCATTATCATGCTCATAGATCACAAACGGAAGTACCATGTTGAATTTGAAGCTGGAGTTAGGCGGTACATCTTTGATAACCGCGCCGACTTTTAAATTGCGCAAGTTGTTATGACGGAGAATCTTGCCGATGGCGTCTTCGGAGCCAAATAGTTTTTTCGCGGTAGTTTCTGTGATAACAACCGCATTAGGGTCCGCAAGCGCTGTTACCGGGTTCCCGCTAAGGGCGGGAAAACTCATGATCTTAAAATAATCAGGCTCCGCGAAAATCCCATTCTCATATAGGCTTTTATCTCCACTGTTAACGAGGTGTTGCCCGGCATAGCTAACGCGGGCGGCTAAACGAATTTCAGGAATATCACTACGCAGGCTGGCGGCAAGCGGGCCGGGAACAGATTGAAAAGTAGACACCTCCCCACCCTGCCTTTCATTTTGCATCAGCAAGTGGATGGAAGACAGGTTCGCATGATATTTATCATAGCTGTATTCATCGGTCGCCCAAAGCATAATGAGGATCGCAACAGCCAGGCCAACGGATAGTCCACCAATGTTGATCAGTGAAGTAACCTTGTTCTTCAATAAATTTCGCCACGCGACCTTGAAATAATTTTTAAGCATTTGATGAGTTCATGGTTGATCGTTCATGGTTGATGGTTGATCGTTCATGGTTCATGGTTGATGGTTCATGGTTCACGGTTGATGGTTGATGGTTATGATGCATTCTTCAAATTGAGCCATTGAGCCATTGAGCAATGGAGCCATTGAGTCATTAACAATTGAGTCATTAAAAGCCCTGCATTTCACTAGCACATCAGCACATTAGCCAATTAGCTAATTAGCTAGTTAGCTAATTAAAAATCACTCTGTCCGCAAACTCGTAACCGGGTTGGCCACGGCAGCTTTTATTGCCTGGAAACTAACGGTGGCGAGTGCAATTACAATAGACAAAATTCCCGCCCCGGCGAAGACCCACCACTCGATGTCAATACGGTAAGTATATGTTTCCAGCCAGCTGCGCATCGCATACCAGGCGATCGGGGAAGCCACGACTATCGCTATGAAAACCAACAACAAAAATTCTTTTGACAACAAGGTGGTGATGGAGCCGATGCTCGCGCCAAGAACCTTGCGGATACCAATCTCCTTGATCCTGTTTTCCGCCATATAAGAAGCGAGTCCGAATAACCCCAGGCAGGAAATAAAGATGGTGAGCCCGGCAAACAATGCAGCCAGCATCCCGGTTTGTTGCTGGGCTGCAAACTTCTTCGCATATGACTCATCAGCAAAAGAGTATTCAAAGGGATACTCGGGATTGTATTTTTTAAAAATGGCTTCCACCTTGGCAAGATTAGCGGCGGTACCACCTTTGTTATTCAGCTTCATGTGAATGACCGTAAAATATTCCTGGGCCGGCCCGAAGATGATCATCGGATTGACCTTTTTTACAAACGGTGATTCGAGGATAAAATCTTTCACCACGCCTACGATGTGAAACTTATAGTCATCATATCTTGTTATAGTTTGGCCGACAGGATCTTTCAGGCGCATCGCTGCAACCGCACTCTCGTTCAACATCACCGCGCTGGTATCTGTGCCATATTTATAAATGTCAAGCTCCCGCCCTTCTTTTAGTTGCACACCGAGGGTCTTGATAAAATCGGCATCTGACCCCAGGCGGATGAAGTCTAGTTTTTTATCTGTCTCCGTACTTCCCGGCCAGGAATAACCCCAGCTATCCCCACGGCGCTGGGTGATCGCATTCGCAGATTTGGTTACGGAAACTGCGGCAGATTGTTTCAGCAGGTCATCTTTGATGAGGGTATAATGTTTGTCTATGTCGCCTTGCATATAGACATAAACGACATTCTCGCGGTTATAACCAGCATCGCGGTTTTGTACAAATTTGATCTGGTGCTGAATGATTATGGTCCCAATAATGAGGATAATGGCAAAGGTAAATTGCAGCACCACGAGCACTTTTCGCGGCGTAAGCGCCGCATTTACTTTTTTAAAACTGCCTTTCAAAACCCGAACCGGTACGAACGAAGAAAGATAAAATGCAGGATAACTTCCGGCGAGCAGCCCGGTAACTAAAATAAAACCGATCGACATTAACCAGAACGTGTAATCGCCGAAATTAAGGGCCAGCTGTTTGCCCGTCAACAGGTTGAAACCGGAAAGGCTTACTGCAACCAATATAAGGGCGACCAAAAAAGAAAGGAAGGAAAGGATGAGGCTTTCGCCAATGAACTGCGCAATGAGGCTGCCGCGTCGTGCACCGGAGACCTTACGGATGCCGACCTCTTTAGCACGTTTCTCACTTCGGGCCGTTGACAAATTCATAAAGTTGATACAGGCGATCAGCAAAATGAAAATCGCGATGACGATAAACAGGTTTACCGTTTCAATTTGTCCGCCAACAAGTTTGCCTTCATCATCTTTTGAATACAAATGGAGGCGGTTGATGGGATGCCCAAATACTTTTGCCGTTTCTTGTGAATGACTTCTCGTGATGTCCTGAACCCTGGCATTAAATTTTTCTGTAGTGACGGTTGGTTTCAGCAAGGCATAGGTCCTGACGGAGTTATTTCCCCAGCTATCATCATTCCAGCCAAGGCGGGTCATGAATGACCAGGGAAGCAGGTATTCAAATTCGAAAGTAGTTTTATTGTCCAGGTCTTTCAAAACCGCCGTTACAATGAAATTAGCATTGCTGTCAATGCGGATCATCTTGCCCATGGCCTCTTCATCGCCAAACAATTTCTTAGCCAGTTTTTCTGTGAGTACAATGCTATTGCTCCCGGTGAGCGCCTGGGTTGCATTGCCCTTCAGCAGCGGGAAATCAAACATGTTGATAAACCCACTATCGGTAAAGGCTCCACGAACATTCAATCGACGTTCTCCCACTGTCAGCAGGAAGGTTACCCCGTTTGTACGGGCCACATCTTCCACTTCGGGATAATCATTTTTCAGCGTCGGGCCCATCATCTTCGGTGTCGAATTCCACGAATGTACCGCGCCGTCAAATTTATCCCGGTTGTACATCACGTGAATACGGTCGGCCTTCTTGTAAGAAGCATCCAGGCTGAATTCGTTTTGTACCCACAAAAGGATCAGCAGCGCACTCGCCATACCAATGGCCAGCCCGAGGATATTAATGGCAGCAAAGGCCTTGTTCCTTAATAAGTTTCTTACCGCGACTTTAAAATAATTTTTGATCATGGCTGATGGTTGATGGATAGTGGTTCATGTCATGGATAATGGTGCATGGTTGTAATTATTCATTGAGCTATGAAGCCACTGAGCAATTTGCAAATTTGCATTTCAACAGCACATTAGCCCATTAGCTAATTGGCTAATTCAATCAACCTACTCTGTACGTAAACTCGTAACCGGGTTTGCCAGCGAGGCACGTACTGAACGATAACCTACCGTTAGCAATGCTATCAGAAAAGTGCAGCCAATGGAGGCAAGGAAGATCCAGATACCAATGTTGATCTTGTAAGTATAATCCTGCAGGTATTTGTGCATGGCCCACCAGGCAAGCGGTGCAGCGATCGCAAAGGCGATGATCAATAAAGTGGAAAATTCTTTACCAAACATCCAAAGGATACTCTGCATGCGGGCACCCAGCACTTTGCGCACCCCGATCTCTTTTGTTTTGCGTACAGCCATAAACGATACCAGGCCATATAAACCAAGGCACCCGATAAAAATGGCGATGCAGGCAAAAAATTTGATGAGCGAAAGCATGATGTTATCTAATTCATAAAACTCCGCCACGCGTTCATCAAGGAACTGTTGTGAATAAATGTAATCTGTGAAGGTTTCGTTCCAGACCTTTTCAACCGAGGCCATGGTAGCTTTCGAATTATTCATATTCACCCGCAGGGCGCAGGTACCATAGTTATCAAGGCCAGGAAAGACAACAACGGCGCTGATCTCGGAATGAAAGGAATAATTATAAAAATCTTTGATCACCCCTACAATAGGAGCAGTAATGCCGCTGATGGTCGCCGATTTACCAATGAGTTCTGCGGGGCTGCCCACCTTTAATTTTTTTGCAAAAGTTTCATTTACGACCCATTCGCGAATCGTATCTGAAGGAAAGAAGTTGCGACCTGCTACCAGTTTGAGGCCAAATGTTTCAAGGTAATGCTCGTCCGCGGTCTTCGTGTTCACATTCCAGCGCTCTGATTCTGCACGGTTCTCAAATTTTATATCGGTGGTATTGTTTGAATTGGAGGCAGGTGGTTGAAAGCAAAGCGTTGTTGACTGCACGCCGGGGATCGAAGCAAGACGCGTTGTGAATGTATTTAATTTGGATTTATCCTGTGAAGGAACAGGGATCGTTACGATGCCATCCTTTACAAAACCGAGATCTGAAGTTTTTGAATAATGCATCTGGCTTGCCACCACGATGGTTCCAATGATCAGCATTTGCGATATCGCGAATTGCGTTATCACGAGCACACGCCGCAATGAAAATCCACCGATGTGTTTTTGAGAGAGGCGGCTTTTTAAAGCTTCAACCGGCTGAAACCTTGCAAGGATCAATCCTGGGTAAGAGCCTGATAAAAAAACTACTACCACACTGGTCGCAAGCAGGAAAACCGGCAGGCGCCAATCGCTGAACAACTGCAGGCGGATCTGGGTCTCAAACAGGTCATTCAAAAAAGGTAGGCCGATCTCCGCAAACAGGTACGCGAGCAGAACCGCGAAGATGGTGATGAGGGCCGTCTCGGTGATGAACTGCCAGAAAAGCTGTCCTTTCAAACTGCCCAATACTTTTCGGATACCAATTTCTTTTGCCCGGTTGAGCGCCTGGGCCGTCGCAAGATTAATAAAGTTTACACAAGCGGTGATCACCAGGAATGCCCCGATAAAAAATAAAGCCCACAAATATTTCCGGTCGGCATAGCCACCCAATTCGGGGTTGAAATGAATATCAGATAAAGGTTGCAATTTAAATTTCCAGATGTTGAGATCGCGGCCGGAATAGTTTTTTTTGACGAGAGTTTGCAGCGCTGTATTCGCCTGCGCTACGGTAGCGGATGGCTTCAACAAAACAAATAACTGGCAGCCACTGTACACTCCACCCCAGCTGCTGTCACCTGCGAGCCAGCGATTATGATCTTTCAGGTTCTCGTAACTGAGGTAGATCTCATGAGGCCGATCGGTATTGGTCGGAATGTCTTTTAATATCCCGGTTACGGTAAAATTGATTGAATTATTGATGCGAAAGACCTTGCCCATCCCGTCGGTTGAGCCAAAATATTTCTTCGACATTTTTTCGGTGATGATAGCCGTGTTCGGGCTACGCAGGATATCTTTTTTGTTTCCTTTCGCCAGGGGGAAATCGAGGATGTCGAAAAACTCCGGCTCGGCATACACAACGCCATCTTCTTCCTGGAATTTTTTTGTGTTCTTTTCGTCGGGGATAGAAACCAGGGTTCCACGGTAATCAATTACCCGTGCAGCTTTTTCGCTAAAAGTTAATTCCGTGCGAACTGCTTTTCCTACCGGTGACGGTACAGCGCCGGAACGGCCGATCTCACCGTCATGCCATTCGGTGGTAACGCGATACACGCGGTCCTTCTTGCTGTGAAAATTATCGAAACTCAGGTGATGGTTCACCAACACGAAGATGAGGATACTGCAGGCGATGCCAAGTGATAAACCAACGATGTTGATGGCTGCATAACTTTTGTGACGCTTCAGGTTTCGCCAGGCTATTTTGAAATAATTCTTTAACATAGTTTAGTTCATGGTTGATGGTTGATGGTTGATTGTTGATGGCTCATGATTAGAGGCTCATCGTTCATGGTTAATGGTTCATCGGTCATGGTTAATTTGTTTTTCGTTGAGGCATGGAACAAGTGAGCCGTTGAGCATTGAGCCATTGAGTATTGAGTTATTGAGCAATTGAGCTCTGCGCCATTGACCCTTTTCACATATGCGTGCATTAGCAGATCAGCTAATTGGCTAATTAGCTAATTAACATTATTCAGTTCGTAAGCTTTTTACCGGGTTAGCCAGCGCGGCCTTGATCGCCTGGAAACTCACGGTCAGTAAAGCGGTCATTAATGCGGCAAGTGCAGCAAGCACAAAAACCCACCAGTTGATCTCCACGCGGAAGGCAAAATCCTCGAGCCATTTATGCGTGGCGAACCAGGCAAAAGGAAAGGCGACCAACGCTGCGATGCCAACAAGTTTCAAGAAGTCAAGAGACAACATCGCGGTCAGGTTCGCCACCGAAGCGCCCAATACTTTCCGTACGCCGATCTCCCGGGTTCTTTGCTCGGCCATGTAAGTTGCAAGACCAAATAAACCAAGCGTAGCGATCAGGATCGTAAGGATGGCAAAGGCAATGGCAATCTTACCCACCCGTTGCTCGGCGCGGTACATCTTATCAAAAGAGTCATCTAAAAATTCATAACTGAATGGCATTCCCGGCGCCGAAGCTTTGAAGGCTTTTTCTATGCCAGTGACCAGGTTTGTCGCAGTCCCTGCTTTCACTTTACAGGCGATTGCCCAGTCGGACCTGCCAAGACGGAAAGAAAGCGGGCTCACTTTATTATGCAGCGACGCGAAATTGAAATCTTTTACCACACCAATTACGGTATAGACTTCCAGGTCTGTAGGGTTGGAGGTATTACCAGGCGTGTATAATTTTTTTCCAAGTGGGTTGCCGGGGCCGAGCAGGTTTGCAGTGGTTTCATTGATGATGATCGCCATAGAATCTGTGCCGAAGTCCCTTGAAAAATTACGGCCAGCTTTTAATTCCATACCAAGTGTGGCGAGGTATTCCTGGTCGACCCTCCAGGTTTGCATATTGAAACCGTTCTGGGCGTTCATGACCGGTTGAGGAGAAAAAGTATTGTCGTTGCGGGCAGAATTTGCCACCGGCAAAAAGCCAGCATTTGTAACACTGATCACACCTGGCATTTTACTCAATTCGTTCTTGAAAGCGCGGGTTTTATCGCCCATGGTCCCGGTGCCATTTATCACCAGCACCTGGTCTTTATTGAATCCAATTTTCCGGTTCTGGATATAGTCCAGCTGGTTATAAACGATGACCGTCGCAATGATAAAAATGATAGAGATCGCAAACTGGAAAACTACCAGCCCACTACGTAAAGAACTTTTTTTGAATCCCGCATTGATCTTTCCTTTCAAAACCTTGATCGGCTGAAAAGAGGACAAATAAAAAGCAGGATAGCTGCCCGCCAGTGCGCCCACCACAAAGGGAAGCAAGAGCAGCAGGGGCAATACTTTCATGGAGAAAAGACTCGCGATTGTCAGCGACTTTGCGGCAACATCATTGAAAATAGACATTACCGAACCGGCAATCAACACAGCAAGCAACAAGGAAATAAATGCCATTAAAGTTGATTCGGTCAGGAACTGCCAGACCAATGATTTTTTTGCTGTCCCCAACACTTTACGAATGCCCACTTCCCTGGCGCGGTTGGCCGAACGGGCGGTAGAAAGGTTCATGAAGTTGATACAGGCGATCAGGAGGATAAACAAGGCCACGGCGGAAAAAATATACACATACTGGATGTTACCGTTGACGCCCATTTCCACAGCGCGGTTAGAGCGCAAGTGAATATCCTTCAATGGCATCAGCGTATATACGAGGTTGTTACCTGCCTTTCTGAACTCATCCATGCTGTTGACCTGGATAAACTGGCGCACCTGGGGTAACACATGTTTGGCGATGACCTCATCAAAATTTTTCTCAAACGCTTTAGGATCTGTTCCTTTTTGTAACAGTACGTAGGTTTGAAAATTATGGCTGGTGAAATTACCAAAGGTGTAATCCACGTTGTCCATCGAAAAAATAAAATCTGCCGTAAAATGACTGTTTTTCGGAATGTCTTTTATAACGGCGGTGATCTTGTAAAGGTTGTTCTTGTCACCAGCAGTTTCGATGAATTTGCCGGTAACATTCGTGGTGCCAAAATATTTTTTTGCAGCTGATTCAGTCAGTACAACCGTATTGGGCTCGTTCAAGGCCGTCCTGGTATCGCCTTCTACGGCAGGCAGGGTAAACACTTCAAACAAGGTGGAGTCCGCATGAAATACATTTTGTTCATTGATGAACTGGTCTCCCTTCTTCAACATTTTTGAACCGGCGGAATTATAAAAGCGCACGAACTGTTCTACCTGCGGGTAATCCTTTTTCAACGTTGGTCCCATCGGGTCGCTGCATACGGCCAGTTTCAGGTCTGTACCGCCAAAGCGGATATCAGAGTCGACGCGATAAATACGGTCGGCCTTTTCATTGTGCTGGTCGTAACTCAACTCATCCGTTACATACAGGGCGATCAGTAAAAAACATGAAAGTCCGATCGCCAGGCCGGCGATGTTGATAAAGGAGAAGGTTTTGTTTTTCAACAAATTTCTCCAGGCGATTTTCAGGTAATTAACGAACATATATGTAAGTATGGATGGATGATTGTTAAACTTTCATTTCCATAGGAAGATCTTTTCGGATTGTATTTACACCAGGATGTTCTCGGTAACAGTCTGGCCATCGAGCATACGGATGATGCGGTGACTGTAGCGGGCATCGTGCTCACTATGCGTAACCATGATCACGGTTGTACCCTGCTCATTCAGTTCAGTAAGTAGTTGCATTACCTCGTTACCATTGCTGCTATCGAGGTTACCCGTCGGCTCATCCGCCAGTATCAGTTTGGGTTTGTTTACTACGGCTCTTGCTACGGCTACACGTTGTTGTTGTCCACCACTCAATTGTTGTGGGTAGTGATTGCGGCGGTGCATGATCTGCATTTTATCCAGCACATCTTCTACTCTCTTTTTCCTGTCAGCCGGCTTTACGCCGGTATAGATCAACGGCAACTCCACATTTTCAAACACGGTCAATTCATCGATCAGGTTAAAACTCTGGAACACGAAACCAATGTTGCGCTTGCGCAGGTCCGCTCTTTTGCGCTCGTTAAATTTTGCAACTTCAATTCCGTTAAAAACAAAACTTCCGCCATCCTGGTCATCCAGTAAGCCAAGGATATTCAACAAGGTACTTTTGCCGCAACCCGATGGGCCCATGATGGCAACAAATTCTCCCTCTTTAATATCGATGGATAATTTGCTGAGCGCAACTGTTTCGACTTCTTCTGTACGATAGATTTTCTCGAGATCCTGAATGTGTATCATGTTTTTGAGTTGATGTTATTTTATAGATGGTAAGTTTATTGCATAATAATGACCCGGCCGATGGGCATAAGCTGAACATCGCTTTCAGCAACAGCTGCGGCCTCTTCAGCAGCAGCGCCACAATTGTCGACCATGATGGGAGCAACGGATAAGTTTACATTCCCGGCGCAGGTTTTTTCCTGGGAGGCGGTGAAGATGTTCATCACAAACAGCAGGATGATCAGTCTTTTGATATGTTGTTTCATAAAAATTTAAGTTTTGATAAGTTGGTATAAGTTGGGGGTTATAGTTTTGTTCTTAGAGATCTTATTCTTTTTTCAGCACCAGTTCCTGGATGTTACCGTAGTTCTCATAACTGCTGGTGATCACTTTGTCACCTGGCTGCAGGCCTTCCAACACTTCGTAGTATTCCGGGTTTTGATTGCCCAACTGGATGTCTACTTTATAGGCCATCGTGCCGTTCTCATTTACTTTGAAGATCCAGTTGCCGCCGGTTTGCTGGTAGAAGCCGCCCTTGCTCAGCAACAATGCTTTTCTTTCGTCGCTTAGTGCCAAACGGATCTGCAGCGTTTGCCCGCGCCTGATACCTGTTGGTATGCTGTCGTTAAATTCCATGTCCACCTGGAACCTTCCCGCAGTAACCTGCGTGTACACCTTCTTGATAGTTAGTTTATACATTTTCCCGTTGAGCGGACATTCGCCAGTTAACCCGATAAAGATCCTTGAAATATAATGTTCGTCTACATTCACCCGTGCTTTGAAGCCGGTCGTGATATCTATCTGGCCAAGTCTTTCACCTTTGTTTTTATTCTGACCGATCTCGGCATCTAAGGCGGTCAACTGTCCGTCGATGGGGGCACGTACGATCAGGTCACCAACTTTTTTACGCATCAGCGCCAGCGTATTCCGCATGCGCTCGTATGATTCGGTGGATTGATTCACCTGGAGTTTCATCGAACTGCCATCCTGTTTTAATATATCGTCTGCCAGTTTTTTACGTTTCACCTGGTAGTTGTATAAGTTCATGCTTGATTCGTATTCCTGTTTGCCGATCACCTTCTGATCGTACAATTTTTTATTCAGGTTGTACAGTCTTTGTGCCTCAACCAAGGCGTTATCAACGTCCGCCATCTGAGTCTGGCGATTCATGGAGTTTTGTTCCGCGTTATTCTTTGTGTTCTGCATCTGCGTAAGCACATTGAATACCGAGGTCTCCTGGTTAGCGAGACTGAGTTCCAGGTCTGTGTTACTTAAGCGCAGTATTGGCTCTCCTTTTTTTACCATGGCACCATCGTCCACGAATTTTTC
>JAURWD010000195.1 GCA_030655145.1 Ferruginibacter sp.
GCCGGACTAAAGGCTTTATCAGCCTTTTCTACCGTGAATTTTTCGCCGATCTTTTCCAACAGTCCGTCTACACTATGCCCCGCGATGTCTTTCACCACCCGGTTGTAATCCATAATATGCAACTGGTTGGAAGGAAATAAAGTTGTCAGGAACATATTGGCGCCTTCGGCAGCGGAAGCTCCCAGGGTTTGCCGAACCTTTGCAGCGGAAGCGGCCCGGTGATGGCCGTCGGCGATATAGGTGCAGGGCACCAGTTCTTTAAAACATGTGCTGATCTTTTCAATGGTAGCAGCGTCGTTTACGATCCACACCGAGTGCTGAATGCCGTCGTCGGCAACCAAGTCGTACACCGGATTTTTGTCTTTTTTCCAGTGTAGTATCAGCGTATCAATTTCTTCAACATTACGGTAGGCCAGGAAAACATTGCCGGTTTGTGCGCCGGTAGTCGCGATATGATTGATGCGGTCCTGCTCCTTCTCGGGGCGGGTAAATTCGTGCTTTTTGATGAGGTCATTTTCATAATCATCCACAGAACTCCCACATACAAGACCGGTCTGGCTGCGCCCGTTCATCACCAATTGATATATATAATAGCAAGGCTTGCTTTCGCGGAATAAGATTTTACGGCTTATGAAAGCTTCCAGGTTTTTCCGGGCGGTTTCGTACACCTGTTTTGAATGGATGTCCACATCTTCAGGCAGGTCGATCTCGCTTTTGGTAATGTGAAGGAAACTGCTGGGGTTGCCCTGCGCTTCAACTTTCGCCTCCTTGCTGTTCAACACATCGTAAGGACGTGAGGCTACTTGTTTCGCATGCTGCGCCTCTGGTCTCAAGGCCTTAAACGGGTATATATTGATCATTCTGGAAAATTATTTTGCTTAGAGTAAATATATTTTAATTGTTTTGTTGCGCATGAAGTCGGGCAAAGTCCTGCATCGCTTCTACCAATACTTCTACACTTGACAGTGGAAGTGCATTGTATAAAGAAGCCCTGAAACCACCAACAAGCCGGTGTCCCTTGATGCCGATTATGTTGCGTTCTTTTGTAAACGCCAGGAACGAGTCTTCAAGGGCTGGAGTATTCATCACGAAACAAACATTCATCTTGCTGCGGTCTTCCCGCGCAACGGTTCCGGTGAACAATGGGTTGCGGTCGATCTCTGCATATAGAAGGTCGGCCTTGGTGATGTTTCGTTTTTCCATCGCCGCAACGCCACCCTGTTCTTTTAACCAGCGAAGCGTTAATAAGCAAACATAAATAGCAAACACAGGAGGCGTGTTGAGCATGCTTCCTTCTTTTATGTGATTGCGATAGTCCATGATGGTAGGGATATTCCTGTTGATCCGGCCTAACATATTCTTATCTACAACAAGTAAGTTAACACCAGCAGGCCCCATGTTTTTTTGCGCCCCGGCATAGATCAAACTAAACGCGTTAAAATCCAGCTCGCGGCTAAAAATGTCGCTACTCATATCACCAACCAGGGGAATACTGGTTTTTGGAATCTTTTGCCACTGGCTTCCGTAGATCGTGTTGTTCGTCGTAATGTGGAAATAGGCTGCTTCATTGGGCACAGCAAAGTCTTTCGGTATCACCGTATAGTTAGATTCTTTACCCGTGCAAACCACCTCAACTTTTCCAAAAAGGCGGGCCTCCTTGATGGCCTTTATTCCCCATACACCGGTATCCGCGTAGGCGGCTGTCTTTTTTTCGTCGAGCAAATTCATCGGCACCTGCATAAACTGCGTGGAGGCGCCACCGTGAAGAAACAATACTTCATGATCATCGTCCAGTTGCATCAGTTCCCGTACCAGCGCCCTTGCTTCGTCCATAACGGCCTGGAAGGTGGCAGTGCGGTGACCGATCTCCAGGATGGACAGGCCGCTGTTGTTATAATTCAATACAGCTTCTGAAGCCTGGCGGAAAACTTCCTGTGGAAGGATGGAAGGACCTGCATTGAAATTATGGACAAGGTTGGTTTGAACGTTTGCGGCTGCTTGATCTGTCATTGCAAATTTTTTGCAAAAATAACGAATGGTAAAGGAAGAATAAGTTTGAATTATTCTTTTGGCCGCTAATGCAGGCTGGATGCCATATTTTTTTCGGATGAGTGGGAAATCCAAACGCCGGTACGCCTGGAGAGAGAGGGGGGAGTTTCGATACAAATAATGCGGGGGAATTTTACTAAACGATGCTTGTTATTCCTCTTCTTTACCGATCATTTTGGCCGTGCTTTTCCAGGTTTGATTCAGCACTTCAAATTCCTTTAGCTCGGTTTCAGAAAACGTTTGATCGGCAAG
This sequence comes from Ferruginibacter sp., assembly GCA_030655145.1. Taxonomy (GTDB): domain Bacteria; phylum Bacteroidota; class Bacteroidia; order Chitinophagales; family Chitinophagaceae; genus Ferruginibacter. The sequence continues at coordinate 2,302 of JAURWD010000195.1, forward strand.
TTCTTTCAGATCGGGTTGGCCTGCATTCACCCAGGCAGTGTACCAGAAAGAAGCCGTGCTTGCTATGGAAAGGCGCATACGGCGTTCAACCATGCCATTTAGTTGTTGATTGAACGCAATGGTGAAAGCCGTTGAGTACTGCCTCACCAGGGTACCGTTGCGGGCTTCGAAGGCATATTTTTTATCAGCAGGAAAACTGTTGGTCAGGCTGCGCTCGATGGTCAGCACAGAATCTGCGGCCAGCGCACTTTCCAGCACCCTTGCCCAAATGTAAGCGGACGGATTGCTGATATAATTCGCCTTGCCGATGAAGAAATCAAATTCCTTTTCCGCGAGTAACTCGGGCACACGGCTTTCCCAGAAGCCATGAATACCGCGTTGGTTGGTGTATTGCCCGTTGTGATTTGAATTGGCGTGTAGCGGTACATGTGAGTCTGCAACATAGTGACCTATTTCCGCGCTTGTCTTTAAGATGCGACTAAAATTTTTTTCTTTGAAAGCAGTCGTCAGGCGAAACAACATCCGCTGCAGGTGCCAGGGAACGATGCCAAATAAGTTGAGAGAGTCTTCGCCATATTTCGCGACCGCCTCATTCCAGTTCCGTGGAAGCTCAGGATACGGGTAAGCGCCGTAGTGATCGATGTCGATGTAGTGCCGCGGACCTTCCTCTGCAACCGCGTAGCGGCGCTTGTCGGGGTCAACCGCATGCTCGCTCAGGAATCCAATATTGGGCTTGTATAAAACCAGCATTTCCGGCGGAAGCAGGAACGTAGCGTAGAAGTTTATTTTTTGATGAGCGAAAAACCCCCAGCAATAACTTTTGAAACTGGCAAGGCAAAAACTGGTAATAAGGAGTAAATTTTTCATCCCGGTTGATTACAACCGGAAAATAGGCAGCTGCCTCCAGAAGCACAACTAGGAAAAACCTCAGCTATATCTGGTGTTCTTCCACTACGACGGTTACCCCACCGCTCACTGCAAACTTCATAGACTGGGCGGCGCTGATATTCGTAATCGGTTTGATCCTGCTTTTCGGAATGATGTACACATTGCCGGCGACCGAATAGGACATGGGGATGTACACTGCCACATAGTCCTGGAAACCGAACTCTTCCATGTTCTCCCTGGTTATAAAGCCAATGCGCCACACATTGTTATCATCCACGTTGGCCAACACATTGTGCGTAAACTTTTTCTTTTCGCCGGCGAAGGCTTCAAAAAAATCTTTCAACGTTGAATAAATAAATTTTATCCCGGGCGTTTTCTCCAGCACTTTGTCAAAAGCATCTACCATACGGCTGATAATAAACGAAGAAGAAACGTATCCTACCCCGATCACCAGCCCGATCACAAGTATAAATCCAACGCCGGGGATGGTCCTGATATTTCCTTCTTTGTCTTCCATCAGGGAAGGCACGATTCCATGTATCAGGTTCGGCAAGATGCCATCAATAAAGCTGAATGCGGCAGCTATGGCCCAAAAAGTTATTGCGATTGGCGCTAAAATGAGCATGCCTTGCAGGAAATAATGAAACAACCTCCGATAGGCGCCTGTCTTTTTCATAAGAGTTAATTTATCATCAAATATACTTGTTTGTACCAGCGCCCCTAAAGTGATCAAATTGTTATGAATGGCAAATAATCTTGATGGAAACTTGTGTTACGATGAAAGTTTCCTTAGTTTTGCAACCGATTATGACAGACTTTGATACAGGGATAAGAATAAGAGAAAAGGCACGAGACCTTTTCATGCAGTTTGGCCTACGGAGCGTGAGTATGGATGACATAGCGACCGGCCTTGGAATGAGCAAGAAGACGATCTACCAATATTATGCCGATAAGGATGAGTTGATCGTCGCAGTGATCCACGAAGAAATTCAGCAGACGCAAACAACCTGTGAAAAGGATCGCCAGCAATCTTCGAATGCGGTTCATGAGTTGTTTTTGGCAATGGAGATGGTCGTCGAAATGTTCAGCGCTATGAATCCTTCGCTGCTTTTCGATATGCAGAAATACCATCCCCGTGCTTTTCTCCAGTTTCAAAAACATAAAAATGACTATGTATATGGAATGATCCGGGAAAATATCCTCCGCGGAATAAAGGAGGAATTGTTTCGTCCTGAGATTCACGTAGACATTATGTCCCGATACCGGCTGGAAACGATGATGCTACCGTTTCACCCCGACTTTCACAGCAAACTGAAATTCAACCTGGCCGAGGTAGAGGAAGAATTCATGGTCCATTTTTTATTCGGTATGGCATCTCCGAAAGGATATAAACTGATTCAAAAATATCAACAAGAGCGAAAAAATCTTATTACCCATGGAAAAAATTAGAAGACATACAGCCGGCTTTTTAGCCGTGGCTTTGATCACATTCAGCACTACACTTACTGCCCAAACGACAAATCAATTTTCGGTAAAGCAGGCCGTAGATTATGGGCTCAAAAATGCTGTGCAGGTTAAGAATGCCCTGTTAGACATTAAGATCCAGGAGCAAACAAATCGCGAGGTAACAGCCGCGGCTCTTCCACAGGTGAACGGTTCTATTGCTACCACCCGCTATTTCAATGTGCCGGTACAATCCATACCCAACTTTATTGCTCCCGCTACGTATGGCGTGTTGGTGGATGAAGGCGTAAAAAATGGAAGTGGTACACCAATCATTGTTCCGAACGGTGGCAACTTTGGCAACCTCGCTTTACAGTTTGGAACTCCCTGGGTTGCGAGTGCGGGTCTTGACTTTTCACAGCTGTTATTTGATGGACAAGTTTTTGTTGGCTTGCAAGCGAGGAAAGCAGCCATGGATCTTTCCCGCGCCGCTGCGGAAGTAACCACGGAGCAGATAAAGGCAAATATTTATAAGATCTACTACCAGTTGGTAGTTGGCAAACAGCAACTAACCAGCATCGACGCGAATATTGATCGCTTTGATAAATTGCTGCACGATACAAGAGAGATCTATAAAAATGGCTTTGCCGAAAAGCTGGATGTGGACAAACTGATCGTACAGCTGAATAACCTGAAGACGGAAAAGCTGAAAGTTGAGAACCAGTTAGCCGCGGGTAATTCCGGTTTGAAATTTCTGATGAACATGCCGCAGAAAGAAGAACTCGTATTGACTGATACCCTGAGTGAAGATGAAGTGAAAAATAATATCCTGGATGAGTCATACAGCTATGATGATCGCAAAGAGATAAAGCTACTCACCCTCTCCAGCAAACTAAATGCTTTCAACATCAAACGCCATAACCTTAGTCGCCTGCCAACTTTATCGGCGAGCGGTAGTTACCAGAAAAATGCACAGCGCCAAACCTTTAACTTCTTTTCAAAAGGAGACTGGTTTACCGCCTCACTCGTAGGCCTGCGCCTGGCCGTTCCGATTTTTGATGGAAACGCCCGCAGGGCGAGATTAGAAAGCGCCCGCCTGACCTGGCAAAAATCTGAGAATAGTTTGCAGCAAGCAAAGGAGCAAATGGATAGCGAGATCATACAAGCCCGGATCAATATGAAAAGTGCGATCTCCACCATGGACGTGCAGCGGCAAAACATTCTCCTGGCAGAAGAAGTATTCAACACGACAAAACTTAAATACGACCAGGGCCTTGGTAGCAACCAGGAAATATACACCGCTCAAACGGAATTGAAGGTGGCACAGAACAATTATTACAGCGCTTTGTACGATGCGATCACTACGAAGGTTGATTATCTGAAAGCTGTCGGAAAGCTGTAAACAACATACACATGAACGGAACACTTAATCATACATCACTAAATACCATATAATGAAACAATATTTAATAGTAGCAGCAGCACTGGTCATCCTTTCTTCCTGTGGAGCAGGCAAAAAAGATAAAGATGCCCAATTGAATGATAAAAAAGCTACGCTGGAAAAATTGAAGAAGGAAAAGACAACGCTTGATGACGAGATCATTGCGCTGGAAAAAGATATTACAAAACTCGACCCCGCCAGTTCCACTGCGCAAAAGCCAAAGTTGGTAGCCATCCAGGAATTACAGCCCGCTGTCTTTGATCATTTCATCGAGTTACAGGGACGCATAGACGCGGAGAACATCAGCTACATCAGTCCACGTACCGGCCCTGCCCAGGTGAAGGCCATCTATGTGCAAAAAGGAAGCTATGTAAAAAAGGGCCAGTTGTTATTAAAACTGGATGATGCCATCGTGCGCCAGAATTATGCTGCCGCTAAGCAAGGCCTCGAAAGCATCAAAACGCAATTGTCGTATGCGAAGAACATCTATCAGCGCCAGAAGAATTTGTGGGATCAGAATATAGGAACAGAGGTTCAGTTGATCACCGCGAAAAATAATGTCGCTACGCTCGAAAATCAATTGAAGAGCACCGAAGAGAATGTAAAAGTGGTACAGGAGCAATTAAATACATCAAACGTGTACAGCGATGTAAGTGGTATTGCGAATGAAGTGAACATCAAGGTTGGTGAGATCTTCCAGGGGATGACGGCAACAGGAACACCACAGATCAAGATCATCAATAATTCAGCCTTAAAGATCATCGGTAACATACCAGAGAACTATTTAAATAGCGTGAGCAACGGCACACCCGTGATCGCAGAAATACCGGATGTCAATAAGAAATTCAATACAACTGTAAGTTTCGTCGGTGCCTCCATTGATCCATTGTCAAGAGGTTTTAATGTAGAAGCAAAACTGCCTTCTGATCCTGCCCTGCGGCCGAACCAAATCGCGATGATGCGCATCAGGGATTACGAAGCCAAGAATACCATCTCCGTTCCGGTGTCGACTTTGCAGAATGATGAGAAAGGAAAATTCGTGATGGTTGCGGTAACGGAGAACGGCAAACTGATCGCACGCAAAAGGCCGGTGAACATCGGCTTGTTGAACAGTGATATTTTGGAAATAAAAACCGGTCTGCAGGCAGGAGATAAACTGATCACAGAAGGTTTCCAAAGTTTATACGAAGGCCAGGTGATCACGACCCAGTAGGAATAGTTGCTGCAGTTTTTTCAGCCGTCTAATTTCCACAGGCTGCCAAAAAAACTACAACAGCACCAGGTTAATTCTTGCGAAACAAATCATATCCAATCCCGCCTGTTTACCAAAACCAGGAGCGGCAAAATTATTTTATGAGTACGTTAGAAAGTTTAAAAGAAAAATTCAAGGAATTTAAGCCCACTTCCTGGAGCATTAAAAACAGGACGTCCATTTACCTCTTGATGGTGTTTGTTACCATGATCGGGGTGTACCAGTTTATCACCTTACCAAAAGAGCAGTTCCCGGATATCGTAATACCGACGATCTACGTGCAGACGATCTACGTGGGTAACTCGCCGAAAGATATCGAGAACCTGATCAGTAAGCCGATCGAGAAAGAACTGAAAGGCATTACCGGTGCAAAAGTGAATAAGGTAACGAGTAGTTCACAACAGGATTACTCAGCGATCACGGTAGAGTTCGCCACCGATGTAAAAGTCGATATCGCCTTACAGAAAGTAAAAGATGCCATTGATAAAGCGAAGAAAGATCTGCCAACAGATCTCACAGAAGAACCAACAGCGCTCGAGGTTAGTTTTAGCGAACAACCGATCATGTACGTGAATGTGAGTGGTAACTACGACCTGGTGCGCTTGAAAAAATATGCGGATGACCTGAAAGATAAACTTGAAGAGTTGTCACAATTAAACCGGGTAGATCTTGTGGGTGCACCCGAGCGGGAATACCAGATCAACGTGGACAATTATCGCATGCAGGCTTCAAATGTAACCTATGACGATATCGCGGGTGCGGTAAGCCGCGAGAACCTCGACATCAGTGGTGGTTTATTGGATGTGGGAACTATGAAGCGGAACATTCAATTAAAGGGCCAGTTTAAATCTGCCTATGATATCGAAAATATCCTGGTGCGGAATACCAGCGGCTTCCCTATTTATCTCCGCGACATAGCGGTGATCAAAGACACGACAAAAGACAGGGAGAGTTATGCAAGGTTAAACGGCAAGAATGTTATCACCCTGAATATCATTAAGCGTGCAGGCGAAAACCTGATCGAAACAAGTGATGCCGTTAAGCGGGTAACGCAGGAATTACAAGCAGCACAATTTCCAAAAGATCTCGACGTGGTGATCACGGGTGATCAAAGTAAAAGAACACGTGCCTCTTTTAATGAACTCGTTAACTCGATTGTTATCGGTTTTATACTGGTATTGCTGATCCTCATGTTTTTCATGGGCATCACCAACGCCTTCTTTGTGGCCTTGAGTGTGCCGCTCAGTATGTTCGTCGCCTTCCTGTTTTTACCGGCGGCCGATCTTATCGTGGGCAATCATGTTACCCTCAATTTCATGGTATTGTTTGCCTTGCTTTTTGGCCTGGGTATCATTGTGGATGATGCCATCGTGGTGATAGAAAATACGCACCGGATCTTTGTGCAGAGCAAGGGCACCATGACCTCGGAAAAGGCCGCGATGATGGCGGCAGGTGAGGTCTGGATCCCGGTACTTGCCGGAACGCTGACAACGCTGGCGCCGTTCGTTCCCTTACTTTTTTGGCCGGGTATCATTGGTAAGTTTATGATCTACCTGCCCACCATGCTCATATTTACTTTATCTGCTTCCCTGATCGTAGCGTTTATTATGAACCCCGTTTTCGCGGTGGATTTCATGAACCACGAAGAAGGAGCACCAGAAAAGAAAAGTGCGATTTTCCGCAAGCCGATCTTCTGGGCGATCATCGGGTTTGGTATTCTTTTCAACGTCATTGGTTTTTCAAAAAATGCAGGTCTGGAGGGTATTGTTACCGGTGAAGATGTTGTTGATCCGGGAAATGTGTATCACTTCTTTGGCAACCTGTTATTGTTTTTTGCCCTGGTGGTGGTTTTCACCCGGTACATATTGAATGGCGCCATCTCCCGCTTCCAGCACAATGCCTTGCCCTTCATCATGCAGCGGTACGAGGTGCTGCTGCGCTGGGCGCTTAAAGGTTGGAGACCAGTTTACCTATTACTTGGTACAATCGCGTTATTTATTTTGTCGCTGGTGTTTTTCGCGGCCAGGAAGGTTCCTGTCGTGTTCTTCCCCGCCGGTGATCCTAACTTTATTTTCGTTTACCTGAAATTGCCGGTAGGTACCGGTGTTGACTATACAGATTCAATCACGCATGTATTGGAAACCCGTGTCAACAAAGTGCTGGCAATGGATAACGGTCGCACCAACCCATTGGTAGAGAGTGTGATCACGAACGTGGCTGTAGGCGCCGGCGATCCGCAATCGGGCGACCGCAGTACCCGCAGTGAGCTGGGACGTATCCAGGTGTCGTTTGTAGAATTTGAAAAAAGACATGGTAGGTCAACTAAACCATACCTTGATTCCATCAGGAATTCGCTGCGTGGTATTCCGGGTAGTGAAATTTCTGTTGCACAGGAACAGGGCGGACCGCCAACTGATCCACCGATCAATATTGAAATTGCAAGCGAGGAATTTGACGACCTCACAAAAACGGCCGTCTATTTGAAGAATTACCTCGATTCAATCGCCCTACCCGGCGTAGAAGAACTGAAGATGGACATTGATCTCAACAACCCGGAGATCTCACTAACGGTTGACAGGGAACGGGCATTGATAGCAGGAGTGAGCAGCGCCCAGATCGGTATGCAATTGCGTACGGCGTTATTCGGTAGAGAAGCTTCTAAAATAAAGGAGGGCGAGGATGAATATAAGATCCAGATCCGCAATCAAAAGATGCAACGGAACACGCTCGGTGATCTCTTAAATATGGAACTTGTGTTTAGGGATATGGCCTCCGGCGGAATGGTAAAACGTGTGCCGATCAGCAGCGTGGTTAAGGTTGACCTTACCAGCACGTTAGGTAGTGTTAAAAGGAAAAATCAAAAACGCGTGATCGTGCTGCGCTCCAACGTTCTGACAGGTTATACGCCAACAGCGGTAAATGCTGAATTGACAAAGCGCATCGCGGAGTTCAAGAAAGTGCCGGATGGCGTCACTATAAAACAAACCGGTGAAGGAGAACAACAGGCGGAAACGGGTGCCTTTCTTTTCAAAGCGCTTGTTATCGCACTTGTGTTGATCCTGTTCATTTTGGTTGCGCAATTTAACTCCATCAGTAAACCGGTGATCATTCTTACCGAGATCATCTTCAGTGTGATTGGTGTGTTGATTGGTTTTGGTGTAACCCGCATGGAAGTTTCTGTGGTGATGACGGGTATCGGTATTGTCGGTCTTGCGGGTATCGTGGTCAAGAATGGTATCCTGGTAATTGAGTTCGCCGACGAATTACGCGGACGCGGGATGAGGACAAAAGAAGCGGTGATCGAGGCGGGTAAGACAAGGATCATTCCCGTGTTGCTGACTGCCCTCGCTGCGATCCTGGCGTTGATACCGCTGGCAGTTGGGTTCAATATTGATTTTATCGGGATGTTCTCCGACCTGAATCCGCATATCTTCTTTGGAGGTGACAATGCCACCTTCTGGAAGCCACTCAGCTGGACCATCATATTTGGATTGACCTTTGCGTTTTTCATGACGCTGATCATGGTGCCGGCGATGTACCTCATCGCCGAACGCCTGAAGCGCCCGATGCGCACTATGTTTGGAGGCAAGTGGATCAGCTTTATGGGTATACCGCCATTGATCTTCCTGTTTATGCCATTGATGATCGTAACGGCCATTCGCCATTCACGTGATGTACGCCGCCGCAGGCGGAAACTATCAAACGATGCGGCCGTTAATGAAAAATGGCTCGGAAGCTGGTTATAAAAAATAATATTTAGAACAATTAAGCCGCTCAGTAATGGGCGGCTTTTTCTTTGTACATGGATGGGAGGAGAAAATCTTTTTGCGCAAGAAAATCTTCGGGTGGGCCATACGGTGAGTGCCTTAGAAAGCCTGGCATTCAAGCTCCAGTTGATGCCCGTTACAATGACTTTCTTAAGTTTTCAGAAGCGTTTTCAAATTTCTTTTTACCTTAAATCATTAACATTCGTAATAAGTTTCGTCACCTGGCCGGGGTTTTCTCCGGCTCAACCGGTTCTCATCTCCTGTATGCGCAAAAAATCCCTGCTCTCTTTGCTTTTTTTGCTGCTCGGTTTTACCAGCGGCATGTTTACAGCCGGGGCGCAGGAACCTATGAAAGGGAAATCGTCTATTGGTGAACGTGAGCAATTAAAAAATGCCTGTACCAGCGACATGATGCTGGAACTTTTGCGAAAGGATAAAAAATTCCGGCAACAGGAAGATCGCATGAACCGGCAGATCCTCAACGCTTCCCGCCAGTTGGCGGATGATACCTTAACCTTACCTGTCGTCATACACATCGTAAATCCAAACCCGTTTGCCATCAGCGATGCATTTGTTATTGCGGGTATTAATGACCTCAATGATGCCTTTAGCAAAGCAGGTGCGTATGCACCCGGTGCCGGGGTAGATACAAAGATCCGCTTCTGCATCGCGAAGACGGATCCGGAGGGTGGCATCACCACCGGCATTACGAGAACAACCTCTTACTATGGCAGTGATCTCAACATGGACATCGAAGATGGGCCGTTGAAGAACCAGATCCAATGGGATCCTTCCCGCTACATCAATATTTGGCTGATCAATAATATTGAGGCAGAATCATATGCTAATTATAGCTGCGGCGTTTGGACACGTCTTCGCGTAGGAGGCTACGCGACCATGCCACCTGGGGGCACCTCGCTCGACGGAATTGTCGTAACGGGTTTTAAACAATTGCTGGCGCATGAGATGGGGCATTACCTCGGCCTGTACCACACTTTTGAAGGAGGTTGTTTTAACAACGATTGCACGGTGAATGGAGACCGGGTCTGCGACACGCCGCCTGACGGCTCTGTCAAAGCTTCCGCGGGTTGTTCCAGTCCTGAGAATAGTTGCTTTACCGACACCTTGTCAAGTTACTCTAATGGCAATTTCCCGGTTGACGTTCCTGACCAGGTCAGCAATTTTATGGATTATAGCAATGGCGCCTGTAGCAATCAATTTACCCAGGGCCAGGCTGACCGGATGCGGGCAGCGATACAAACGCAGCGGGCCGGGCTCCTCGTAAACCAATGCGCACCTCCCTGCAGTGAAGCCATCGCCGCCAATTTTTTGCGAGATACCGCTTACACAGTAGCCGGTGAAACCGTGAACTTTACCAATACCAGCACCGGTGCCACCAATTACTCCTGGCTGGTAGATGGAGTTGTTGTTGCAGCAACCGCGAATTATTCGCACACCTTTCCCGCCATCGGGAAATATAAGATCACGCTGAAAGCATTTAACGCGGATGCCAATTGCTTCGCGAGCTACACCACTTATGTAATTGTGAACTGTGGCGTGACTGCCCGGTTCTTTACCAATAAAAAAGCCATTGCTTCAGAATTGCCGCTGTACCCGGACAGTGTCATCTTTAAAAATGTTTCTTTTCGGGGCGTTTCTTTTCAATGGCTTATCAGCAACAGTGTCGGCATGGCCGAGCAGGTGGTTAGCACGAACAATGACCTGGTGTATGTATTCCCCGTGCCGGGAACTTATAGGATCCGGTTGGTAGCAACCAATGGGAGTTGCGTTGATACAAGTGGTACTTACGTGGTGTTGGTACAGGATCCGGATGCGGATGTCGCGGTTTTTTTATTCAACGCATATTGCTTTCAGCAAACGAAGGTTAAAGTAAGTTTCTGTCTCGACAATTATGGGTATGCTTCGGTACCACCCGGCACCCCGGTGACCTTCTACGATAAAGACCCCCGCCAGCCCGGTGCTACCAAATTGTCGCCTACTTTTTACCAACCCTTTGAAACAAAGGGAGGAAACTGCCGGTATTGCTTTTTCGATCATACCCTCAATATTCCGTATGCGGGATTGAACCAACTATACGCGGTATTCAATGATTCCGGCAATACCGCGCCGCTGGCCTTGCCAAACCGATCCTTCCCGGAGCTTAACTACGTGAACAATGTGTCTTCAATCAGTGGCTTTAAATTTAGCGTTACCGCCACGCCACCGTCGGCTACCCTATTACCGGGTGACACGTTGCAACTTTCCGCGCAGGCTACGCCTTTCCCCGTTCCTGGTTCAACTTATCTCTGGAGCGATGCCGCTAAGCTGAGTTGTACCTCGTGCCGCCAACCATTTTTATATGCTGATTCTGACAGGGTTAAAATGGTGATCGCCACGAGCCAGTTTGGTTGTAAGGACACCGCCTACATCGACATCAAAGTTCCGCCGGCCAATGACTATACCATCAACTTAAACAACCTCGTTTGTGCTTCAAAAGACAGCATGCTGGTAGACTTTACCTTATTCAATAAATTTTTTCGGGGGGTGATTCCAAAAAATCTGCGGGTTTCATTTTATAACGGGAATCCGTTCTCTGCGGGTGCTACTTTATTGTTACCGGTTTTTGCTGTGCCCGACACCACATTTGCGCTCGAACAAAAATTTACAACCCGGCTGAAATTGATACCGGAAGGGAAGTTGTATGCGGTTGTGAATGATAGTTCCCTGGTAGTACCGGTTAGTTTGCCCAACACACTTTTCCTGGAAAAGGATTACAGCAATAACGGGCACTCGATAGATTATATGATCACCAGGAGTACCATCGATACATCAATTTGCCAGGGAACCAACTATGACGGGTACACGCAGGCAGGTAAGTTTGTAGATACATTGAAGACGTTGATAGGTTGTGATAGCATCCGAACGCTAAACCTCACGGTGCGACCCATTTTCAGTACAACAATTACCACGGCAATCTGTGCCGGTGAAAGTTATGAAGGCTATAGTTCTTCCGGAACCTATATTGATGTATTTACCTCAATGAATGGCTGTGACAGTACCCGCACCCTGCAACTAACGGTTAAGCCTATCTACAATACCAGTATCGATAAAGTTATCTGCCAGGGCGAGCAGTACGCCGGCCATGGTGTAAGCGGTTTGTACGTAGAGAAGTTTACTGCTGCTAACGGGTGTGATAGCACGCGGACATTGACCTTGTTGGTGAATCCAACGAAGTTGCTGACGATCGATCCTGAAATTTGCGAGGGAGAAAGTTTTTTTGCCGCCGGGAAACTACAAACACTACCAGGTACGTATCGTGATACCTTCCAGACTTATCTTGGTTGCGATTCTATTAAGATCACAAACTTAACGGTACACCTCAATCCGCGTCCGCGACTTGGAACTGACAGGGGTATTTGTACCGGTGGCGACTACACGCTGGATCCCGGAAATTTCAGCAGCTATCTCTGGCAGGACGGATCAACAGCAAGCACATTCACGACGGCGATCACTGGTAAATATTTTGTAAGGGTGTTGAACGAATTTGGCTGCCGCGGTGCAGACACCATTAACCTTGACCGCTTCCTGCCGCTGCCGGCTAATTTTTTGCCTGCAGATACCAGTTTGTGTAATGGGAATGTATTGACAGTGAAGTTGCCTGGGTATAAAACTTATACCTGGAGTACAGGAGCTACCAATTCTTCAATCGACATCACTCAAAATGGCATCTACCGGTTAACCGTAACCGATCAGTTTGATTGTACCGGCACAGATTCTTTGCAGGTGTCCTTTACCACGGATTGTATCCTCGTAGGAATCCCAAATGCTTTCTCACCAAACAATGATGGACGCAATGAAACTTTCAAACCCTACTTCCCTGCTCCCGTCACCGGGTATACGATGCAAATATTTAACCGGCTTGGCCAGCTCGTTTTTGAAACCCATCAACCTGGCGAAGGTTGGGATGGAACGTTCAAAGGTGCTGCGCAAGATCCCGCCACCTTTGTTTACTCGATTTTCTTTACAGATTTCCGGGGCGCTAAAGAGAAACGGCGCGGCACAGTCGTATTGATCCGGTAGGCACTGAGAATGTAATTCGAAATTTATTTTGCTCCGCCATACCATTCCCTCAAACGCACGTCAATGGAAGCATTACCTGCATTCACGAGCGATTTGAACGTGTTAATGTCTTGCCCGCGATGATGGTAGGGATAAACGATGGCAGGTTTAAAAGCCAGCACTCCTTGTGAAGCCTGGGTGACGTCCATGGTATAGGGCAGGTTCATACAAACAAACGCGATGTCAATATTTGTGAGCGCACGCATTTCAGGAATGTCCTCGGTATCACCGGAGATATAAATATTTTTATCCGCAATGGTCAGCACATACCCGTTACCGCGACCTTTTGGATGACGGGACTCGGCTTCTTCCGGCAGGTTATACATCGGGATCGCTTTAATGGAAACTCCCTGTTGCTTTGTTGTTTCACCGTTGTTCAATACAACGATCTTTTGTTTGTTCATGGTGGCCGGTAACTTGTCAGCTACCGCCTTTGGCACCACCAACACGGCATTCTTTGTATTGATTGAATCAATGGTCTTCAGGTCAAAATGGTCGCCATGGATATCTGTAATGATGATGACATCTGGCGCAGCCATCCCTTTGTAAGCACTGCCGCCACCGGTAGGATCCACATAAATATTCATTTGATGATAGGCCAGCACAAGTGATGCATGCATAATAGGCTGAATGGTGAGTTCGCCTCCTCTCAGTTTCACCTGGTCGGCGGGTGGGCGTTGTGCAGCAACGGTAAGCGTTATGATACTCGAAAGAAGAATGGCAATGAAACGTTTCATAAAAAATTTTTTTAAAAGTAAGATGGCACCAAACATGTGCCGTGGCCGGTTATAGCCGGAACTTCTCCACTAACACCAAAGCTTGTACAAAGGTTTAGCAATTGTTATACCGTTCTGGCAAACCCCGTTTTGTGTCTAGCCCCATACCTACCGAACACCATCCTGCCACAGCTCAAGAGAAGTGAGCTCTTTATAAACTTGTTATAACAATCTCCAAACTAATACCAACTGCTCCAGGTGATTTAAAGTCGCCACTAATCTCTAGTAACCTGTAATACCGCTGTTACGCGTGAAGTTTATCGCATCCAAATTTTGTCTCCAAGGGACTATGATATATAAAAAACTAAGTATACATTTAGCTGTTAGTCCAACACCACCTACCTCCACCACAAGGATACCATCACCCCTGTCACCTGCGCCAGGAAACTTCTTCGATATTGTAATTCTTCCGGGCATTTTTTTAATAAAAAAGAATTGAATCAGATGCTCACCCATATTTTCCATCGTCCTGATAGCCGCTAACAAAAAATGATCTTTTAACCAGCAACACACTTATCCTGGTAGGGAAAAGTGTCTGCACAAATTCACCAATCATGAAGACAGTATTAAACAGGTTATCAATTTTCCTGCTGCTCGCAGTTTTTGCTCTTGGGTGCAAAAAAGAATCACCCCTCCGCGAAACCGAAACAACAAAGGATGAAATAGTTGCAGGTAAAGCGGCGGCAGGCAATTGTCGGATGACCATGTACGATTATTACAATGGAGATGAAGATTATCACAACCTGGATTATTACACTTATAAAAATGGATTGTTAGCGGAGTGCTCACCATACTACGGCTGGAAGTTTACCATGGAATATGATCAGAAGAATAAAATAAAGTCTTCAAAAGTGTATGAAGGTGATGTCTTATTATACACCATAGTTTTCGAGTATAAAAAAGATAAAGTAGTAAAAGAAGTCTGGTACCTGGGCAATACTTCAACTGTCGATGACGAGGTGTTCATCCAGTACACGAACCAGGGAAGTATTACCAGTAGTGAAAGTTTTATTTACGGATACCGGGCAGAATACACGTATACCGACAACGGAAGTATTGAAAGCTGGCTAATATTAGATGGAGGGCTTCCAGCTTTGAGAGCAGACTATAAATACACCGGGAATTTTAGAAACCCATACCTCGGTATTGTAGGCCCTGATCATGCGTTTTGGTTTACCAACTCTGCTTTTGGAAGAGGAATAGGTCAGGAATGGTACTCCTCAGAGAAGATTACTACCTATGATCCAAGCGGAAATCCTGTTGTTCTGTACGATCTTGACCCTACCAAGACCAGCTGGGTCGCCGCTGATAAACATTTCCCGGCAATGGTAAATTATTCGCCGATGAAAGGTTCCTCCGTATTCTATACCGGGTTTACTTATGAAAATTGCAATGGTCCACAAGCAGCCTCTTCCAAGCCGGTTTTGAAGCAGCGCAAACCGGTTAACAAAATTCATAGGATCCTGCATGGTTATAATAAGTGAAATCCTACACCCAAAAAACTTCGGTAAACGAGAGTTTCGATTATAAAGCCAACCGGGCAACTGGTTGGCTTAATTAATTTACAACCGGTGGTGTATCAAGCCCAAGAGAATTGCGTACGCCTTCATGATTGTGTAATCATGGTCCATATGCCTGGCCTCGACCAGGTTGTTACTATCTACACTGTGCTTTATTTATCGAATCACAATACTATCCTTTCATTATGCGGCCAGGTGTTACCGGTGGGTTAATTTACTCCCGGTCTCATCAAAACCAGCTTAGCTGAACAAGCCAAGCTTGAAATGCAACTGAACTTTTGTTCGAGATATTTTCTTTCCATTCGATAACGATACGTAAACAAGGCTTACTTTATGAAAACGGGTTTGTTGTTTCTCCTCATATTATTGTCTGCAGGGCAGTCTTCCTGTAAAAAAGATACCATCCCCCCGGCGCCGGTAGTAACACCACCTGTGGTGCCGCCGCCGCCACCCGTTGTTAACCGGTTTAATATCAACCCAGCCCTGGTAAACTCGCACCCGACAAAAGAAGCAGCGTCTGTATATACTTTCCTCCGGGAAAACTATGGTAAAAAAATATTGTCAGGCGTAATGACCTTGAACAGTTTTGATGAAACAGAATGGCTGCGCACAAATACCGGTAAGGAACCCGCCATCATCGGCCTGGATTTTATGCACAGCGGCCGCGGTTATACCTGGTACGATGACAAACAACCAATAAAAGATGCCAAAGCATATTGGGACAAAAAAGGTATCCCGGTTTTTGTTTGGCATTGGCGGGATCCATCCAAAACAACTGAAGAGTTCTACACAAAAAATAGTTCCAAACCAAACGGAACGAGTTTCGATATCACTAAGATCAATGATCCCGCCTCAGCGGAATACAAGGCCATGTTGAGCGACATTGATTTTGTTTCAGGCATGTTACTCGAATTACAAACCCAGAATGTACCGGTGATCTGGCGCCCGCTGCATGAGGCTGCAGGTGGTTGGTTTTGGTGGGGAGCAAAAGGCGGAGCAGCCTGCAAAAAATTATACCAGGTGATGTATGACCGAATGGTAAACCATCATGGATTAAAAAACCTGATCTGGGTGTGGACCCGCGAACCAAATGATGACAGTTGGTATCCCGGCGACGATATGGTTGACATCGTTGGGCGGGATGTTTATAAAAATGGTGACCACTCTTCTCAGCTTACAGAATTCAATGCTATGAATGCGTTATATGGAACGAAGAAGATGGTAACGCTCAGCGAAGTGGGTTCTATCCCCGATGTAGACAACCTTGTAAAAGAAGGCGCTGGCTGGTCGTGGTTTATGCCCTGGTATGGAGATTATACCCGCAATGCCACACACAATTCACTGGATCTCTGGAAGAAAATGTTTGCGCACAGTTACGTGATCACGCTGGACGAAATGCCGTCTTTTAAATAATAATTTTAGAATCAATCAGTCAATCAATCTAACCTCTTGTTTTCTAACCGGAGGTTTTTTTTATGCAAGGATTTACACTTTGCGGGCCCGGTCAATAAACACGACCTGGACATTTTTTGGTTTCTCTATTACACCATAAAATTCATCGAGGTAGCGGATCATACTTTTCCTCAGGGGCATTTTTAGCGGTTCGAAGTTTAGCACCATCGCGTACATTTTTTCCTTATTGTCCTTGAATACCTGGAGTGCCGCCTGAAGTTCTTCCATCGTGCGGGGAAAGCCCCGGTACAAACGCTCCACAACGGTTTCAATTCCCATGATGGCGTCCGGCGCAGCATAATCTGTGTTCACCATTCCGGAATGATCGAAGTCGTAGGGCACTCCGTAGGGCCTGGCCTTTTTATCCTTTTTCGGAACGATCAGTTTTATATTGTGATTGTTGGGCACGGACCAATCGGTGTTCCCGATCATGTATTCAAATAACGCAACCAGGGTCATCTGTTCGCGGTCAGTTGCGTCGGGGTGCAATTTTACACTATCCACCTCCTTGCACTTATTCCTTTTTGCAAGTGCGTCAACATCTTCTAACACGAAGCCGTACTTGTTGATGGGCTCCTTCTTATCTTTCGTATCCTCAAAAGTGATGTTGACCAATCTTGCCCGAAAACTTTTCTCCGTGAGCATATTGTACATTTTGTAAATGAGATACTCCTTCAGTACGAACTGTTCATCAGCGGCCCGAAACCGGCAACAGTTCACCAACTTTAAACTATTCAGGCAAGACAAGCGGGGCGAACTTTCATTTCGGAACAACAATTTAAGTGGAGGAATGTCACACATGGCCCTGCGCATATGGCCACGTGCCTGTATGCGGATATTTTCCTTGACCACTGAACTGTCGGGGAGCACGCAGGAAAATGTCGCGTGCTGGGTACTGTCTTTCATCTTGCGATACAACATGGCCCCCATGTCGGTTGTGATGGTGATGGCCAGCGGTTGCTCGTCCATAAAAAACTGTACGCTGTCAAATGCCGCCTGGCTTTTAACAGTGAAGCTGATCCCACCGATACAGAAGAATAAAAGAAAAAGCAATGCTTTCATGGCAAGTAATTTTGACTGGAATTTTTAGAATAATCCTCGTGAATTTGCATCCGGGAATTTTTAACATCGCGGCTGATGGAATGGATTTTAAAACCTGGTTTCTAAGAAAATATTGAATTGACTAACCTGGTGCGGTAGCTAAAACCGGAATTTATTTGATCACCTCTTGTATTACCTTGCCTACATTTCCGTTGGGCATCTGGATGTGCAACAGCGCAGCAACCGTAGGTGCAATATCTGTAATGCTGATCTCTCGTCCAGACACTCCCTGCGGAATTTTCCAGCCAAACCAGATGAGCGGAATGTGTGCATCGTATGGATTCCAAAGTCCATGGGTTGTACCACCCAACTCAAAATTCTCGATCCATTGCGGTTGAAAGATAACCTGGATATCCCCGCTGCGTGCCGGAAAATAGCCATTGGTGATCTTGTTTTTGATGGTAGCATTCAGTGTTGTTTCGGCAAGTGCAGATAAATCAAAAGCAGTGGCGATACCTTGTTGCTTCGACAAATAATCAATTACGAATTTGCGTATATCCGTTTCATTAAGTTTCCCCTTGACAATGGCTTTATGACTCAGACTAACCTGGTAATTGGAAAAATCCGCCACCAGGTTCGCCACTTTGAATTTGTCCAGTAACAATTTGTTAAGCTCAGTAAACAGCAGTTCAATGTTAACATTTCCCGCAGGGATCTTTCTTTCTTTCATAAAAGCGGGAACATGTGCTGCGCCGTGATCAGCGGATAAAAAAAGCAGGTATTGACCTGCGCCGATGGTGGCATCAAGATAATTAAGGAAGTCACCAAGGTCTTTGTCAAGCCTCAAATAATTGTCTTCCGACTCCATTGAATTTGGTCCGTAGGAATGCCCGATATAGTCGGGAGAGGAAAGGCTGACCGCCAGGAAATCTGTTACAGAATCTGCTCCCAATTGTTCCGCTTGAATTGCGGCTTTCGCCATTTGCAAAGTGAAACTGTTGCCATGTGGGGTAGCAGAAATGAAACTATATCTTTTACCGATAAATGAGCTCAGGTCATACGGCAGGTGATTA
Organism: Ferruginibacter sp.; assembly: GCA_030655145.1. Classification (GTDB taxonomy): domain Bacteria; phylum Bacteroidota; class Bacteroidia; order Chitinophagales; family Chitinophagaceae; genus Ferruginibacter. The sequence continues at coordinate 21,074 of JAURWD010000195.1, forward strand.
CCCACTCCGAAAGTTTTGTTACCGTATGATGCTCCATCGGTGATCTTTTGTTCATAAGTGTCGGGCGCATGCAAGGTCTTCCAACCTTCCTGGTAATATTTATCGACGAGCTTTTTGGCATTAAACTCGTTTACCCAGGCCGGCAATTGTTTCATGTAAAAACTCGAAGTTATCCAGTCGCCGGTTTTTGTGTCATACCAATATGCTGCATTTGCGCTATGGCCTGCAGCGAGGATACCGCCCCGATCTTTCAAAGAAAGTCCGATCACTTTTGCTTTGAAGTTTGTCGCGAGCCGCAATTCATCACCAATCGTGGTAACCAACATATTTCGCGGGCTCATCTTTCCAAATTCGGTCGTGCTGCCAACAGTAGTTACGCTGTCATCCTGGGTAGAGTAAACATATTTTTCGGCCTGCTTATCCCACCACTCATTACCCGTAATGCCGTTGATCCCCGGCACCGAGCCGGAAAAAATACTTGCATGCCCACAGGCAGTTTGCGAAGGTGTGTAGTTGATAGAAGTGTTCTCGCAAGAAAAGCCCTGGCTCAACAATCTTTTAAATCCTCCGCCCGCAGCGTAGCGATCATAATAACGATACAGGAAATCCCAGCGCATTTGGTCCGCCACAATCGACACAACAAGTTTAGGCCGGTCGAGTTTGGTTTGAGCGCTGGCGGTAAAAAACAGGAGGAGCCCGGTAAATATGGAGAGAGATCTTCGCATAAAAGCAGCTTAAAACAAATGTACACAATTTAAGTGCTGGTAGCTGAGTTCTCCGCATTTGAATGAGCACCTGTTTATGACTACTGGTTCATTATCGTGCAAGCAATATTTTTCTGGATTATTCCGTGTTGGTATAGGACGCAATAAGCCCCGGATAATTACTTCACAGGGATTGGTTCGATAAATTTAAGCGACGGATTTTGAGATAAATTTGTAGCAATTTTAGAAGTATATTTATTCGCTAATGGAAACAAGTATTCAGCTCCCCTCACTTTTGATACCGATGAATTATAACGTGCTTCTTATAAAAACTGAAGACCAGGTTAATTTGTTATACCGCGAGTACGCAAATGCGAATCTTCTTTTTCATAACCGGGCTCATGTACAGGAAGTATTAGATGCCACACGGAAAATTGCCGCCTACCACAAATTAGACGACCGCAGCTTTTTTATCGTTTGTGCCGCCGCTTGTTTTTTACACACGGGTTATCTCATAGCTAATAATGACCGACCCGAACACAAAAGTGCCGGGCTCGCAGAGTCTTTCTTAACTGGCCTCGAAGTAAGCGGAGAAGATATTGCTGAGATCAGGCGCTGCATCCTGGCAACAAAGGAGCCACAACAACCAACAACGCTCCAGGAGAAGATCCTGTGCGACGCCTCCAATTTCTTTTTCGGCAACGGCGAATTCAAGACCCAAATCAAAATGCTGCGCCAGGAGCAGGAAGCGATTACCAATACAAAAGTTGATCGTGCTGCCTGGAGCGCCGACGTGATTGCGAAGCTGGAAGCGCACAGGTACCAAACCGACTACAGCCAGTCACTTTTGAATAAAACGAAAGGTGATAATCTTGCCCGGCTGAAACGCAAGCAGGAAGAAAAATTAACTGAACTGGGCCAGGAAGAAACGGTGGAAAATACTGCGGATGGATTGACACTACCAGGGGCGCCTACCCGAAATGTTCGTCGGCTTTCCAAAAGCAAAAAAGCAGGAACTCCGGCCAAGGGAATTGAAACGATGTTCAAAATTTCTTCGACGAAAAATATGCGGTTGAGCGAGATGGCTGACAATAAAGCGCACATCATGATCACTGTAAATTCGATCATCATTTCGGTGGTGTTGGGATTGATCCTGTATAAGCTGGATACAAATCCCCAACTCCTGATTCCCTCCATCATTTTGTTGATCGTAAATGCCACCACGATTTTCTTTGGCGTATTGGCAACGCGTCCGAAGTTTTCTGATGGATTATTTAACCAGGAACAGGTAGACAACAAAACTGTGAACCTCTTATATTTTGGAAGTTATTACAACATGAACTACAAGGAGTATAACGACGGCATTAAAACGATGATGGGCGATACAGAGTTTTTATATGGTACGCTCACGAAAGATATGTTTTGGCAGGGAAAGGTGTTGGGAAGAAAATACCGTTTGCTACGATATTCTTATACTTTCTTCATGTATGGTATTCTTGCCGCGATCCTCGGTTATCTCGTGGCCATCATCCTGCACTAATTTTTCGAAACGCCAGAAAAGCTGCACTAGAGCTTTTCTTCCTTCAACCCTTTAATTACAACATTACCCGTGCCATCCGGGTTACACGGATACCAGAATTCTTTTTTCATATCCCCTGGCTTGTTGATGACCTCGTAAAATTCATCGAGGTAGCGAAGCGTGTTTTTTACAAATTTCTCCGACAGGAATGAGCAGCCCGAATACGTTTGATAAATGTCTTTTTTTACCCGGTTGAATAGGGCGACCGTACTATCGAACCTTTTCATATCCTTTAAGCAATACCCGCGGAATCGTCGTTGCCGGATCGATGCCATGTTCAACATTTCTTCGGGGCGGGCGTACGGTGCATCTACGAGGCCGGCATGATCAAAGTCGTAGGGAACCACTGAAGTCACGAGTCCCTTTGGGTCGGGTGCAAGCAATTTTATATTTTGTTGATATTGCACCGACCAATCTGTATTGCCGATGAGGTATTGGAACACAGCCATGGTGAGGAAGCATTCTGGCTCCGCCTGTTCGGGTTGCAATTTTTTGTTGATCACCACGAGCCCGTTTCTTTTTGCAAGGTCATCTTCATCTTCAATTAGAAATGCGTAAAAAGGATTCGCTTGTTTTTTATTTGAAGAGTCGTTTAATTGAATGCGGACTAGTCGTGTTTTAAAGCTTTTTTCAGACACCAGGTTGTATAGTTTGTAAATGAGCCATTCCCGCACAACATACTCTTCGCCCGCGCAAGGCATCACTAATTTCAGTTTGTTTTGCTTTTTGAAGGGCGATGCTTTGAGCAGGTCGCACTTTACAAACTTCAACGCCAGCGGCGGGTAATAGCAATTTTCTTTTAGTCGCCGGAAATGACCGCGGGTTTTTGCCTGTGCAGGGAGGTTAATGACATTGCTCTGTTCGTCCTTGTAAGAAAAAGTAAGCTGGTGGTAGATCGGCTTTTGACTGCGGTCACCTAACAATTTTTTCAGTTGGCCCGATAAAGTAATTTCCAGGACTTCCTCCCCTTCAAAGAGGTCTTTGGAAGTTGAAGACCTGACTTCTGTCTTCTTTGTATTTTCCTTGCTTTGAGCGCTCGTCGTTGCGGGAGCAAGGCATAACAATCCCACTATAAAAACGAAGCCGGCCCGGATAGTTTTTTTCATGACACTGTTTAAGGTTGAAAACAATCAACTACAAAATAGAAAAAGGAGGGGAGTAATTGTCATTTCATTGAAAAAGAAAATTGAGGTAGGAAAAATGAATTTACCCAGTTCCGGTAGCCGGCAGTGTAATCACAAATTCGCTTCCTTCGCCTTCTTTGGTTTCCACCATAATCTCACCGGAATGGGCCTTGATGATGTCATAGGCCAGCGACAAACCAAGCCCTGTTCCCTGCCCGGTTGGCTTGGTGGTAAAAAATGGCTGGAAAATCTTATCGACCACTTTCTGCGGTATCCCGTTCCCATTATCTGCGATCCTAAAAATGACTTCTTTTTTTCCTACAGAGGGAAGCTGTTGGGTAGATAGAGTTATCGTCGGTTCGTACCCATCGAGCTTGTTTTGAGTTAGCAAAAGTTTTTTTCTTTCCACTACTGCATAAAAAGCATTGTTCACCAGGTTGAGCACCACCCGTCCAACATCCTGCGGAACGACGGGAATAAGCGGCAGCGATTCATCATAATGCGTATTCAGTAACGCGTTGAAGGATTTATCTTTTGCCCTGAAACCGTGGTAAGCCAGGCGCAGGTACTCATCAGCCAGTTTATTGATATCGGTCGGTATTTTTATTCCGCCGCTCATACGGCTGTGCTCCAGCATACCTTTAACGATGGCATCTGCCCGCCTGCCGTGGTGATTAATTTTCTGCTCGTTTTCGCGGATGTCTTTTGCGATCGCATGCACCTCGGTAAAATTTCCGTTCGCAACTTCGCGTTCCAGCTCATCCAGTAACTCTGAATTAACTTCCGAAAAATTATTTACGAAGTTTAATGGATTTTGAATTTCATGAGCGATGCCTGCGGTGAGTTCACCCAGCGATGCCATCTTTTCTGATTGAATTAATTGCGTCTGTGCCTGCTTAAGGTCTTTGAGGGTGTTTTCAATTTGCTTCTTGGCCACCTCAAGTTTATTAAAATCTTCATACCGGGCATAGGCTGTCGAAAATGCATCCGCTACAGATTGGATGAGCCTGGTCTCCTCCTCATTCAATGCTTCGACATTGCCAACGTATAACATGCCCTGCAGGAAGGGAAGAAAATGTAAAAAGAAACCGCCATGAGGTATTGTTTTTAAATAGGCATCCGGTGAACTCATCACGCCTTGCTTAACGAGGGTATACGCAAACCCGGTAAAAGCGGCTTCGTCCCAACGGGCGATGTACACCTTCTGTTGTTTCCAGCTTTCCAATATATCTCCAATGTTTCCGGGTGTTTCATATGGGATGTGAAAGGCAGCAATGGCTTTTCCTTCAGGGGTAGAGAGAAAAGTATGTATTATTTCATGGGCGCTATCCATGATAAATACGCCACACCGGATAAAAGGAATACCAAGAACTGTTAGTTCATTCCATACCAGTGGCGTAATTCTTTCCAGGTCAGCGACGGTACGCATGGAGGCGATCTCCGCACGAACACGGTCAAGCGCCGCCCGCCTTAGTGCCTCCCGGGCATTGGCCTCAGATCTTTGAAGGTCACTATAACGAGTATACGCTAATGAAAATACGGTGGTGGCACGCTGCAGGAGATCCCAGCTTTCAGCAGAAAGATTTCCGCCAGACGCTGCACCAATATATCCATTCGAAAATTTATTCAGGTGGTAAAACCGACAGGCAATATCGCCTGCGTAAAGACCATCCGGGGCATTGGTATTTCCTTTACAATACTGTACCCATTCCCGCAGCTCTTCTTCCGACATAGGAATGGAAACCTGATTTTCACCGGACCTGCAAAATGCCAACATTTGCCTGCCCACCGAGGTTTCTGGAAGTTGGAGCGTCAGTTCACCGGGAATCAATAGTTGCCCCTCGCAAGTTGATTTTTTTATCGCGAACCAACACATGGTATTTGACGTTTCTTCATACAATATATAGATGGAACTGGTTTCTAATTCTTCCACTCCAAGCAACCCCATCTCCCGGCGCAGCACGGCAGCTACCTCTTTAAGTTCGCCGGGCTGCTGCATCGCGAGCGCCCTTGCCCTAACCTTTTCCATCGCTGTTTCTACCTGGGCCTGTCTTGTTTGCGCCTCAGCTTCTTTTAACTCTTTGTAGCGCCGATAAGTAAGACTTAGAACGGAAGTAAACCTGCGATAGATCTTCAGGTCTTCCTCTTCCATTTCCAGGTCGGTCCACGCATATACGCCACCTTCGGGAAAGAAGAAAAAATAACCAAACTGTTTGGCACTAGCAGGGTAATCGGGGTAGGAGATCTGGGGGCGAACTATTTTGTAATAATCGTTTATCTCATGAGCTTGCAACACTGGCCGGTATTCAGTTTGTGTCACCCAGTTTGTATAAATGCCTTCCAATACCGGGTGGCCCGTTAAGGAAAGTGTTCCCATAATTTCAATGGAATCACCTTGAACTGTGCTGTTCATCGTCGTAAGCTGAACAGAATGACTTTCTTTATCCATGATCCCTATGCCGAGCCTCCGCGGGCTGGCAGTTAAGGTTTCCAATTGATGATAGAAGGTTTTGATCGTTTCTGCGAGGTGTTGTGAAGTGTGCATCGCCATGGCCCTGCTCCTTACTCTTTCCAGGGCTGCCTCAATAAGCGCTTCCCGGGTTTGGGCTTCTGCTTTTTGCAAGTCCTGGTAACGCCGGAAGGTAAGCGAAAATACAGAGGCGAATCTTTTCATTACCTGTTTGCTTTCTTCCGAATGCGGCTCGTGGGAAAAAGCCCATACGCCACCCGCTCCATAAAAATACACCTGCGCCGTGCAGTCGGGAAACTGCAGCACACCTGCTGCCAGGTAGTTTTTTCTTGCACTCAGCAGTTTGATGTAATCTTCCTTTGTTTTACCGCTCATGTCGAAGGATAAAAACTCGTCTTTATTTTTCCATCCTTTGAACAAGGCTTGCCAAAAAGGGTGCAGCCTCATATCAAATTCACCCACTGCCCGCACAATTTTTTTCCCGGGCGTGGTATTGATCGACCATACTTCCTGCGTTTGGTTTTTCCGGATATGGGCGATGCCGCCGCGGAAATTTTCAATACCCAGCTTTTCTAATTCGGTGAACATTGTAGCGGTGGCTACGCTAACATCTTCACTGCTGTGCATGGCCATAGTTCGTGCCCGCACTCTTTCAAGGCCCGCTTCGATCCTGGCTTCTCTTGCCTGTGCTTCCGCTTGTTTCAGGTCATTGAACCGCGTGTAGGTGAGGTCGAATACTTTTCCGAACCGATTCAGAATTTCCAGTTGTTCTTCCGTATCAGCAACGGGACCCGATGCTTCCAGTAACCCGAAGTTGTTAAAAGAGCCGGAGACAACGGTGTGTTCCGAAGCGAGAATACCTGTCTTTACGGATTCAGGGAGATTGGTTAGTTCCGTTTCAGTTAATAATAATTTATCGATGGATTTTTTTTCGGCTCCCTGCAGATCATACACCCATTTCGACGTGCGCTCTTTCCATCCTTTCAAGATCGCTTCGTAGTAAGGATGTTCCAGTTTTTGAATAAAATAACTTGCAGCATTTTGCTTGTCTTCGGAATTAGCCATCCATACTCTAGCGGTCAACGTTTCAGGATTAAAGATCCAGATGATGCAGCGATAAAGCACTAATTGAAGCGTTGTTAGTTCTTCGAATAGAGTGGCCACGAGGCCCGATAGCTCTTCGCTTTTTTGCATGGCCATCGCCCTGGCCCGCACCCTTTCCAAGCCTAATTCTATATGTGCTTCTCTTGCCTGGGCTTCTGCTTTTTGGAGGTCGAGAAAACGGACGTAAGCTTGTTCAAAAGTTTTGGCGGCACGTTTCAATACATCAAAATCATTTTCAGAAAATACCTGGCCACTCCAACTATTAGCCCCTAACAACGAGTTTTTTTCTGCAATAAAAGAAGCGGTATAACTATCCGCCTCGCGTATAAAATCTCTTGATATTTGAGGTAATATGTCCAGGTTGTTATGTTTAAAAACATATTCGAAGTATTTATTTTTCTCGGCGAATGAGTAGCGCTTGTTGTAAATACTTTTCCCGGTTCTTTTTGCATTCCATACCTCTGATATGATTGGGTTATTTTGAAAAGCTTCTTCATCGAAAGGAAGATTAACCTGTATCGGTGAAGTGAGTTCCGGACTTGCCACCAATATGATCGCATCTTTTGAATTCTCATTAAAGAGGTGAATGGCGGCGCCACCATCAAATCCGATATTTAAACTTTTTAATTGCTGGAACAATATGGCAACAACGTCTTTCAGTTCATTTGAGTGGTGCATGGCCAGTGACCGACTGCGAACCCGTTCCAATGCCAACTGAATTTCCGCTTCTCTTGCCTGGGCCTCGGCGTTCTGCAGATCGAGAAATCTCGCATATACGAGATTAAAAACCTTTGCTGCCCGATTTAATAAGTCTTTTGAACGTTGTGAAGCTTCTGTATTAGTAATAAGCAGCAATGCCCCGCCAGAAATTTTTGAATAATTATAATATAGCATATCCGGTATCAACATCTCTCCCTGGGCGTTAAACTCTACTACTTCCGGTATCTGCCTGTGCAGGTATTCATACCATTCCTTTAGCATCGCATGATCCGCTACAATAGTGTAGTCTGATTCTGTTCCAAAGTATTTTTCTTTATCCAGCCGGGCTCTTGCCGTAAAGTTCCAGTCCACAAGATTTTTGCCATCAACGATCCTACCTTCCGGATCATCAGGATGTCGGTAGGAATACCAGGCCTCAAACTGGTCAGCCTGTTCATTATAGATATGAATAATAATTGATTCTAATTCCTTCTCACCTAATAAAGCAACCTGGTCCCGTAAAATGTGGGTAACCTCCAACAAGTCTTCAGAAGAATGCATGGCCATGGCAGCAGTTCTAACCCTTTCTAATGCTGCTTCGATCTGGGCTTCTTTTGCCTGGGCTTCTGCTTTTTCGATATCCTGGTATCGCTGGTACGACAATTGGAATACGTTCTTGAACCTTTCCAATACCAGCATTTTATTTTTGGTAATGGCATTAAAGGTCGAGATGCCAATATCGCCCATATCGAAGGTGTAATAATAATAGTAGATCGCGTTTACGGTGGCCAGGCGCGGATCTTCCAGTTGTCCTGTTTCTTTCCTGATCTGTCGCCAGGATTCCAGTTCTTTACCAGCAAAAATCACTTCTAAAAAAGTATCGGAGTTTATTTTAGCACCTTTAACATAACTCTCAATTACAGGAATACCCCTCGTCGGCATCTTAGTGATTCGTTCGCCAACATCGCCTGAATAGTCATAATCCAGGAAAAAATCATGCTTGTCATTGAACGTATGGATCATCGTATTCCGCAGGTCGTCGAAGCCAAGCGCTTTTAGTTCTTTGTACATGACCTTACAAACTTCCAGGAGTTCTTCTGACTGATGCATCGACATTGCCTGGGCTCGTACCCGCTCCAGCGCCAACTCTATTTCCGCTTCTCTTGCCTGGCTTTCGGCTTTTAGCAGGTCCTCGTACCGTTGGAAGGTGAGCGAGAAAACTGCCGCAAACCGCGTCATAATATCCCGCTCCTGTTCCGTATGTTCTGCGAGTGAATAGGTCCAGACCGAACCCTGGCTGAAATGATATGCCTGGAAATAACTGTCCGGGAAATCGACGATTTTTTGAGGTAAATAATCAGGATGCTTGTTGATGTTATTAAAGTACTCTTCCTTTTCCTGACCGGTTAAATACGCGATAAACAATGCTTGTGTTTTACTATTCCAGCTTTTGAACCAGCGCTGCCAAACCGGGTGTTCGTTCATATCAAAAAGACCGAAGCCCCGCATCCTGTTACCGCTCTCCAGGTTTGTTACACCAAACACATCGAAGGATTTGTTTTGGTGAATATTCGCAATACCACAACGGAGATTGCTGATACCAAGATTTTCAAGTTCGTTAAACATCGTCTCTGTAGCCAGCGTAACTTCTTCACTGCTGTGCATGGCCATCGTGCTTGCCCGTACTTTTTCCAGTGCAGCTTCAATTTCGATAAGACGGTTTTTTTTCGCCAGCTCTGCGATGGCAGTTTTCAACAACGTGATAGTAGTGTTGGGATCAATTTCGGTGGATGACGAATGGGAGGCGGGAATATCCTGGGCGCTATCATTGCCTTGTACAACTGCTGCAAAAGCGAGTTTTTCCGCTGGGCTAAACTGCGCCGAACGGTCAATGAAATCCAGAAGTTTTTGAAGAGACTGATCCATTAGTATCATTTTACCGGGTCAGTGAATCCGGTCACCTCGTTTTCAAAAATTGATTGAGTCATGCGAATCATGTTTCACCTACTCACCCGGTGTTTACCAGTATTCGGGTATGCGTTTGTGCTAGCGGTAACTGCGTTGGTGGCGAGGAATATGCCGGTTTTTTAAAATAGGATAGGATGAAATATACAAGCAGTCTAAAATGACAAATGCAAATTGTTTTTTCTATTTGGCGCGGAGCGTCCTGGTTTTACAGCGGTTTAATTTGGTTAGCTGTATTAATGTAAGCTTTTATTTTAAAGATGCCCAGTGATTGCCGGGTTTCTTTTTGCAGTGTCATTAATTCGGTGAACCAATGCTTAAAGAGGTCCTTCGCCCGCAATTTCTTCGACATTTCATTCGTCGTCATGTGCTCGATGATGTCGTAACTCGACGATAGGCCAGGGCCTGTTGCCTGCCAGCTTTGCGTGCTTGTGAAAAAAAGAGTGGAGGATCTTATCTAATAAATTTTTTGCGGGATACCGTTTCCGTGGGCGCTGATGCTTGTTTCAACTTGGTTCGTTAGGTTCTTTGTCCAAGGAGAAACAGTTTGTTCGTATTTTGGGATCTGGAAAAAAGAGGTGATTTCTCCAGTTTATGCGGTAAAATATTAAGCCGCGTTACTTAACTAACGTAACGGTTCCTTTCATCTTTGTCATACGCTGGTCTCCTTGTTTTTTAAATTCGCAATACCAAACAAAGGTTTCCATGGAAAGCATGCGCCCTTTGAAATTTCCATCCCAACCGCTCGAATAATTGGAGCTCTCAAATACTTCCTGGCCGAACCGGTTGTAAACTGACAAATGATATTCGGTCAAATTATGTGCCCCCCGAATTCTGAAGAGATCATTTTTCCCGTCATTGTTCGGGGTGAAGGCTGTCGGAAAATAAATACCGCAAGTCCCTTCTTTTACTATGAGTGCATCGTTTGCCGAATTGCACTTGTCCGTTACCGTTACTGAATACAAGCCTGGCTTTGTTACCGTAAAATAAGTTTGGACAGATCCATCCTGCCAGGTGTATGTATCGAACTGTCCCGGGTAAATTTTCAGTGAATCTCCCGGGCACAAGAAAATATCTTCTCCTAAGTCAGGTGAGGGTTTTGGCACCACCGAAAGTTTCAATGTTCTAATACTATCACAGCCACTGGCTGCAATGAGTGTATCAATGTAAGTTCCACTTGCTAAGTAACCTTCAAATGACTGACCGGCACAGATAGACTTTGAAAGATTAGTGGCTGAAGGCCCGATGATAGCCAGGTGCAAAGTAATGATGCTATCACATCCACCTGTTGTGGTCAACGTTTCGGTATAGTTGCCGCTTGCGAAATAGGTATGATTATCCAGTTTAAAACTTGTACATACCGTTGTGTCAATTAGTTCATTTATTAGGTTAATGGTAAGATTAAGTGTGATGACGCTATCACAGCCTTCTGCATTGGCAGTTGTTTGCGTGTATATGCCGGTTCTATTATAGGCTTGCCCGTTTAACGTATACGGTTTGCAGGTCGCTATATTAAGTGTAGATGAAGTGAACTTCGGACAAGGGCTCATCTTTTGAACGAAAATATTGTCTCCCTCACCTGCGCTTAATTCGGAAGTTTCTACTCCCGGATCAAAGTCTATAACCCCGGTCAGAAAATAGCCTGCGATATAAACGTTTCCGGAAGCATTTGTGGTAATTGAGTTACTGATAACGGAACCCGATCCACCTATTTTTTTCGCCCAAACGAAATTGCCCGCTCCATTTAGCTTCAGAATGAAAACATTGAAGACAGTGGCTGAAAGATTGTATGTGCCCGGCCCGGGATCAAAATCTAATACATCTCCAAAATAGCCAGTCAATAACAGGTTTCCGTGGTTATCTAATGCAGTTGAGTAACAAATTTGTTGTCCACCGGATATTTGCTTTGCCCAAACAAAATTGCCGTTGCCATCTAGTTTTGAAATAAAAATGTCGGAATTACCGGCTCCCGTTGTGAGGTTAAAAGTGTTATCTCCGGGGTCAAAATCTGCAGTACCATTAAAGTTACCTGAAGTGTAGATACTCCCCGACTCATCAATTTCTACCGATTCACTAACATCGATATTGTCTCCACCTATTTGCCTGGCCCAAACAAATTTTCCCGAACCGTCTATTTTTAGGACAAAAATGTCTCCCGCGGTAGTTCCGGTAGAGGTTAGCGTAAACGCGGTGGATTCCGGGTTAAAGTCGACAACTCCGGTAAACACTCCTGAAATACAAATATTTCCAGATTTGTCGACAGCCATTGAAACCTGGTCGGTTATTCCTCCAAATACCTGAGTTTGCGTGAAAACCCCCATCACCACTTTGACCCACATAAAACTTCCTGCAGGAGCCAGTTTGAGCACGAAAGCACCGCTGAAACCAAGGTTATTGATGGTGAAAACATTCGGCCCCGGATCAAAATCGGCAATACCACTGAATACCCCGGCAATAAAAATATTCCCGGAGGCATCTATTTTAATTGAGTTGCCATCCGAGGTTTCTCCTATCTGATTCGTCCAAACAAAATTTCCCGAGTTGTCTAATTTAAAAATGAGACAATGACGCATATTATTAGCATCTAAAAAGTCACCTGTAACAAAAATATTTCCTGCTGCATCGACCGCAATAGCTTTCCCGTGAGAAGTAATGGCAGAAAACGAGGCCACCATTTGCCTTGCCCATAATAACTTGCCGGCCGCATTTAATTTCAATATGTACAATTCTTCCTTGCCCACAGGGGTCATACTGTAGCCACCTGGCCCCGGATCAAAGTCAACTGAATCTGTAAAAAAGCCGGTCACATAAACATTTCCTGCCGCATCTGTTGTAATTGATTCTGCCCTGGCATCCGTGGGGCCGGTTCCTCTCATCCGTTCTACCCACTCAAAACTTACTTGTTGGGCATACACCCGGGATAACGCCGTTAAGAGAAAAAGTATAATAAATATCCTCTTCAATCTGTTACTAATTTATCTATACGCGTGAATCCTGCTGCGCTGTAGTTTAATTGTAAATTACAATATTGACAGTGTAATGGTAAATACAGTTGCTTCACCTTCAATTGTTTCCACTTTTATTTCACCGTTATGGGCTTTTACAATATCGTAACTCAGGGATAGGCCCAGGCCGGTGCCCTGCCCGGTAGGTTTTGTTGTAAAGAATGGTTGAAATATTTTATCTAGTATTTTTTGTGGAATCCCATTGCCGTTGTCGCTCACCTTTATCTCTACCTTGCCCGTATTCTTCCTGGTACTTACGAAGACAAAAGGTTCATATCCTTCGGGTTGTTGTTTCTTTTTTTCATTCACAGCATAAAATGCATTGTTGTATAAATTGAGTAACACCCGGCCGATATCCCGTGGGATGATGTTTACTTTTACAATCGAAGGATCAAAGTCGGTTTTAAAAACTGAATTGAAAGTTTTGTCTTTTGCACGCAGACCATGATAAGCCAGGCGTACATACTCATCACACAAAGCATTGATATCAGTTGATTCCTTTTTCCCGGAACTTCTTTGAGAATGTTGCAACATTCCTTTTACAATGGCATCAGCCCGTTTGCCATGGTGATTGATCTTTCCTTCATTTTCTAAAATGTCATTTGCTATTTCTTTTGCATCTGCCAAATTTCCCTTGTCCATTTCTTCTTTCATTTCCTCCAACAATTCTTTGTTTATATCCGAAAAGTTGTTGACGAAATTTAACGGGTTTTGTATCTCGTGTGCGATTCCAGCGGTGAGCTCTCCGAGGCTTGCCATTTTCTCCGATTGTATGAGTTGTGTTTGTGCTTCTTTTAGTTCAGCAAATGCCTTTTCAATTTTTTGTTTTTGTATATCGATTTCTTCTTTTTGTTTATTGGTTTCGTCGTAAAGCCCGGCCAGTTCAATATTCCGCAAACGATATATTTCTGTTTCTTTTTTTGAAAATTCAATACTGTGTTCAATTTCCAGGTTGAGAATTTTTTGTTGCATGGAAGCACTATGCATTTCCCGCTCCAGTGCTATATTTTGTTCAATATGTTCGAGTGCCTCTTGATGACGATCAAAATGTTTTGCGACCTTATAAAAGCCGCGATGAATTTTTGAGAGCAGATCAACAGACCTGATTTCCTCCCCTGATTTTAAAGCAATGTCCAAAAGATCAAAAGGGTTCATCGGGTACTCCCGGTAATAATTTTCAAGCAATGAAAGCTCAGCAAGAAAGAGGAGTATTTCTGCTTCGCCTTTTCGATCACTTGTTTGCCTGCGAATTTCCAATGACTCCTTGCAATAGCGTACAGTTTTATTATAGTCTTTTACTTCTTTGTAAATTTCTCCCAGGTGAAACAAACAGTTTCCTTCTCCCTTTTTATCATTTATTTCTTTCGAGATTTCTAAACCTTGCAGGCAATATTCTGTGGCCTTCTCATGTTCTTTGATCTTAAAATAAGTAAGCCCGATATTATCGAGACAACCTGCTTCTCCCCACTTGTCGCCTGCTTTTTTTCTTATGATCAGGCTCTGCTGAAAATATTTTAAGGCGTTCCTGTAATCATCGAGCTCAAAATATATGCTCCCGATATTGTTTAAGGTGTAAGATTCGCTGACCCAGTTATCTATCCTTTGAGCGTAGGTAAGATTTTTAAGAAACAGGTCAAGTGCCTGCTCAAGATTTCCCATGTAGCGATAAGTAACGCCGAGGTGATAATAGGCAAGTGATATACCTTCTTCATAATTTTCCTGCTGCCGCAGCTCGAGGCTTTTATATAAATTATCAAGAGAATTTGCGTAATCTCCTTTACCACGATTGATGATTCCGTAATATTCAAGTATATCGGACCGGCCAGCTTCATCTCCCAGCAAGACAAATATTTTTTCAGCCTCATTTAACAGGGGGAGCGCTTCATCATGTTTAGATAAGCGGATTATGCAGA
>JAURWD010000198.1 GCA_030655145.1 Ferruginibacter sp.
TGAACAACGCAATGATGCGCCGACCAGCTATGTTGCGCAGAACAGTGACAACCTCGGCAAAAACAATACTTCGCGGGTGTTAGAGCAAGACCTAAATGACGTCCGCAGAATTTTAAAAGATAAATTTAATTATGAAACCGGCGATTACCAGGGCTATAACTTAAAGCAGAAAAGCTATAAGTGGCTTGCCAAGTTTGATTGGGTGATCGATAATAATAACAGCCTTTCATTCACGTATAATGGACTGGACGCTTCAAAGGAAAAACCTGCGCACCCAAGTGCCATCGGAAGAAGAGGACCAGATTTCACGACGCTTCAATTCAAAAATTCCGGCTACCGAATCAACAACAAGCTCCAGTCTTTCGGCAGTGAATTGAAATCGTCTTTTGGGAGTAAATATGCAAACAAACTCAGGTTGGTTTATACAACTTTCCGCGACAGCCGTGATCCATTCTCAACCCCTTTCCCTGTGGTTAACATCACGAAAAACAATGTGCGATATATTATTGCGGGGCATGAACCTTTTTCCATCAACAACGTACTCAACCAGGATGCCTTCCAGGCTACCAATAATTTCAACATCATACTCCCCAATCATACGCTTACCCTGGGAGCTTCTTACGAGTCATTTAAATTTGAGAACTCTTTCAATTTAACCGGTTATGGGCCAACCCTTTTCTCGAACGCAGACATACAAACTTTTAAAGACGCTGTGCCTGTGAGCGGTCCGTATGTGTTTGGCGCCTACCCGCTTGATGTTGATGTTAACTTTGCAAAGAATCGTTCCGCAGCAAATCAATGGACATTTTATTATTTGACAGTTGCCCAAATTTCCGCGTATGCGCAGGACGAGTGGAAACTCAGTAAAAACTTCAGGCTTACGTACGGTCTGCGCATGGATATTCCCACTTACGGAAATGCCAGCTTTAAAGATCCGCAATTTAATGGCGACGGCACTTTCAAGGGGACTTACAATGAAGGTTCTCCCACTTTTCCAAACAACGATAACCAGGTGTTGTATGATGAAAACGGCGACCCGGTTACTAACGGAGTCGGTAAGCAATTGGACAACACAAAATTCCCGCGCAGCAATCCCTTGTTTTCTCCGCGGGCCGGCTTCAACTGGGATATTAACGGCGACAAGACTGTGCAATTAAGGGGTGGAACAGGTTTGTTCACGGGCCGCTTTCCCTTCGTTTGGATCGGTAACCAGCAAGCAAATCCATACACAGGTTTTTACAACGCCACAGCCAATAATTTCCGGTGGCCGCAGATCTGGAGAAGTAACATCGGAGTAGATTTTAAGATCCCATACGGAACAATTTTTTCCGCGGACATAGCCTACTCAAAAGATCAAAAAGCAATGATGGTACGTAACTACAACCTTGGAACACCAACAGGCGTGTTAAATTCCGGCACCGGCGACAAGCGTTCGGTTTATACCGCCAGCGACAAAGGGTCTCCTGGAAATAATTCCTACGTTTTTACGAATACTGATAAAGGCGATCAATTTAATGCAAGCGTACAGGCGCAACAAACATTCAGAAAAGGATTGTATTTACAAGCCTCTTATAATTACCTGGTTTCGAAAGATGCAAGTTCTATTTCTGCGGAAATTTCCAGCGACGCATTTGACCGGAATCCAATTTTAAATAATGCCAACGCCGCCATCAATTCTACATCATTGTACGGAAATACCCATCGTTTCGTGCTCGCGGGCATTAAACGTTTTGATTACGGTACCAATAATGTATTTGGTACCACCATTTCTATGTTTGCAAACTGGGTAAGCGGTGACCGGTTCGCTTATGTTTATGGAGGCGATATAAACAACGATGGCACGGCGAGTAATGACCTCATATATGTGCCGACAGATGCGGAGATCAGCACCATGACATTCGATCCTTATACTGATGCCGCTGGTAACGTACAATCTCCTGCAGTGCAGCAAACAGCCTTGAGAAACTTTATTGGGCAGGACAAGTACCTCAGCAGCCGCCGTGGTAATCACACCGAAAAGTATGAAGGTGAAACGCCCTGGTTTAGCCAGGTAGATGTTAGGATCCTGCAGGATTTCAATATCATCCATGGTGGCAAAAAAAGCACTATACAATTTAGCATTGACATTCAAAACTTCGGCAACCTGTTGAACAGTGAATGGGGTGTAAGAAAGTATGCAACTACGGCAGGTTTCTACCAGCCACTTGCTGTCAATGGTTTTACTGCGACCGGCACTCCGAAATTCACATTTGACCCATCACAGAAAAACACTTTTACAACCAGCCCAGACCTGCTTTCAAGGTGGCAAATGCAGTTTGGTTTAAGGTATATTTTTTAAGTTGTTGACACTTCATAAAAAGAACAGGCACCCGAAAGTGCCTGTTTTTTTTATGAAGATTTATCTCCCCCCGGGAGGACAATGTGCTTGCAAATAATTAGTGTACAGCGTCATCAGGTGTTGCCTTGTCCCTTCTCCCTCAACTAAGCCATGTGTACGATTTGGATATGGCATAAACTGGAATTGCTTATTGTGTTTGATGAGTTCGTTCACCAGTTGTTCAGCATTGTTGTAATGCACGTTGTCGTCACCGGTACCGTGGATGTACAAAAGATTTCCTTTCAAATTTTTAGCATAAGTGATCGGTGAGCCTTTTATAAAAGATTCTTTGTCTTCCTGTGGAAGACCCATATACCTTTCCTGGTAAATGTTGTCATAAGTAAGTTGATTCGCGACAGCTGCAACCGCTATCCCGGTTTGATAAATTTCCGGGTACTGAAACATGAGGTTAAGCGTGGCCGATCCTCCCCCACTCCAGCCCCATACCGCCACGCGGGTGGCATCAACATATGGCAATTTCAATATCTCCTTTGCTGCCATGGCCTGGTCGTTAATATTTACCTGCCCGATTTTTTTATACACTGATTTTCTCCAGGCCCTGCCTTTCGGAACCGGCGTACCGCGGTTGTCAATCGAAACATACAGGTACCCGTCAGCAGCCATATCGCCGAGATATAGCAAGTTATTTCCAACCCCAAATTCGTCTTTCACATTCTGACCCCACGGTTCCGTGTAGACGTAAAAAACCACGGGGTATTTTTTAGCGGGATTAAAATTCTGCGGTTTCCTGATCCAGGCATCCATCTCCACCCCTTCACTTGTTTTGACTTTGATAAACTCGAGGCCGGTCGAACTTTTATCTGCCGTTGCCAGGGTTTGGTTGATCAAATCTTTTCCATCCACAGATTTATGATCAGCTACCGATATCCATTCACTGGATTCAGGTGTGTAATGATTTGAGAACGCGTGCAACGCAAACTTTGCACCTGTAGAAACTTTATAATCATGCATGCCTGTTTGATTTGAAGGCGTCAACCTTTCAGCCTTGCCTTTACCATCCAGGCTGGTACGATATAAATATTTTTGCGTAGCATTTGTTGGGGAAGCCATAAAATAAACAAACCCTCCCTTTTCATCAACCTTGACAATATCCATCACATCGTACGCACCATTCGTGACCAGGGTCTCGCGTTTCCCGTCGCGACTCAGGCGATAGAGATGACGCCACCCGTCCTTCTCACTTGCCCACAGAAATTCGTTGCCATTATCCAACCAATCCCATCCTCCATTTGCATAATCATCATCCCACAGCGCCTGCGTGTCAATCCAGGCAGAATCTGTTTCCTTGTATAAGGTTTCAGTTTTGCCCGTCGCTACCTTGCAAAGCATGATGGTACTTTGATTTTGTTTCCTGTTTAAGTGCTGGATGATCAACTCATCATTATTGGTCGCCCACTCCATTCGTGCCACATAGCTTTGCAGATTTTTGTCCGTAGGAATGTCCATCCATTTCGTACGGTCAGTTGCGAGATCGATCACGCCAATTTTAAATGGCGACGGAGACTCTCCCGCAACGGGGTATTCTACCGGGATTACTTTCGGATAAATGGAATCCGTGGTGTTGATCATTTCATAGTCCTTCGTATTTGTTGCATCGATTTGCCAGTAACTGATTTTCTTACTGTCAGGACTCCAGCGAAAGCCATCGCGGCAAAAAAACTCTTCTTCATAAACCCAATCAAAAGTGCCGTTGATTATTTTTCGGGTACCGTCAACCGTTAGTTGACGGATCTTGCCGGTCGTAAGGTCTTCGACAAACAAATTATGCTGGCTAACATAGGCAGCGTTTCTCCCGTCCGGAGACATTTTTGCAAACATCAACGACCTCGCGGGCAAGCCCTTCCCAAGCTGTACCAGTTTTTTGGTGGGGATGTGCAAAATCCAATAATCACCTCGCGTGTTATAACGCCAAACCTTTGCCGTATTCGTAAAGAAAATCATGCGGCTGTTATCGTTGCTGTATTTGAAAGACACCGGTAAAATCGGCGGGCCACCGGCTGGCGTAAGCAGCAAAGGATCAATTAATGGCGTACTAACCCTGGTCTTGATATCCGTCTTCACAATACCTTTCGCTGTAAGCTGGTAAAAACCATTACCATCTGGCGTCCATTGCAGCGCAGTTTCTCCCTGCGCTAAAACGAGTTGAGTTGTAGTGAGCAGAAAAACGCCAACAACGAATCTAAAAAAGCGTGCATGCATAAAAAAAATTTGAAACTAAATTAGCGATAATACTGCTACGAGTTCAAGGGATACATTCAAAAGCAAGTAAATTTGACAGATGGAAAAGGAAAAAATTCGCCTGGATAAATACCTGTGGTCCATCCGCCTTTTTAAAACGCGGAGCCAGGCGGCAGATGCCTGCGACAACAATAAAGTAAAATTCAAAGGCGATAATGTGAAGGCTGCAAAGCCCGTAAATGTTGGGGATGAGTTTGATGTTAAAACAGAGGCCCGACGTTGGGTAATTAAGGTGACCGCTTTGCTTGATCGCCGTGTGCAATACAGCGAAGCCATTCAGCATTACCAGGACATTACCCCTGCTGAAGAGTTAGACGTGGTCAAATTCCAGGCTCCTGTTTTCCATACGGGAAAACGATTAAGCAAAGTGGGGCGCCCTACTAAAAAAGACAAGCGGGATCTCGACGATTTTATGGGCGGCGATGCTCCGCCGGGAATAGGATAGCTTCGGTAGCGGAACTCTAATACATCCCCACTGTATCTTAGGATTTTTCATTTACTGACTTCAAAATCCCAGCCTTTTAAATATGCGAATTGACATAATATCTGTTGTGCCCGACCTGTTGCAAAGTCCGTTCTCGCACAGCATCATGAAACGGGCAAAGGACAAGGGATTGCTGGAAGTTAATGTAATTAATCTTCGCGAGCATACGACCTATGCCAGGGCCCAGGTAGACGATTACCAGTTCGGTGGCGGGGCTGGAATGGTTATGATGGTCGAACCCCTGGTAAACGCGATTGAAAGTCTGCGGAAAACTACTAATTACGATGAAGTAATTTTTCTTACCCCTGATGGCGAAACTTTTAAGCAGGGACTTGCAAACCAGCTCTCGCTTAAAAATAATTTGCTATTGATCTGTGGACATTATAAAGGAATTGACCAACGCATCAGGGATCATTTCATCACCATGGAAATTTCTATTGGCGACTATGTTTTAAGTGGTGGAGAATTGGCAGCTGCTGTAATTGTCGACTCGGTTGGCCGGTTGCTTCCAGGGGTATTAAATGATGAAACTTCTGCATTGACGGATTCCTTCCAGGATAACCTGTTGGCCCCGCCCGTTTACACACGTCCGGTGGAGTTCAGGGGATGGAAAGTACCGGATATTTTAATGAGTGGCAATCATGCCAAGATAGATCAGTGGCGCCATGATCAAAGTGTTTTACGCACCCGCGAACGCAGGCCTGACCTTTTAAGCGGTGAAGACGGGTAAACCGGCAAGCGGGCAACTTTTGCAGGTTTTGCAGTCGGATAAAAATATATTTTCTTAAAACTTTTGATTTTTTACAGATGTCCGCTTATCTTTGCCGACCATTAATAAACGCCGCGTTGGTCAAGGGGTTAAGACGCCTCCCTTTCACGGAGGAATCACGGGTTCGAATCCCGTACGTGGTACAAAAAAGCCTTTCTTTTGAAAGGCTTTTTTCATTACTAGCAAGGCTGATTTTTCATCCCTGCCACAATGGTGTGCAGGAACCACTATGCAAGCATATATTCCGCGTGTCGTTCCGGAATTTCAATATTATTAAAGCCTTTGTGGTGTAATCTTTCCTTGAACGCCTGTTGAACCGGGTATTCACCGTGTACAAGGAAAAGCTGGTTAACCTTGCTGGAATCCTGGCAGGCCAGGAACTGGCAGAGGTCTTCATAGTCACCATGTGCGCTCATACTCCTGATGGAACCGATCTCTGCATTAACCTCATGCGACGCGCCGTAGATATTTACTTCCTTCGCTCCTGCTACTAGTTTACCTCCCAGCGAGCGTGGTTCACAATATCCCGACATGAGGATGGTATTCCGACTGTTTTCAATGTTGTTACTTATGTGATGCTTCACCCTTCCAGCTTCCGCCATTCCACTGGCTGAGATGATCACAAACGGGCCATCTCTAAAATTCAGCAATTTGGATTCATCGACTGTCCGGATATATTTCATCCCGGAAAACGAGAACGGATCATTATCTGATTCCAACACCTTACGGACTACATTATTAAAATACTGGGGATATCGTTTTACGATCTCTGTCGCTTTTACGCTTAGGGGACTATCTACAAAATATTCAACCTTCGGCAGTCTGCCTTCCAGGTCAAGTTGGTTAAGTGCGTAAAGAATTTCCTGCGTTCTTCCGACACTGAAAGCCGGGATGATCAATTTTCCTTTCTTCTGAATACAGGTCTTTTCTATCCAACTTAATAATTGATCAAAGGTGGTGGTATGCACGTCGTGAAGGCTATTGCCATATGTAGATTCCAAGAGGATGTAATCTGCCTGGGAAAATTCCGCCGGGGAGCGAAGGATCATATCGCGATAGCGGCCTATGTCACCACTAAAGGTGAGGCGTTTAGTGGTTCCTTCTTCCTTTATCCTCAAATGAACTGCGGCACTACCGATAATATGGCCGGCGTCTGTAAACATGATGTCGACATTTTCGTCGATGGCAAACCATTCATCGTACGGAACAGCCTCAAAATGATCAAAGGAAGCAAGAGCGTCTTCAGTTTTATACAGTGGCTGTAAATAGGGAAGACCTTCGGCAGCCCGCCGCTTATTTTCATACTTAACTTCATTTTCCTGTATGCCGGCCGAATCTTCCAGCAGAACTGTAGACAGATCTTTAGTGGCCGGTGTGCAAAATATTTTTCCCTTGAATCCATCTTTTACGAGTTTCGGGATCAGGCCACTATGATCGATATGCGCATGGGACAGGATCAGGTGATCCACGGCACCTGGATCGAAGCCCCATTTATTATTCATTGCATCGGTATCCTTTCCCATACCCTGGAACATGCCGCAATCCAATAAATATTTTCGGTTATTCTTTAGCGTGAGTACGTGTTTCGAACCGGTAACGGTACGGGCTGCACCATGGAAAGCAATTTTCATCGTTGAAGATTTATTTTCTTGAAGGTACTGAAACCTGTTGTCCGGAAGTTGAAATAATCCGCGAAGGATAATTACAATTCTGAGGACTGGCCGCCCCACATTGCACTCAGTGAAATGAATGAACGATAAAATTTTTGCCCAAAACTTGTTTCAGGAATTTTCCACGAATTGAGTGAGTATTGATTGCTCCAGGCGAGGGAACACCAGCGTCAAAAAAGGGTGCTATTCATTGTGGGGTTACACAGCAAAACTCATGATTTAACTTTGAAGGACCAGGTGATAAAGAACTCAGCGACCAAAACACCTGCCTCATTTTTTCCGGTCGACTTTATCCTGGCCGATCTTGCCTCCCCACTATGAATCGCTTCGGCAACCAAAGTCTTAAGTGTAGTTCCCTCTTCGCAGGTGAACACAGTAATGCCCGTTGCTTTTTTGAAATAAGTTGCTTCGAGGCCTACCACCAGCATGGAGATGGCCGGTGACTTTTTGTAGGTATGCTTCATGGAAAGAAGGCCCGTGCTCATTTCCGCGGCCATTGCCAGACAGGCGAAATAGGTAGAGCGGAAAGGATTTTGTGAGAACCATTTGTATGGGATGGTTACAACACACCGCTCATCATCAATATGCCTAACCCGAACACCGCTGAAAAATGCGCTGGGTAATTTATTAAACAAAAACATCCTGAATTTTACAGGATGCTTCACAAGCCGGATAAAACTGTTTTCTGTTTCTCCCATAACTTTTCTTTATCGATTATACTTTGCCGGTTCCAGCGCAGCCGGACTCCACATTTCCAGGAACGAAGCTACTTTCTTTGAATCATAGCTTTTATTCCCATTTTCCAGGTACTCACTGTTTTGGGTATGGATCAACTCCCCGCGTTGATTCAGCACGAGAAATACAGGGAAGCCGAAGCGTTGGGGAAAATGATATTGCTTAAAAATGTCAAGGTTTTCATTCTCCTTGCTCCAGTTGAGGTGATACCAAACGAACGAACTTTTCATGACAGAATCGACGACAGGGTCAACCTGGGCGAAGCGGGCAAATTCAAGACACCATTTGCACCAGTTGCCGCCAGCTTGTATCAATACAAACTTGTTTTCAGCAGCAGCCTTCCTAATCGCAGCTGCGATGTCGGCCTTCGCATTTGCCGAAGGATCGTACAATTTTTTTTCTTGCGCTGTTAAGTCCAGCGTGCTTAAAATAAACAACAAGACCGTCACCAAGCCTCGTAAAAATCTTATCCTTTTTTTATTCATCGTCATAATCGGGAGCAAAATATTTAAAAGACTAAAAGTCCATTCGAGGGAAATGCAAAAATATCATTTAATGAGTATCCTTCTCTAAAATTGTAAAGCTGCGACTCACGCTTGCGCCATTTTCATCGACCAGCGTGAGCAGGTGATCACCCACTGCCGGGTTCATCGCAAGCTGGTGAAAATTCTCGGTAGCTGCCAGGAAATGATCATCAAGGCTCCAGAATATTTTCGCAGCGGGGCGGCGGTGTGCAGCTGTAAAAATTGTTTCGCCTTTTGCCCCAGTAACTCCGAGTGGAACATAGATCTTCGCACCCGCCTGCGGATAAATGATCTCCATTGGCAAGCCCACTTCATTAAGGTCACATCCAGCCCTAAAAGGCGGCAATGGTTTGTAATCAGCATTTTTTTGCCGGTAATAATATTCCATCGCCGGTGATAGTACGAACCAGCTTTCAGATCTTATGCTCCCGGAATTTTCACACTGCTGCGTAACCCGAAATTTGCCGGTTTCATCAAGGTGCACAATACGATGATAGACGCACAGCGGGCTCTTCAAGCTATTTGGTGGCATCAGTAAAGTGTCAATTTGGTTGCAATCGATGTTGGCGCGAAATCCCGTTTGCCTGCAAACAGGTATATACTCATAATTGGACCGGGGTTGCCGAAACGGTTCCGATGGTGGAAGCTGACGAAAAATATCGAAAAGAATTGGGGCCGCCGTATGCAGACCAATGAGCCCCGGTCTACCTTCTCCATCTGTATTACCTACCCATACGGCTACCACGTGAGAAGGCGTGACGCCGATAGCCCATCCATCACGAAATCCAAAGCTGGTGCCGGTTTTCCACGCGATGCTTTGTGCAGAAGCAAACTGTTGCCACAAACCCTCTTCACCGGGCCGCATTACCTCTTGCATTGCTTTAAACGTAAACCAGATCGATGTTGGATCAAGCGCCACAGTTTGTTTAGACGCTTTGTTAGCTGAAGGCGTTGAGAGATAACTCGCAGGATGAAAATCTGACCAATGTGCCCTGCCTTCCTTTTCATTCTGGTGATTCAGCCTGCGCGCCATAGATGCATATACACCGGCAAGATCCCACATGGTTACTTCACAGCCTCCAAGTATCAAACTTAGCCCATAGTGATCTGCCGGACGGTTAAGCGTCGTTATTCCAGCCTCTTGAAGTGTCTCGTAAAATCGCTGGTATTTGTACTGCTGTAATAATTTGACGGCAGGCACATTTAAACTTCGGGCCAATGCTTTTGAGGCGGGTACCGCACCGTCATATTCGAGATCGAAATTCTTAGGTGCGTAACTGCCAACCTGCATGGGAATGTCAGGCACGAGGGCATCGGGCAACATTTGCCCATCGCTCATCATAGATGCGTATAGTATTGGTTTCAGCGTACTTCCCGGACTGCGGCGTGCAGTGATAACATCCACGTCACTTTCCATTTCTCTATCGCCGGGCGCATGAATATTTCCGACATAGGCCAATGCGCTACCGGTTTCCACGTCTAACACCAACGCGCAAGCGTTATTGATACCATTGCCCTTAAATACAGCCTGGTGCTGCTGTAAGATCGCCGCCACATTCTTTTGCAAAGCCCCATCAATACTGGTTACAAGTCGTACACCCTTAACCGTTAGCCTGTGATCTTTTCGCACGCGCTGCAGTAAATGAGGGGCAAGGTTAGGCAGTGGCACCGGTGAACCGGGAAGTGGTTCAAGTCGCGCCAGCATGCAAGTGCTGCTGTCAATTTTTTTGTTTGCCAGTAACAGATCAAGCAGTCGATTTCTTTTTTTCAATAACACCTCCCGGTTTTTCCCGGGATGAACCAGGGATGGCGCATTAGGGAGAACAGCGAGCGAAGCCATTTCACCCCAACTTAAACTTGCAGGGCTTCGACCGAAATATCGCCAGGCAGCAGCGTCTAATCCCACCACGTTACTGCCAAAAGGGGCATTACTCGCGTACAAGGCCAGCACTTCATTTTTGCTGTAGGTGCATTGCAGGCGGATGGCAAGAATGGCTTCTTTAAGCTTATTCCAAAGAGACCGCTTTGATGATTTTTGCGAGAGCCGGATAACCTGCATATTTAGCGTGCTACCCCCTTGCACTACCCCCGTGTGTTTTATATTCTTCCCAACTGCCCGAATGACGGCAAAGGGATCTACACCGGGGTGATAATAAAAGCGGTTATCCTCGAACGTTATGATACATGTTTTGAATTTTTCCGGCACGATTTCATTGTGTGGAAAACGCCACTGGCCATCCGCGGCAATACTGGCATTCAGCAATTTTCCATCTTTGTCTTCAATAACGTAACTACAAGGATCGTTGAACAACCGACCTGGCAAACTCACCCAAAAACAAACCAAAACAATGATCGCCAGGCCAGGTTTTATAAACCTGCTGTTGGGTATGTTGTTCAACCTGGTTAACTGTAGTTTCATTGTTTGTACCGTTGACCCTGTTTATCGTTGGCAGTAAACTTCAAATTATTGGTTTGGCATAACTTCAACCCATTTACCATTTACACCAGCAGAAATGCTGTTGTCATACATCGCTTCTGTATAAGTTCCCGGTAAGAAATAACGACCGAGATACGAGGCGTTCAATTGAATATAGTAAGTGCGAATTTCATTTGCCGCAAGGTTGAAATAGGTATACACCCGGTCGTCGCGAATATCCTGGTAGGTTGAGGCGGAAGACTTAAACGCTCCTTCACCACCGAGCATCCTGGCATTTAATATTTCCCAACCGCCAGGGAAAACCTGGGACAAAGCCATTTGAGTATAGTTACCTCGCCGACCGGGATTTTTCAATACAACCTTCGCAATAAAATCTAAACCCTGCACCAGTTTGGCCACATCAAGTACGCTGCTATCCTGGCGCAGGTAGCTCACATTCATTGTGAGAACCGCAGGGTTATTTATCACTTTTAAACTGTCGCCTGCCAATGGCTGCCCTTGCGTGATGAGCCTTAAGTATAGAGTATTGCTGCCCTTGTTGATCACGTTGATATCACTCATACCTTTTTTGAAAGCAATGGGTAATTGCTGGATATATGCGTTAGCATTAACCTGTACTGACTTACCATCGATCGCGGCAGTTGCGATGATCTTAGCCCCTGAAGGATTCTTACTACAATATTTCGCAAGTGCCAAGAAAGCGTAAGCAGTTGTCTGGGTGCTGTACCAGCTGGTTTGAGAAAGGGAAGCGCCTATGGAGGTCAACAATTCAGCGGCCCTAGTGCGTTTACCCATCAGTGTGAGTGTTTCTAAAACCATGGCTTCGTCTCTCAGATCTGATCCATAACTCATCCCAGGATATGGGCGGTTTTCAAAAGTTGTGGGCAGACCATTCACCAGCCCTTGGGCTGTGTTGTCCTGACCTATCAATTTGTAAGCAGCCGCCAGGCGCCATTTAGCTTCGGCTGACAGGTAGCGAAACTCTTTAAGCCTGTTCATCGCGCCAAGCTCTGCGCTCTTCGCAAGCGCAAGTGTATATAACCTATAAGCCTGGGTGAGGTCGCCGCCATAAAAATTTGTAGTAGACGGAAACCAGCTATTGGCCCTGGCTCGTTGAAAACTTTTCCACTGTTGCAACAATTCGTTGCTAACGAGGTATCCGTTTGTTTGCGCCTCGATTAAAAAATGACCGGCGTAATTCGTTCCCCATTCGTCCGCCTCGTTACTTCCAGGCCAGTAGCTGAACCCACCATCAGGTCGTTGAAAGTTTTGTATCCGAGCAATTGCAGCCTTGATATTTTTAGCCACTTCAGCCTTACGGTAATCATCCAGATCTGTAAGCTGGTTCAATACCAATTGCGGAAAAGCGGCCGACGTAGTTTGCTCGATGCATCCGTGTGGATACTGTATTAAATAATTTAATCTTTTCTGCAGGTTGATCGCAGGGATACTTGAAATTTCGACCGTAGCGGTGCTGCTTGCGGCGAGGCCAATGGGCGTTGCAACAGTCTTCCACTGTTGACCCGGGGCCAGGGTGATCTCCTGCACGGAGGTGACAGGAGGATTTGGATTCCGGATATCCAACTCAACTTCCTGGGTAGCTTTTTCAGCACCTGCACTTGCAACCAGTTTGACCTTACCAACGCCAACGGCTGAACGCACTTTTACATCGAAATAAATCATTTGCTCGCCGATACCTGGAAAGGCCACTGCCTGGGTTGGGTTACCAACAACTTCCAAATAAGCATTCGACTGGAGAGATACATTTACATTTCTGATATGTTGTTCTCCTGCAAAAACGGTTACCGGCAATTTGATTGTCTCCCCCGGACCAAGCAGCCGGGGCACAGTAGCAAGCAACATAAGTGGCTTTTTAACTGCAACAGACTTTTCAGCAAATCCATAACTGCCCGCGTGTGCCGCAACAACCATTGCCCTGACGGATCCGATATAAGCAGGTAGGCGAAAACGTTGAGTTTGAGTTTCTCCTTTTTTTAGTTGGAAAGGACCGAGGTATTGAACAACAGGTTTAAAGCGATTGGCAGTTTTTTGTTTTACAGGTCCTTCTTCACCATCGCCGCCAATGGTAAGGATACGATCCAGGTCCCCGCCCCAGGCACCGATGACATAGTCGAACAGGTCGAAACTTTTCACTCCCAGCGCTTCCCTCGCATAAAACGCGGCATGCGGATCGGGAGTCTTAAACCTCGTTAAATCCAGCAGCCCTTCATCGACGATTGCGACAGAATAGGTCATTGCTTTGCCGGATTGTTCGCTAACGGAAATCGATACATCCTGTTGAGGCCGAATGCTATTAGGCATTTTAAGGACTGGCTTCAGCAAGGTATTTTTATCTTCCACGAAAATCGGGATGGAACCATACATACGAATCGGCAGATCGTTTACCGTTTGAGAATGTGGTTGCAGCATGCTGACGGTAGCATACACATTCGGCGCCATCTCGGGCAGCGCTTTAAAGCTCACGCTCGTTTGACCTGCAGTAGTTTCTCTCCAGAAGGACTGGATAACCTTTGACCCACTCTCCAGGCTTACCAACAACCTTCCACCCTTACTGCTTGGTATGCTCAACTTTACCTCCTCGTCGACCGCGTATTTTTCTTTATCAGTAGTGAACGAAAGCATAGAAGCAGCCGTCTGGTCATCATTTCCTTCGCGGCTTTGCCAACCAGGCTCATCAATATAAAAAGCTGTTCCTGCCATGTGTGCGCTCTTAAGATCTTTCACCAAAACCAAATACCGCCCCCAATCGTGAACACCAGTCTTCAACTGCCACTGTCCTTTGCCGTTAGTCAGGCTTACTATTTCTTTCTTCAGCAGTTTGTTATATTCATTTTGCGTAAAGTTGCTGAGGTTATCGTCGTTATCATCCCACCACCATTGCCACTGAATTTTATAAAATTGCACTTCGACTTCGTTGCTTCCAGTTAAGGGTATCCCTTTGCTGTCAACATTTGCCAGTTGAATAGTATGCGGCTTTCCTGCCAATAAAAAATTAAACGGTTTTTCTCCTTCAGGCAGTTTTAATCCCGCGTAGCTGCCATACGGACTGTAAGGCACAGTTATGTTATCAATGCTAAAAGCGCCACCAGGCTCAAAGACCTTTACGACAAGATTTGCATTTAACCTACCGGGAGCGGTCTCATTCACGCTGAAATCAGTTTGTAAGCGGGCATTCCCTTCCGCATCCAATGTTCCTTCAAAAATGGTTTTGCTTTGAGTCGCGTACCTGGCCGCAGGATTATCAAACTCGTAACCCGGGTATTTTGAAAAGATGGTTTTGGTACGCTGCAATGAGGCATCGATTTTTGCTTTGAGATTTTTTCCCGGGCTACCGAATAACCATTTGGCATTTAAATTCCCCAGGGTATTCGTACCCGGGCCGAGGAGCGGATCCTTTCCTAAATCCAGGTTGATCTTTAACCTGTTAGGCATCACTGTTTCTACCTTGAGGCGTTTTTCAAACACAGCTCCACCAACTTTAACTTTCGCGAGCCAGTTACCCGTTGGTGATGCTGCGTCCGTGTTTATCCTGAAAACATAAAAGCCGTCTGGAGCATTCGATTGAACCGCTTGTTTAAAGAGTTGCCCACGTGGGGTATACAGGCTAAGCTCCACGGGGTGATCCGGGGGCAGCCTTTGTTCTTTATCTTCGATGAGGCAATTTAAATACATGGTATCACCGGGACGCCACACACCGCGTTCTCCAAATACAAATCCTTTGATCCCATTTTTAACTTCTTCGCCACTGACATCAAAACGACTTAAGGGTAATGCACTGCCGTCGTCAAGTTTTA
Source organism: Ferruginibacter sp. (assembly GCA_030655145.1). Lineage (GTDB taxonomy): Bacteria > Bacteroidota > Bacteroidia > Chitinophagales > Chitinophagaceae > Ferruginibacter. The sequence goes on from JAURWD010000198.1 coordinate 15,071, forward strand.
AATACCCTCTTTCTTGTCCTTGTTTCGCAACCAATAAAAAAGGTTTCTGTTTAAGATCGATGTTTACAAAACCATCATCCCCTGAAGTTGCTGTCGCGATCACCGACTGCTGGTAATCGAGCACTTCCAGACTAACTCCTTCCATAGGCGAAGTTGTCAATATGTTACTAACAGCAACGAATAGCCGATTCGCATTTCCTCGTTTCACGGTGAGCCCGATATTACTTGACAGGATATTCCGGGTGGCCCAACGATCCTTGTTGTAATAGGACTTACTGTAAGGATCATCTCTGCGTGCCCATGAATATCCATAAGGATAGTAGGTATCATAACGATTCCAAAAATCAGCATCTTCATCCGGCCCTGTTCCATCATTTTCTGAATAACGTTCTTCGAATTCAGCTTCATCTTCTTCCTCCTGGTCACTTCCTTCCTCGACTTGGGCGACCGTTGCCTGGTACAAAGAATACTCAGGCCGAAATCCGAGCGTGATATGGTAAATGGCACCTTGCTCTGTCTTTAAAAACCGATCAATGTCTAACGAAAAACGTTGCTTCTTGTGGAGGTCCAGTAATTTGTCGCCATCCAAACGCAAAGTTTTTTGCACGATTGGTTTTGCAACCCGGCGTAATTCATTTGAGCCTCCCAGATTATTTTCCTGCAGGAACTGGGGTACGTTATTCTCAACAATTTTTATGATACTAATATCAACAGCCTTAAGATTGACGGCTTCGAATGGCAAGACGAGGCGACCAGCATTCGGAAGTATATTTCCCTTTCCCTGGATGGTGACATGCGGCAACCTATTTTCAAAATTGATGTTTGAGGTGTAAGACTTCGAAAGAACATCACCCCAGGTATTTTTGATTCCCGGATTTGAATTGACAGTGTAATTTCCATCGAGCTTTCCATTTGTATAGAGTTTTACCTCGCTACCGTTGATGGTATATGACATATCCGGCTGATTGCTCATGGTGAGCAAGCCGGTAAGATCCTGGCCATTGTCGATGGGATCACTGAATTGCACCGACGCATATTGTTGGGCATCATTAATTGCAGCAACGCTTAGCACTTTAAATTCTCCCTGTGCTG
>JAURWD010000201.1 GCA_030655145.1 Ferruginibacter sp.
CTCCGAATTAATGAAAGATAAAACTTCATGGGATTTCCTTTCTTTCGGAAAGGTGCGGGCTAGCTTTGGTATCACAGGTGGTGGTACGGATATCTACAGAACTTCAACAGGTAATTACCAGTTAAATGGTAACTACACTGATTCAGGTGCTATTTCTGTTCCACGTTATGGCTTCCAGAGCAACGACCTTGGAAACCTTGACCTGAAACCAAAAAGAGCAACAGAATATGAGTTCGGTGTTGATCTTCGTTTCCTGAACAATCGGTTGAGATTGGATGCATCGGTGTATAAAAAGAATACACGGAATGAAGTTATCGGCCTTGGTGCCCCTATCGAAAGTGGAATTTCTAACCGCGTGATCAACGCTGGTAATATCCAGAATAAAGGAATTGAATTATTGTTATCTGCCGTTCCGGTTAGAGGCAAAAATCTTGAGTGGACAAGTACATTCAACTTTACATTAAACCGCAACAAGATCATTTCATTGTATCCTGGTGTTAACAGCACGGATCTTGATCTTGCATTCGGTAATGACATTCGTTCTGTGGCTATGGTTGGACAGGATTTTGGAACCATTGTTAGTAGTTATGCTTACGCAAGAGACGAGCAAACAGGTGCTAAATTGCTACAACAAAATGGTACTTACTGGCGCTCAGGTGCATACGGCCAGGGAGAAAAAATTCTTGGATCTGCGATGGAAAAATACCTGGTGAGCAATATCAATGAAGTAAGGTATAAAGGCTTTAGTTTATTTGTTCAGGTAGATGCGAAAGTTGGTGGTAAAATCGCTTCAACAACTCACCAATACGGTTCTGAGTATGGCAACTACGAAAGCACCTTGTTTGGTCGTGATGCAGCGCATGGTGGTGTTAGTTATGTTGATGCTGCAGGCAACCAACGCGATGATGGTATTATCCCTGAAGGCATCTTTGGTAAGAACACAATTATCAACAACGTTGATGTGAGTGGCCTTACTTATGCTGAAGCAGTTGCAAAAGGTTTAAGAAAACCAGTGGCAGCGTTGGATTATTATGAAGGAATCGCAAGTTGGGGTACTGGTATCCGTGAGTACTCTGTATTTGATAATACATGGGTTGCTTTACGTGAGATATCTGTAGGCTACGACTTTCCAAAAACAACAATCAACAAACTGAAGATGAACAGGCTGCGTTTGAATGTATCAGGCCGCAACATCCTGTATCTCTACACAACAACTAAAGACCATATTTTCCCTGAAGCGATTTATTCAAGCAGACCAGGTGCATTTGCAGAAACTGGAGGTGGTCCTTACCAACGCCAGATTGCAGTTTCCTTGCTTGCAGGTTTCTAATCAACTAATCATTTATCTAAATTTTTTATACAATGAAATTGCTAAAACTTTCATATCTCACATTGATTACAGCCGCCCTGTTTTTAGGCGGGTGTAAGAAGGAGGCTTTTGTGGAGCTAAACACAGACCCGAATACGCTCTATAAGATCAAGCCTGAGGAACAATTCCTCAACGCCGCGATCCAGGCTCATGGCCAGGATTTCGAACAGTTCTATGATAACTTCCGGAGGATCATGTACTGGACGCAACAAGCTACCGACAATGCCGGTAACGGATCGGTAACATTGAAGACAGTGGGAAATTTCAACACTCGTTACAATGTATTTTATCCAAGCCTCGGTTCAATCCTGACAGACGTAAATGTTTTGATCAGTGAATTGCCAGACGCTGACAAACCTAAGTACGCACAGATCTCTGCGATCGCGGATATTCCTAAGATCTACTATGCATTTTATGTATCGGATATCAATGGAAGTCTTGCCTATACAGAAGCATTCCAGGCACGCTACGGTGGTACGTTAACTCCAAAATATGAATCACAACAGGCATTGTTTGCTTTGTGGGATGCACGTTTAAAGGAGATCGTTACTTTCCTTAAATCAACTCCAACAACTCCACAGGTAAATCTTGGCAAAAATGACCTGTATTTCCGTGGTAACGTAGCCCTTTGGGCGAAAGCTGCCGCAGCACTTCGTATGCGGATAGCAATGCGTTTATTGGAGCGTGATCCTGCTACTGCAACAACTATCCTGAAAGAAGTAGTTGCAGATGCTGGTAACCTGATGACAAGTAATGCGGAAGGGTGGGTTTTCTATGCTGATGTGAGTTTTACTGCCGGTGGTAACTGGGATCCTACAGGATTAAGAGCACCAAAAGCATCTGTTGATTTCATGTATGCTCAGAATGATCCAAGATTGCGCAATTTTTATCAAAAGAACAATTACACGCCGGAAAACATTACAGCGGCAATTGCCAAAGGAGTGTTAGCTCCCGGAACTGTTTACAATCCTAAACAATACGTAGGTGCACCGGTTAGTCCGGATGCAGTAGCATTGGTTAAACCATGGTTTACCGCGAAAAAAGTAAACGACAATCTTTCCCTGGATACTGTTTCTCTATTACAATACCGCATGTGGCAACCAGCCAATGGTGGTGGCAAAGGTGACAACTTCTTCCCGCTGATCACTTATGCTGATCAACTGTTGATGCGTGCTGAACTTGCTGCGAGAAACATCACAACCGAAAATGCAGAAGCGTTGTATTATGCCGGTATCGATGCATCGGTTACGTTCTACGACAGGGCTGCCGGTAAAGCTGCCGTTGTTGGATATACGCCATTGGCACCAGCTGAACTTACAGCTTACAAAGCCTCGCCTGCAATTGTTTACAATGCTGCAAAAGCTCAGGAGCAAATCGCCATCCAGGCATTCCTGAATTTTTACAAGCAACCAAACGAAGCCTGGGCTTTGTATAAGAGAACAGGTTATCCTAACGCAACTACAGCGTTGGCAAATGAAAACATCTACATTGATGGAACTTTATTCCAGATACCAAGAAGAGCAGCTTTAAGTGCTCCATCATCATCTGATTTAAATGCAGCTAACAAACAAGCAGCATTGGATGATATGAGAAAAGAAGCTGATTTCGGAACCGGCCTCGACGACTTATATGGTCGTGTTTGGTGGGATAAAAAATAGTATTTACATAAGCAAAATAACTCCAGGATCAGCAATCATCCTGGAGTTATTTGTTTACAAGATATTTAACCAATATGAAAAACCATAGTGTCAGGCCCCTTACCTGCGAACATGTGATTGGTGTTTCAACCTGCGGTAGAAAAGAGCAGATGTTTCTGAGAATTAGCAGGATGACCAGATCCATAAATTAACATTTGCGATGGTATAGGTAAGGGGTTCTGAACTATTATTCCGCTACTTTTAATCGTGGAGAATTGATTAGATTGTGAGTGAAAATTTCCAGGTAAAATGTTTAAAAAACTGATCGGAATATTATACTTATTTTTTTCAGCTTATACCTCAACTGCCCAGGGCAGTATTGACTCTTTCCCGCTTTTACAAAACCTTTCTTCCTTTGAATTAGTTCCTGTTCAAGACCAGGATAACACCCCAGGCCATCTTTCTAAGAAGCCGCTTTCCCTGTTTATTTTTTTATCATCTGAATGCCCTCTTTGTCAAAACTATGCCCTCGCCATCAGGCAATTAAAGGCGAGGTTCAATGACCAGGTCAATTTTTACGGCATCTTTCCCGGCAACGCCTACACGCAGGCAGACATTCATAGTTTTGAAAAAAAATATAAGACCGGCATCGGCTTATACCTCGACGAATCAAAAAAACTCACCCGCTACTTAAACGCTACTGTCACACCACAAGTGATTTTATTGAATAACAACGAAAACCAGGTTTACAGTGGAGCCATTGATGATTGGGTTCAGGGGCTTGGTAAAAAAAAGCAGCGGGCTTCACAACATTATTTACAGGATGCGATTGAACAGAGTCTTCAGTCAGTAATAGTTAAAACAGCCAGGACAAAAGCGTTCGGTTGTAAGATCAATGATTATTAACATGAGGATATTATTTATTTCTTTTTTTATATTCAGCAACAGTCTCTTGCTTTCCGCGCAGGACCTGACTTACCATAAAGACATTGCGTCACTTATCCAGGCAAAGTGTGCTTCCTGTCATCATCCTGGCGGTGGTGCGCCGTTTCCATTGCTCACGTATGGAGACGTTGCGAAGAGAGCGTCCTTTATCAAAGACGTAGTTAAAAGCCGCTATATGCCACCATGGAGAGCCGATAACAACTATGTTCACTTTGCCAATGATCGCTCGCTTGCTCAAAAGGAAATAGACCTGCTCGTAAAATGGATCGATAATAAAGCTCCGGAAGGAAAGCTGGTTACGACGGCTAAGCCTGCTACAGCATTTGTAAGTGCCACGAAGTACGGCAGAAAGCCTGACCTGTTTCTTCCCATTGCGGATAGCTTTAAAGTGCCGGGAGATAACGTGGAGCGCTTTGTTGTTTTCAAAATACCTTTCGAATTGAAAGAGCCTGGCAACATTGAAGCCATAGAATTTTATACGAACAATAATAAACTTATCCATCATGCCAACTATGCCATCCACGAAGTAGCAGATCCGGCAATTGATATTTACAATACCGCGAAAGTGGTTGACCTTTCCGGCGAGGAGCGTACGAACTACGAGCAATACAAGCCCTACCGCAAAACCATTACCTACTACGGCGGCTGGATTCCGGGTACTACATATGAATATTATCCAAAGCAATTTGGCTGGGTAATGCCGAAGCGGGGTGTTATCCTGTTGACCGTCCATTTTGCACCTTCCTCAGTCGACGAGTCGAGTATCGCCGGGGTAAATTTGTTCTTCAAAAAAACGCCGGTAACGCGACCGGTTAAGGTGATTAGTTTCGGCTCGGGCGGAATTGGTGAAGACCAGATATCGCCGATCTTTTTTATTAAGAAAGACGAAACAAAAACTTTTACGCTCAATGTTACCAACCCGGGTACAGATCTTTCCGTGATGTACGTGTGGCCACACATGCATTACGTTGGTAAAGAATTTAAAGCGTTCATTCTTACACCTGCCGGCGATACGGTAAAGCTCGTGCGAATTCCGGATTGGGATTTTCGGTGGCAGGAAATATACCGCCTGAAAACTTTGATGAAAGTGCCGAAAGGCTCAGTCATGCACATTGAAGGTACTTATGACAATACAGCCCAGAATCCGGCGAATCCAAACAACCCTCCCAAAACGATTTTCTCCTCCGGAAATATGCGCTCAACCGACGAGATGATGACCTTGCTGATGGTCTATCTTCCGTACGAAGAAGGCGATGAAAAAATTGAGCTGGAGTAAAATGCGCATCCTCGTCTTGTGATCAATAGTTGATGCCCTTACATTCCTTTATGATCTTTAAAGCAACACAAAGAATTACATGAAGCTGTTAATACCTGTTTTTATTTTGTTGATTGGGTTGCCGGTAAATGAACTGGCAGCCCAGCAAAAAAATGCCAGGTTATTTTCATTGATGACTACTGCTGAAACAGGTGTGGCTTTCCTGAATAATATAAAAGAAGATGACTCGCTCCACGTAATGCGCTACGAGTATTTATATAACGGTGCCGGAGTAGGGATCGCTGATTTCAACAATGATGGGTTGAACGATATTTTCTTTTCGGGCAACACGACGGCGAATAAATTGTTTCTCAACCAGGGGAACATGAAGTTCACCGACATCACCGCTGCTGCGAAGCTTAGCGGCAACGGTACCTGGAGTACGGGTGTGAGTATCGCTGATGTAAATGGAGATGGGCTCTACGATATCTATGTTTGCCATTCCGGCAAATACGACGACCCACGAAACTTGCGCAATGAATTATTTATCAACCAGGAAATAGTTAACGGTGTCCCGGTATTCCGCGAATCAGCTGAAGCGTATGGAATTGATGCGCCGGGCACCCAGTCAACCCAGGCTGCCTTTTTTGATTATGACCTGGATGGGGATCTTGACATGTTCTTATTGAACCATTCCAACCATACGGTAAATCCATTTCTTAATACCAGGAAAATTCGCTCGACGCCAAACATGCAGTTTGGTAACCGCCTGTTTAGGAATGACGTCGATGCTACGGGCAAAATGTATTTCAACGATGTAACCCTGGAAGCAGGTATCATTAACAATGCGCTGAATTTTGGGTTAAGCGTTACCGTTAGTGACCTTAACCAGGATGGCTGGCCCGACATTTACACTACCAGCGATTACACCGAAAAGGATTGCTTTTATCTTAATAATAAAAACGGCCATTTCACCGAATCTTTGTCCAGGTCCTTCGCTCACATCGCTAAATATGCCATGGGAGCCGACATTGCCGACTATAACAATGATGCCCGGCCGGATGTGTTCACGCTGGATATGTTACCCGAGGATAATCATCGACAAAAGCTCTTGAAAGGTCCGGACGAATACGACCAGTACCATCTACTGCTCGATAGTGGTTACTATCACCAGCAAATGCGCAACATGCTGCAACTTAACCAGGGCATAGACTCCAAAGGAGATTTGCGGTTCAGCGAGATCGGGCAACTGGCAGGAGTGTCAAACACCGACTGGAGTTGGTCGGGCTTGCTCGCTGATTTTGACAACGATGGCTGGAAGGATCTTTTTGTCACCAATGGTTACCTGCGGGATTTTACCGACATGGATTTTTTGAAGTATTCGGTGGCCGATGCAAAGGCTGCCGCCGTTAGGGCCGGCAACTTCAACTACCAGACTTATGACCTGGTGAAACTGATGCCTTCGAACAAATTGAGTAACTATATTTTCAAAAATAATCGCGACCTCACCTTTGCGGATAAATCCGTTGACTGGGGTATCAGCAGGCCTTCGGTTTCAAACGCGGCTGCGTATGGTGACCTTGATAATGATGGCGATCTCGACCTGGTGGTGTGTAATAATAACGAGCCGGCGATGATCTACCGAAACAATGCAGAAGAGGGCAGGACCGCGTCTTTTCTTCGGCTTCGCCTGGCAGGGTTAGGAAAGAATACAAAGGCGTATGGTGCCCGCGCTACGTTGGTTAGTAAAAAGTCAACACAATTTTTAGAATTGTATCCTGTGCGCAGCTACCAGTCAACAGTTGCACCGGAACTATTTTTTGCCATTCCTGCAGGAGATTCCATTCAACAGTTGATCATTGACTGGCCAGGCGGAAAACAAACCGTGCTTAACAATATTCGTACGAATCAAACCCTTGATCTGAGGCAGGCCGAAGCCGGACCAATGAGCCAACCCGCGCCGCCTCCGGTTAAAATGTTTACCGACATTACTACACAGTCCGGAGTTGAATTTCGTCACCTGGAGAACGATTTTATTGATTACAAGGATGAAGTCTTATTGCCGTACCAGCTTTCGCGCCAGGGCCCTGCACTTGCCAAAGCAGATGTCAACGGCGATGGCCTGGAAGATTTTTTTATTGGCGGTGCCATTGGTCAGCCGGGCGAATTATACCTCCAACAAAGCGGGGATAAATTTAAGAAATCAGGCTCACCTGCATGGTTAGCCGATGCTACTTGTGAAGATGTAAATGCACTTTTTTTTGATGCCGACCATGACGGTGATACGGATCTGTACGTGGTGAGTGGTGGCAATGAATATGGAGATCAATCACCGGAATATGGTGACCGCCTTTACCTCAATGATGGGAAGGGGGCTTTCACAAAAGCAACGGATGCGCTACCGCCATTGTTTACCAGCAAGCAGGCAGTTGCGACAGGCGATTTCGATCAAGATGGCGACCTCGATCTGTTCATTGGTGGACGTAGTATCCCCGGCTCTTTTCCTCTCGCCGCACCGAGCTACCTTTTAAGAAACGACTCAAAAAATGGCTCCGTTGTTTTTACTAATGTTACAGCTGAACTCGCTCCTGCCTTGCAGCAACCCGGCATGGTGATGGTTGCTCAATGGGCAGATTTAAACAAGGATAATTTCCCGGAGTTGATCATTGCAGGCGACTGGATGCCGGTAATGTTGTTTAATAACACCAATGGCCGCCTGGAAGATATTTCCGCCGCGGCGGGATTGCAAAATTTGAATGGCATGTGGTCCGCAATCACCCCATCGGATATCGATGGCGATGGCGACCTCGATTTTTTGTTAGGCAATTGTGGCTACAACGACCAGTTTGGTAAACTGTCGGCAAAGCAACCCATGCAATTGTATGTAAATGATTTTGACGACAACGGTACCATTGATCCCATCCTTTGTTATTACATCCAGGGCAAGTCGTACCCCATCGCATCACGCGACGAATTACTTGACCAGGTGACGCCACTCAAAAAGAAATTCATAAAATATAAAGACTACGCCGACGCTACCATCAATGAGATCTTTTCAAAGGATAAGGTCAACAAAGCGCGTGTCCTTCACTGTGATGAACTGGCTTCCGGCATCTTGTATAACAATGGCAAGACTGGTTTTTCTTTTACACCATTTCCGTTGGCAGCCCAGGTAACCAAGTTGTTCGGGTTGGTAGCGGATGACTTTGATGGCGATGGCCGTAAAGACATTTTAGTGAGCGGCAATTATTTTCCTTATCGCGTGCAATTGGGAAGATCCGATGCCGGCCTTGGCCTTCTGTTGCGGTCAGGTAAAGGAAATGAACTGGAGGCCGTTGATCCTGCAACTTCAGGATTGTACATCGATGGTGACGTAAGGGCAATGGTTCAGTTGAAAAATAACAACGGCAGGAAGCTGCTTGTCATTGCAAAAAATGACGACAACATCCAGGTAATAAAGTCAGGTAACTAATGCGCTTTTTTTTTATCATATTGCTTTTCCCGATCTCCAGCGTTTATGCGCAGGAAAGAACAAGCGATGCGCTCACTTTGCACCGGGCCCAAAAGGCTTTGACGGCCGTTATCGTTCACGATATCTTTTCTCCTCCCGTTGCGAGCCGCATTTATGCCTATGCAAATATTGCCGCCTACGAAGTGCTGGTAAAAGAACACAAGGGATATCATTCCCTGCAGGGCCAGGTAAAAACATTCCCAGCCATACCGAATTCGGCCGCAAAAATTTATGCTCCTCTTGCTGCCGTACAGGCATTTCTTTTAACCGGGAAAAGTCTTGTCTTTTCAGAAAAAATGCTTGAAGACTCCGCAACGCAAGTGCTCGACCGCTTCAAACGCCTGCGCCTTAGTCCCCAGGTGTATAATGCCTCTCTTCGCTATGGGAAGCAGGTAGCCGACTCCGTTATGAAGTGGGCGTCCAAAGACAAGTACCGCGAAACACGTAGCCTCCGTCGCTATAATTATTCAAAGCAGGAAGGGAAATGGATGCCTACGCCGCCGTCGTACATGGCGGCGGTAGAACCTTATTGGAACCGCATCAGGCCGATGTTGCTTGACTCCTGTACCCAGTTCAGGGCGGTAGTTCCGCCAACATTCAGCACCGATAAAAAAAGTGCCTTCTATGCCGAGGCCCTGGAAGTGTATACCTCCACCAAACAGTTAACCGCAGGACAAAAAGCAATCGCAAGTTTTTGGGATTGTAACCCTTTTGCCGTGACCACGGAGGGGCATTTGAATTTTGCCGCAAAGAAAATTTCTCCGGGCGGACATTGGATGTCGATCGCCGCAGTTGCCTGCCAAACGCAACAGGCGGACATCATGAAATCAGCAGCCGTCTACACGCTCACAGCCATTGCGCTATTTGACGGTTTTATCATTTGCTGGGACGAAAAATATCGCAGTAACGTGATCCGGCCGGAAACCTTCATCAACAAATACATGGATGAAGACTGGCGTCCGCTCTTGCAAACGCCGCCCTTCCCCGAGTATAGCAGCGGGCACAGCGTTGTCTCAACTGCCGCCGCAACAGTTCTGACCGAATGCTTTGGAAACAACTTTGAATATGAAGACGACACCGAAGTTGAATTCGGGTTGCCGGTAAAACATTTTACCTCCTTTAAACAAGCTTGTGACGAGGCAGCCATTTCAAGGTTGTACGGAGGCATTCATTACCGTTCCGCAATTGAGCAAGGACAGGTGCAGGGCAGTAACCTGGGCAAATGGATCATTAAAAGAATCAAATTGATGTAAGACAAATGCTGTCTTTACGCAACTAACAAATAAATAACGCATGTTCGATTTCAACAAGTATCAGGACAAACTTATCCTGTCAGCAATTTTCCTGTTTTTCATGTTCGCCCAGTTGCCAGCACAGGCCCAGGACACTTACTTATTTAAAGAAGGCCTGATCGCGAATATCCCTCATCGTTATGGCCGCGAAGCTTTGTACACAGATGAACTGGCGTACCAGCTTTATACGAACGCTTTGAAAACACCGGCAGACGGATCTGTTTTCAAAAATGATGATAAAGGGCAGCCAATTGCCTGGAAGAAAATTGCGGCAGATAGTCTGGGCCGCCTGCGAGTGGGTCGCGGTGGCGGATTTGGTCGTGGCAGCAGCTACATTTATCTTACCTACAATGCGCCCGCCGCGCGGGCCGCTTTATTAAATATCAAGGGCAACAGCGGCGTTTACGTAAATGGCGTTCCGCATATGGGCGATCCCTATGCTTCCGGGTTTTTATCCATTCCGATCAAATTAAAGAGGGGGTTAAACGAATTTTATGTTCGCGGCGGGGCAATTGTCGCCAACCTTAATTTCCCGGCCACGCCGGTATTTATCAGCACGGCAGATTCAACTTTGCCGCACGTCGTCATCAACCGGCAAACCGGCAAACTCCAGGGTGCAGTAGTCATTATGAACACTACCAACAAAGAGTTACGTGGGCTCATATTAAAGACTGTGCTGGAAGGTAAAGAAGTTACAACAGAGCTGCCTGCCATCCTTGCCATGTCGTCCCGCAAGGTGCCATTTTCCTTCGACGCAACGGGCATACAACAGAAAGGGAAATTCAATTGCGCCCTAACGTTGACGGATAAAGGCCGTTCGCTTGATATCGCTGCAATTCCGGTTGAGGCGGTCAACGCTGGCGAACACTATAGCAGCACGTTCATCAGCGGAATTGACAACAGCCTGCAATATTTTGCGGTGACGCCGCAGTCGGGTGTAGATACAAACAATGCTGCGCTCTTCCTGTCAGTTCACGGCGCCGGCGTAGAAGCTATCGGCCAGGCAAGAGCGTACAAGCCGAAGGATTGGGGAACGCTGGTAGCAGCAACAAACCGTCGCCCGCGTGGTTTCAATTGGGAAGACTGGGGACGCCTTGATGCCCTGGAAGTACTGCAAATTGCCCGCGATAAATTTAAACCCGATCCGTTGAAAGTTTACCTCACCGGTCACTCCATGGGCGGGCACGGAACCTGGTTCTTAGGTGCTACCTATCCTGATAAATGGGCAGCCATCGCACCATGTTCCGGCTACCCAACCTTGAAGGGTTATGGTTCGGCCGACGGGCTTGTCCCTGACAGCAGCACAAACCCAATGGAACAAATGTTGCTGCGCTCATCTAACCAAAGTGATGTTGTTAAGCTTGCTGAAAATTATAAACCATTGGGAGTGTATATCCTTCATGGTGATTCCGACAAAGTGGTTTCGGTGAAGTATGCCCGGCAGATGAAAAAAGTACTTGCTGATTTTCATACGGACAACAGTTACTATGAATACCCCGGTGGGGAACATTGGTTTGGCGATCAAAGTGTTGACTGGAACCCGCTATTCAATTTCTTTAAATGGCACCTACGCCTTCCAGATAGTTCAGTGACACGCATCGACTTTACCACGGCCAGCCCGGGAATATCCGCTTCGTATCGCTGGGCTTCTATCTTGCAGCAGCAACACCCGTTGCAATATAGCCGCATCACACTTGAAAGAAATAAACCCGGTAAAGCCATCACCGGAACTACCGTGAATGTAAAAACCCTGCAATTCGATTTCCAGGAATTCAATGCCGGCACCACCATTAGTGTCACCTTGGATGGAAGTGCGACCTTAAAATATACCACTGAGGGCACTAAACCTTTATTGCTCAACAGGGAAGGCAATACCTGGACAATTGCGTCGGCTATCCCCGCAAAGACAGAGAAAGGTCCACACCGATACGGGACATTCAAAGATGCCTTCAATCACCAGGTTGTTTTCGTGTACAGTACCATTGGAACGCCTGCGGAAAATGAATGGAGTCTTGAAAAAGCCCGTTATGATGCAGAGTCATGGTATTATCGTGGTAACGGCGCTGTTGATATAATTTCAGATAAAGAATTCAGTCTTGCAAAATATAAGGACAGGGGAGTGATCTTGTTTGGAAACAAAAGCAGCAATGCCGCGTGGAAGCTGTTGCTGAATGATTGTCCCATTCAGGTAGAACGAAATAAAATAACTGCTGGCAATAAAACATGGAATGGTGGAGATCACAGTGCTATTTTTGTATGGCCTATCCGCGGTTCTGAAGTGGCTTCAGTTGGTGTCGTTGGCGGTTCAGGCCTCAATGGGATGAAGGCAGCTTTTGGTAACCAGTATTTCGCGGGAGCAAGTGGTTTTGCAGACTTTATGATCTATGATCTCAAGATGCTGCAATCCGGAGCCAGCGGGGTTAACCTTGCCGGATTTTTTGACAACAACTGGAAGCTGGTCGAGCAAGAGATGATCACCCAATAATTAACAATCAACCCCTTCAATATTATCAAAACCATTTTCATGAAACGATTATTTGCCCTGCCTCTATGCGTCCTGGTCTCAATGAGTTTGGTTGCTCAAACCTATACTCCCGCCCCTGAAAATATTGCGGCAAGACAAGAGTTCCGCAATGATAAGTTTGGTCTATTCATCCACTGGGGGCCATTCAGCATTCCCGGTGATGGAGAATGGGTGATGAACAATAAAAACATCAAGGTAAAGAACTACACAAACCTCATGAACTTCTTTAACCCGATTGCTTTTGACGCGGCAGAATATGTTAGCCTTGCGAAAAGCGCCGGTATGAAATACATCACGCTCATCACGCGTCATCACGATGGCTTTAGTATGTGGGATACAAAATTTTCAGACTTCAACGTCATGAACTCTCCCTATAAAAAAGACATCGTAAAGATGGTTGCGGATGAATGCCACAAACAAGGAATTAAACTGTATCTCTATTATTCTCTGCTCGACTGGCGCCGCGATGATTACCCGCATGAAACAGGCAAAACAGGCAAAGGCACAGGTCGGACTGGGAAGGGTAACTATGCCGCCTACCTGCAGTTTATGAAAAATCAATTGACCGAATTGCTGACCAATTATGGTAAGATTGGCGGGATCTGGTTCGACGGGCATTGGGATCAGACACAGCCGGAAGGTGCTTCTGACCGTACGTCGAGGATCGATTGGAAATATGATGAGATCTATGCACTCATCCACAAACTGCAACCGCACGCCATGATTGGAAACAATCATCACCTTAGTCCGTTCCCGGGAGAAGATTTCCAGATGTTTGAAAAGGATCTTCCAGGCGAAAATAAGTCGGGGCTTAGCTTCCAGGAAGCTTCGGACAAACTTCCGGTTGAAACCTGCGAAACGATGAACAATAGCTGGGGTTACAGCCTCACGGATAATCAATACAAATCTGTCAAAGACCTGGTACACTACCTCGTAAAAGGTGCCGGCCGTGATGTGAATTTTTTACTCAATGTAGGGCCAATGCCAAACGGCCAGATACAACCTGAATTTACCGATACATTGAAGGCGATCGGGCGCTGGATGGAGAAAAATGGTGAAACAATCTCTGGTACTCGCGGAAACGTGTACACGCCGCAGGACTGGGGTGTCGTTACCGCGAAGGGCAAAAGCCTGTTTGTACACATCATTAAGGAGCCGGCACAGGCAGGCTATCTTTTTATGCCTGAGTTCAAAACAAAAATTACAAGTGCCGCCGTTAGGGGTGCAAATAAGGTATTGAAATTTAAACAACTTCCTGAAGGAACTTTTATCTACCTCGATGGCGTTCAATTGGACAACCTCGATACCATCATCGAATTAAAAATGCAATAGGTTTTACCTGGAAGAAAGTTGATGACGATCACGCTTCGAATCGAAACTTAAAAAACAAATGCCTCACATGCAATCAAAGTTCAAAGCAACCACCATGCGTATTAGTTACAGCAGCTTGCTGGTTTTTTGCTGCCTCCATTTTGGCCTTGTCGCAGTGGCACAGCAGAATGTGCACCAGCAATCGACCCAGTATGAATGGCCGACAGATGAAAAGGTGAAAGCAAAGCTGGATAAATGGCAGGATCAAAAATTTGGGATGATCATTCACTGGGGGCTGTATGCGGTGCCCGGAATCATTGAGTCTTGGGAACTATGTTCCGAGGATTGGATCAACCGGCCAGACAGCAACCGCAGTTATGAAGATTATAAAAAATGGTATTGGGGGTTGAAAAATGATTTTAACCCGGTAAACTTTGACCCGGCGGCCTGGGCAAAATCAGGTAAAGACGCGGGCATGCGCTACCTGGTTTTCACTACGAAACACCATGATGGATTTTGCATGTTCGACACGAAGGAAACAAATTTCAAAATTTCTGCTGGGCCCTTTAAAAACAATCCCAGGAAAGATGTGGCGAAATACGTTTTTGACGCGTTTCGCAAAAATGACTTCATGATCGGCGCTTATTTTTCAAAGCCTGACTGGCATTCAGAAAATTACTGGTGGCCAAAATACGCAACCGCTGATCGTAACAATAATTATGATATCCGAAAATTTCCCTGGCGCTGGAACAACTTCAAAAAGTATACTTACAACCAGTTGTCGGAACTCATGACTAATTATGGTTCCGTAGATATTCTATGGCTTGATGGCGGCTGGGTGCGTCCACTCGAAACCGTTACTGAGGAGGTGAAGGCCTGGGGCGCACGCATCCCGGAGTGGAGCCAGGATATTGATATGCCAAAGATCGCGGCCATGGCGCGAAAAGCTCAGCCCGGTCTATTGGTGGTGGATCGTACGGTTCATGGAGAATTTGAAAACTATCAAACCCCTGAACAACGCATCCCGGAAACGCAGCTTGATCATCCCTGGGAGAGTTGTATGACCCTCGCTAACAACTGGGGCTACGTGCCCAATGACCAATTCAAAACATCAAACCGGATCATTCATTCGTTGATCGAGGTTGTTGCAAAAGGTGGAAGCCTCCTGCTTGGTATTGGCCCCAAACCTGATGGAACCCTTCCAACAGAAGCTGTTACGCGGTTACAGGAAATCGGTGAATGGACAAAGAAAAATGGCGCGGCCATCTACAATACACGGACTACGAAAAATTACAAAGAAGGAAATACCTATTTCACAGAAAATAAGAAAGAAGGCTTGCGTTATGCGCTTGTTTGCCTGCGGGAAAATGACCGGATGCCTGCTTTTGTAACCTGGAAAACAAACCTTCCGAAGAAAGGCACAACCATGAGGTGGTTACACACCGGCGCGAAAGTAGACTGGTCCATGGATGGAGATGACGTAAAAGTAAAATTGCCTAAGGGCTACGGAAAGATAAATGCAACCCCGGCAGCGCTCGCATTCGCCTTTGTGCCTGCAGACTAATTTGAACAACTTAATTATTTGTAAATGCAATTACCTCGCATGAAAATGCTTTCGCTGATTTCTTTGGTTCTGTCCCTCCATGTATCGGGACAACAGCTCACAAAATATGTGGACCCGTTCATCGGGACCGGTGGCCATGGACACACTTACCCCGGCGCCACCGTACCATTCGGGATGGTGCAACTAAGTCCGGACAATGGTACGCAGGGCTGGGATTGGTGTAGTGGTTACCATTACACCGACTCTATGATCGCAGGTTTTAGTCATACGCATTTGAGTGGTACCGGTATCGGCGATTGGTGTGATATTTCCGTGATGCCGGCGCTTGACCTGGTGAACGATACCATTACCTTGTACCGCGAAAAATTTTCACATGCAAATGAAAAAGCCTCGCCGGGTTACTATGAGGTGCAACTCGACAATAAGATCAAGGCCGCGTTTACTACAACTGAACGGTGCGGACTTCACCAGTACAGTTTTCCTGCAGGAATTAAACCCGTAATTCGTTTTAATCTTGGCTTCGCCATCAATTGGGATTCGCCGATGGAAACTTTTATTGAACAAGTCAATGATTCAACGATCGTAGGATATCGTTTTTCAAAAGGCTGGGCGCAAACGCAACGGGTTTATTTCGCGGCACGCGTATCCAAACCAATCGCGAAGCTTTTTTTAGCTGATGGCAAAAAGGCCCTTGAAGGAAAATCAGCAAAAGGAAAAATGATCAAAGGTCAATTACAATTTGATGACCTGGCGGGAAAGACCTTGCTCATGAAAGTCGCCCTTTCCTCGGTGAGCACTGGTAAGGCCTTGATCGCGTTGAAAGAAATTTCCGGGTGGAATTTTGGAACAGTTCAAAAAGCTGCTGAAAACCAGTGGGAAAAAGAATTGCAAAAGATCGCGGTAAAATCATCAGATGAAACAGCTAAGAAAATCTTCTATTCAGCTTTCTATCATACAGCTGTCGCGCCGGTGTTGTTTTCCGACGCGGATGGCACATATCAGAATGCGAAAGGTGAAATAAAAAAAATGCCTTCCGGGCAACGCTATACCGTCTTCTCCTTGTGGGATACTTTCCGCGCTTTGAATCCACTGTTCACCCTGACACAACCCGCCCGCTTACCTGGCCTGATCAATACCATGCTCGAGTTTTATAAAGAGAATGGATTGCTGCCGATCTGGGATCTCAGCTCCTGGGAAACCAATACAATGACAGGTTATCATGCGATACCCGTGGTGGCCGATGCGATATTAAAAAATACAAAAGGTATTGATGTGCAACTGGCCTATACTGCCATGAAGAAATCTGCCATGCAAAATATCCGCGGCACTGATCTTTATCGCCAGTATGGCTATGTACCACAAAATAAATATGGTAGCAGCGTAACAGTAACTGTGGAGTACGCTTATGATGACTGGTGCATTGCGCAGGTTGCGAAGAAGCTTGGTAACATGAATGATTATGCGCTTTTTATGAAACGGGCAAATTCCTGGCGCAATCTTTTCGATCCGCTGACGGGATTTATACGTGCAAAGGACAGTGATGGTAACTGGGTGACACCCTTCGATCCTTATCTTTCAGAGCATGATGAACACAAAGCGATGTATACGGAAGGCAATGCCTGGCAACATTCCTTCTTTGTTCCGCATGACGTGAAGGGACTCGCTACTGCTCATGGAAGCAATGCCAGACTGGTACAAAAATTAGATTCTCTTTTTACCATCAGTTCGGAGATCAAAGGAGAGAATCGCTCACCTGATGTGAGCGGGTTGATTGGGCAATATGCGCATGGTAACGAACCAAGTCACCACATCGCTTATATGTACAGTTTTGTTGGCTCCGCCTGGAAAACACAGGAGTTGGTGCGCACCATTATTGATAGTATGTACCATGCGTCCCCGGATGGGTATGCGGGTAATGAAGACTGTGGCCAGATGAGTGCCTGGGCAGTCTGGAGTATGTCTGGCCTATATCCCGCAAATCCTGCGAGTGGTCAATACGTTTTTGGATGTCCGCGTTTCGATGAGGTTAAATATCGCCTTGCGGGAAACAAAACTTTTACCATCAAAAGCACCAATGCAGGTAAAGCGAATCCATATATTCAAGCGGTCCGGTTAAATGGTCAGCCTTACACAAAAACTTATCTTGATCATGCTACTTTGATAAAAGGAGGGATGCTCGAGTTTATCATGGGTTCAACACCAAACAAAAATTTCGGCGCCGCGCCAGCCAGCTGGCCTGCATCTGTGAATCAATAAAAAAATCTCAATGAAAAGAAAAGTATTCTTAAGAAACACGGGACTGCTGGGTGCGGGACTTCTATTAAAAGATCTGGCCTTTGCAGGGGCTGCAGATCCCTTGCCGGTAGTAAGGGTTCCGCTTGCAAGCAGGAAGTTCCAGAGCAAGGCAGTAGAGGCTGCCATCACAAATTTCCACGCTACCGTTCGAAATAAAGAACTGGGTTGGCTGTTTGAAAATTGTTTTCCAAACACACTGGATACAACTGTAGATTTTGAAATGTTAAATGGCAAGCCTGATACTTACGTGATCACCGGCGATATTGACGCCATGTGGTTGCGGGATAGTACGGCGCAGGTATGGCCGTACCTGACATTGATCCAGAAAGACAAGCAACTTCAGCAACTTATTCATGGTGTTATTAACCGGCAGACAAAGTGCATCATAAAAGATCCTTACGCCAACGCATTCTATAAAGATGAAACACAGGTGAGTGAGTGGAAAAGCGACCTCACAAAAATGCAGCCCGGCATTCATGAACGGAAATGGGAGATCGACTCCTTGTGTTACCCCATTCGGTTGTCATATCATTATTGGAAATTAACGGGCGATCAAACACCGTTTGATGAAGAATGGAAGAAGGCAATTGAATTGGTATTGCAAACCTTCAAAGAGCAGCAGCGCAAGACCAATAACGGGCCCTATTCTTTTCAACGTACAACAGCCTGGGCCACGGATGGTGTGCCTTTAGCAGGATATGGTTATCCGGTGAAACCGGTCGGATTGATTTGTTCAATGTTTCGTCCGAGTGATGATGCAACTATTTATCCGTTTCTTATTCCATCCAATTTCTTTGCCCTGGTGAGCTTGCAGCAGGCGGCTGAGATGGTCACGCAAATTCACAAAGATCAACAGTTGTCAAATGAACTTGCGGCGCTCGCAACGGAAGTTAAAACGGCGTTGCAGCAACATGCCGTTATCAATCATCCAACATACGGGAAGATCTATGCGTACGAGGTAAATGGTTTTGGCAGTTTCAACCTGATGGATGATGCGAATGTTCCCAGCCTTTTGTCTTTGCCATACCTCGGTGCGTTAAAAAACACCGACCCGGTGTACATGAACACGCGGAAATTATTATTGTCAACCAATAATCCCTTCTTCTTTAAAGGAAAAGCAGGCGAGGGTATCGGTGGACCACACGCGGGAATGGATATGATCTGGCCGCTGAGTATCATTATGCGTGGACTAACGAGCAACAATGACGCGGAAATCAAACATTGCATAGACATGCTGCGCAAGTCGCATGGTAACACCGGGTTTATGCATGAATCTTTCCATAAAGACGACGCTACCAAATTCACTCGCAAATGGTTTGCCTGGGCTAATACCTTGTTCGGAGAACTGCTCTGGAAGGTTCATAACAGTAAGCCTTACCTGCTGAAATAGCAAATTGCCATTCCTCCCTTAATCCCATTCAAGTAACATTAAATACGCTGTATGTTAAATCGTTTCAAGTCAATATCAACGCTCGTTTTACTCGTTGCTGCCACTTCGGTGATGGCCCAGGTAAAAAATACGAAGGCGCCCGCGCCGGTACTTCCACTTCCTTCGACTGCTCAGATGCAATGGCATGAAATGGAACTGAATGCATTCGTTCATTTCACCACCAACACTTTCACCGGTCTTGAATGGGGATATGGCGATGAGAAGGAAACCGTATTTAATCCAACACAGGTTAATGTTGACCAGTGGGCAAGTACCTTGAAAGCGACCGGTTTTAAAACGCTGATCCTTACCTGCAAACACCACGATGGCTTTTGTTTATGGCCAAGCAAATACACAGAGCATTCCATCAAGAACAGTCCATACAAAAATGGTAAGGGCGACCTTGTAAAAGAAGTGTCGGACGCCTGCAAAAAGTTTGGCCTGAAGTTCGGCGTATACCTGTCACCGTGGGACCGCAACCGGGCGGATTATGGACAGGCTTCCTACGTAACTTACTATAGGAACCAGCTAAAAGAACTGTTTACCAACTACGGACCAGTATTCGAAATGTGGTTTGACGGCGCCAATGGCGGAGATGGCTTTTATGGCGGTGCCCGGGAGAAAAGAAAAATAGATGGTGCTAACTATTACGACTGGCCGACTACATTGAAACTGGTACGCACCATGCAGCCAAAGGTGTTGTTCTTTAGCGATGCGGGACCTGGAGTGCGCTGGGTTGGCAACGAACGCGGCCTGGCTGGAAAAACAAACTGGAATACGATTTCAACTGATACGATTTATGCAGGAAAAGGCGGCATTGAAAACCTGTTGAACACCGGCGCACCTGACGGTGACAAGTGGATTCCGGCTGAAGTGGATGTTTCAATCCGTCCGGGTTGGTTCTATCACAAAGAAGAAGATTCGCTGGTGAAAACGCCGCAGCAGTTGTTCGATATTTATTTAAGTTCTGTGGGCCGCGGTTCAACATTACTCTTAAATATTCCCCCGGACAAGCGTGGTCTTTTTCATGAGAAAGATGTGCAATCATTGCAGGGCTTTCGGAAATTATTGAATAAAACGTTCGCGAAAAACCTGGCTGCCCGCGCCAAAGTAAGGGCAGATAGTTACCGCGGGAAACAAGCAGTTTTTGCTGCTTCAAATGTTACTGATGGAAATAAAGAAACTTATTGGGCAACTGATGACGACGCAGTTACCGGAAGTTTCGAGATCGATCTTGGGAAAACAGTGGCTGTTAATTACGTCATGGTGCAGGAATACATCAAGCTTGGTCAGCGGGTAAAAGCGTTTGAAGTTTCTGCCTGGAAGAACGGTGGCTGGGAAAAAGTTGCTGACGCCACTACGATCGGTTATAAAAGAATTCTAAAAATTGATCCTGTCCAAACAAATAAAATTAAGATCTCCATCACCGACTCAAAGGCCTGCCCTCTGATTTCAAACGTGGCTGTCTATTAATTGGTCAAATCTCGGTAGTTTAGTCGCAGAATGAATGCAGGCGCTAGTCTGGTATTAAGCCGATGGGTACAATAAATTCCCAAAGGTTCTTTACGCCCGGGTTACGCAGGTCGCGATCGAGCAGATGGGAGAACCGCACGCCAAAGCTTACGGGTAGTGCATTCCAAACCTTGGTATCGAAAAATAATTCAGCACCCGTGCTGCGATTTTTTACGTCGGTTAGCAGCCCGTTTACGCGGGCCCTTGCAATGGTATGATCATAAAAAGCGTTTGTGCGTACCCGTTGAAAGAATATCATGTTGCCAACACCCCAGTCAGGATAAAATAAAGGGAGATGGTAGTTGACCCCAAGTTTATACATCTGCCTTGTGCTAAGGGCGTCGTAACCCCTTGAATAAGAAAAGTTGTTGCTGAACAAATCGGGTAGGGAATCTCTTTTTTGATAGGAGAAATTTATGACCGTGCTATGATTGACAGAAAGGCCGGGAAAATAAAAAGCCGAGTTTCCGACAAACTTGTGGCTGTTGATCAAGGTAAAGGCATCGCGGTAAGAGAGTGAAAAACTTTGAGCCCAACGTGGGTTGATGTGTTGCCTTGCTTTCCTGGCCGCATTGGTAAGCGAAACAAACAGGTTGGTATATTTAACAGATTTGTTGTCGAACACGTTCTTCCCGATACCGCGGTAAAATAGCTGTTCCATGTTATACCCCGCTCCGAAATTGATGTTGGTGGAAGTGCGGCCAACAAAGCTTAGCGGGATGTAAAAGCCCGCATTGATCTTCGCAGAATTAAAAGCGACCGTCTTCCCAACCGCTGTATCAAGATTTCGATTGAAATGATACTCTCCTCCCAACGTTGCAACCGGAAACCATCCCGCGAAGGCCTCGTAAAAGCCTACTTTATGGCTTCGGTCAGCGCGGTTAAACGTATAAGACAAACTGTTACTAAAACTGCTCAGCACGTTATCACTGTACAAATGATAGCTGTATTCTGGATCATTTACCTCCGGTCGCCAACTGTGAAAGTTAAACAACTGGAAAGATTTTCGATACTTAGTAGCCGGAATTGAAGAGTCCTGTACTTTTTCCAATATTCCCGCACCCGCTTTGCTCAAAGCAGCCGGCGTATATACCACCGGGTTAGCTGCAAAAGCTTCAGCAGAAATTTCCTGCCATGGGGCAGATTTTAAATTCGTCCTGCCAAGCCTGGAACCCTCAGCTGTAAAAGCACTGTAGATCATTTCTCCACGGTTATTCACCGCAGGATGATACACACCGTTTTGATTGTTTGTGACGCGAAAAATGGTCGGGTCAGCAGTTTTAACAGCAAAAACTTTGTCGCTATGCTCGTGCATCGCCGAAAAAAATACGGTGTCACCTTTAATAAGCGGGTACCCGATCACGTTATAAGACAATGGCGTTATTCGTTCCGTGATACCCGATACGAGGTCGACCTTCACAAGGCACATCTTGCCGCCAGGCGTCCTTACTGCCGCAACGACCGAGTTAGCATCAAAGTATTTTGTTTGGGTGAAAAAATAGTTCTCCGGGTTGGGTACAGAAGCGATCAACACACCGGTCCGACTATCAAGGCGATGCAAATTATTTGTACCATCTGGTTTTACGTTCACTGCGATCAGCTCCGTTCCGGCAGGACTGATATCTGGTGAAAAATAATTGGATCGATGGGTTAGCTGAATTTGTTGGCCAGACTGGATATCGAACAATTGGATCACACTAAAATTTCTATTGCCCCAGCGCGGGTCAGGCTTAT
The DNA here is from genome assembly GCA_030655145.1 of Ferruginibacter sp. Taxonomy (GTDB): domain Bacteria; phylum Bacteroidota; class Bacteroidia; order Chitinophagales; family Chitinophagaceae; genus Ferruginibacter. Next base: position 22,379 of record JAURWD010000201.1, read on the forward strand.
AGGCAGCGTAGGTAATCTTTCCATCCCGATAGGAAAAGTAATCATCGATCACGGCTTCCTTCACCCGCAGCATTTTTTCCCGGCCTTGATTTAACAGGTAAAAACGGTTGATTGACCGGTAAGACTTTTTAGTAACAATGATGCTGTCGTTTCCGGCAAATACCGGGTATAGGTAATCAACGACATTGTTTTTTTCTGCAGGAGTAAGAAAATCCACTGTTTGTTTATTCGAAGCTGCTGGTAAATTTTTCTCTTTGAAAAATGCCAGTGCATTTTGTCCGAATGTTTCATACGGTACACCGGAATGTCGTTCAATAGCCTTGTTAAACGCATAGAAAATTCCTTTAAAACGAACAGCATCTGTTGTCACTTTCTTCCAGAAATCTGTACCATATTTTTCAATTCCGTACGCTACCAGTTGATAACCGAGTTCATAAAAATCGGGTGTGTAATCTTTTAATGAACCGCTGCGCAGTTTCATCCAGGAGTAATTTTTATTTCCAAGCCACAGGGATTTCATGCCGTTATAAAAAGAGGGCATTCGTCCCCGTCCCTGTCCGCTGACAAGCGTTTCCTGCAATACCGCGTCTCCTTCAAAAAAATAATCCGGGATTGTGATCCCATTTGCAAGCAATTGCCCTTCCTGGCCAAGAAAGAAAGAAAAAACATCCGTAAGTCCACCGCGGAAATTGCTGAGTTGCTGAATGTGCCGGTTCTCATGTATGATCAGGTTATCATCCCAGCGCAAGCTGCCCGTCGAAAAATTATCCTGGGCCGGTGTCATATAGAGCTCACTAACGATGGGGGCCATACGCACATAGGCATTGGGGATCGTGGTTTGATTTAGCAGCACAATATTCCATTTTCGTTGCCTGCCGCCAATACTGGCAGCTGTGTTCCTGTTAAGGAGTTGATTGATCGTATAGATGCGATTTGCCTGGCTGTCTAACCCCACCGGGAAGATCACTCTTGCCTGGCTGCTGTTAAGTTGTTTCCATTTGACCGAAGGAGGATGTCCGCCAAATTCCTGGGCGCCTGCGAGGATTGGAAGAATGGCAAAAATGAGGCAGGCTTTCAATCGCCGAAGTTGGATCATATCACTAAAGTTATGAAAACAATCAACTGCTCGACCGTGTTCAAACAAAGCTGGTTTTCCAGAAGTTTTTTCGGCCACCGGCCACAATGAATTACCTGGAATTAATAAGTCGGCAAAAAAAATTGCATTGGGTTCGGTCAAATTTTTAGGCTTCGATGCTAAAATGCCTCGTCATTCATCCCTGATTTGTCGCGTCTATCACATAATCATGTGATACGGTTTCCCATTCATCGTACGAAAAATGCATTTCATCCAACAGCGTCTAAAATGCTGTAACATTTTTGAGTGCTTTGCGTATCAACTGAAAAAAATAATACAATGAAAAATTTTACACTCGTGTTACTCGCCGTTTTTGCGTTGGTCACGGGAACTTCCATGGCGCAGGCGCAGGTTACTGTGAATGGTGTTGTTACAGATAATAATGGTAAAGGTCTCGCCGCCGTGACAATCAACTTGCTGCAGGCAAAAGATAGCGCCCTCGTGAAAGCGGCTGTAAGCAATGCCTCTGGTAAATTTGAGATCGGGGTAAGAAAAGATGGGGATTACCTGTTACGCTATTCCCTGGTCGGCTATGAAAGTATGTATTCACCTGCCATCAAGATCCAGGAAGGGAAATCCATCACCGTGAACCCAGTAACGCTTACTCCCGCAACAAGCAAATTAGAAGGCGTTACCGTTACAGCGAAAAAGCCCATGTTTGAAGTGAAGGCAGACAAAACCATTTTCAACGTGGAGGCAAGTATCAACGCGACAGGAAGTAATGCGCTTGAGTTGCTTCAGAAAAGTCCGGGTGTGCAGGTGGATAATAATGAGAACATCAGCATGAAAGGTAAAACCGGCGTTAAGGTATATATCGACGGCAAAATGATGCAACTGGATACTAAGGATCTTGCGGCTTACCTTAAAAGCATCAATAGTAATGACATCGAGGCTATCGAAATGATCAGCAATCCAAGTGCGAAATATGATGCCAGCGGTAATGCAGGTATCGTGAACATAAGGCTTAAAAAGAATAAAAAGTTTGGCACTAATGGAAGTACAAGCATAGGGCTGGTGCAGGGCGTAACACCAAAAGGCAATGCATCTGTAAACCTGAATTACCGCCATAAAAAAGTAAATCTTTTTACCAACGTCAGCGGCAATATGGGTGACTACAGGAATACACTTGACCTGTATCGTATTCAGAAAGACACGCTGTATGATCAGCATGCCATCAACATAAGCAGCAATAAAAGTTTTAATGTAAAACTGGGAGCGGATTATTTCCTCAACAGTAAACACACGATCGGCGTCATGGCAACAACCAGCTATGGTGAAAATGAATTCAAGAGCAGCAGTAACACGGCCATCTCCTATCACCCGAGTGGTCAGTTTGTAAAAAGCCTGCAGGCGAATAACAACATTCCCGGGCACCGGACCAACGCGAATTTCAACGTCAACTATCGCTATGTTGATACCAGTGGCCGCGAGATAAATTTTGATGGAGACTACGGGCTGTTCCGCGGAGTTGGTCGCAGCTACCAACCGAATAATTATTATGGAAGCAATAACAACCTGTTGTACAGCATCATCAACCGGAACAGTACACCAACAGACATTGACATTTACACGGCTAAAGTAGATGCGGAACAAAAGTTAGGAAAAGGAAAACTTGGGTACGGTTTGAAAACATCCTTTGTAACAACGCAGAATACCTTTGATTTTTTTAATGACAATGAAAGCGGTCTGCCGGTTAAAATTTTAGACAGGAGCAATAGTTTTCAATACAAAGAGAATGTGAATGCAGGATACATGAACTACCAGCGCCAGCTTTCTGAAAAGTGGAGTTTGCAAACAGGCTTGCGGGTAGAACAAACAAATAGCGAGGGCATACTCACAAGGGCTGATGGTAATATACAGGACGACAACACCGTAAAGAGGGACTATCTGGATTTCTTTCCAAGCGCCGCCCTTACCTGGAATTTGAGTAAAAAGAATTCGTTGAATTTAACCTACAGCCGTCGGATCGACCGGCCGACTTACCAGGACCTGAATCCCTTCGAAAACAAACTGGATGAACTCACCTATGAAAAGGGAAATGCATTTTTGCGTCCGCAGTACACTAACACTGTTGAACTGACCCACACCTTTCTTGGAATGATCAACACAACCGTCGGTTACAGTCATGTAAAAGATTATGCTACCCAGGTGACAGACACGACTGGGAATGCAACCTTTATTCAACAAAAAAACCTGGCTACGCAACAGATCATGACCGTTAGTATAGGCTCCCAGTTGCCGATCAGGAAATGGTGGAATGGCTATGCAAATGTTTGGTACAATTACCAGATGTTCGACGGAGAAATTGGAGCCAACAAATTGAACATTAACATCCCTGGGTATGGCGCGTATATGCAGCAGACTTTCACCCTGGGAAAAGATTACAGTGCGGAATTGAGCGGATGGTTTAGCGGGCCAAGCATTTGGGGTGCAACCTGGAAAACAAGATCACAGGGTGGTGTTGATGTGGGATTGCAAAAGCAATTGATGAAGAAGAAGGCTACTTTGAAGCTCTCGGTTACGGATATCTTTCACACCAATCCGTGGACAGCTATTTCCGACTTCGGAGGAATGTATATTAAAGGTGGCGGTAGTTGGGAAAGCCAGACTTTCCGCGTAAACTTCAACTACCGTTTTGGAAGTAACCAGATAAAGAATTCCCGTGAGCGCAAAACCGGGCTGGAAAGTGAAGCTAAAAGAATTAAGTAGGAAGTAACATAACAGGAATTTTAGACAGGCTCGTAAAACAAACAGGACAAAAAAAACTCCCCGGTAATGCGGGGAGTTTTCGATTGATAAAGTCCGTGATCTTGCATCGCCAACGTCCCCACGAAATATCTTTAATCATATTCGTATTCGAAATAACCAAGAAGGATCTTCTCTTTTGAAAAACATTTTTCAATGATCCGCAATCCATCGTTGTAAGTGTATTTCCAGGTGTAATAGTCATTGCTTACGCCTTCTTCCACCGCTACCATTTGTGTTACCTGGCCAATACTGTTATATTCAAACACAAAGTCTGGCACGAGCTTATTCCGCAGGGTATTAAACTTTACGATGTCGGTCAGTCTTTTTTTATCATTATAATAATAGTAGTAGTGCTTGCCGTTCTTGCTTTCGTCAATTTCATCAACCACGTTGCCTTGGTCATCCAGTTTAAATTGAATCCAGGCGGAATCTTTGCCATTGCGGGTGCGTAGCATTTTAACCGGCCGGTTGTTATCGTCAAAATAATACTCGTGCGCCTCAATAAGTTGTGTGTTGAAGTCGTCGTCATTAGAGTGGGAGCGGGACACGATCCGGGCAATGTTGCCTTTATCATTGTACTCGAACGTAGAGGTGGAAACTGATAAGTCGGAGCTGTCACTGGCCCGTACCAGCTGATCTTTGTCATTGTAGTAAGAGGTCATCAATGATTTACCGCTGATGTTTGATCTTGTGTACGTCTCCATCTTGCGGTAATCTTTTCCAATTTCTTTTTCACAAAAAAAACCAGGACTCACCTCGCCATTTCCTTCAAAAGAGTGCACTTTGATCTTCCTGATCTTTTGGTCTTTTAAAACAAGTCGTTCATCTCCGGCAACTTTGTTGCTCAAAATATCCTTGTAATAATATTGAGCGCTTGCGGAACCGCCGGTAATCAAAACCAAGCCAATGCCAATTAACCCAGCTTTAATCATTTCATTCGTTTTCATCTGTAAAATTAAGGTAGCCGAAGCTTATATAAGAACCACGAAAGTTATTTTATCGGCATATGAAGAAAATTACATTTTTCTTAAGGCATAATTTAAGGCGCTATTCTGTTCTTGTCGGTCACGCATTGTGTCGGCCGGGAACGGCAATCATTTATTTTGAGTTATTTTTAACCAAAATCTGCTTTAGTGAGTCATTTAAAAGAACGGAAGGAAAAAGTATGTCTGAATTGTAACGCGGCACTCCATGGAACTTACTGCCATATCTGTGGCCAGGAAAACATTGAACCAAAAGAATCTGCCTGGCACCTCGTTGTCCACTTCTTTAATGACATCACCCATTTTGACGGAAAATTTTTCGATACGCTTCGGCTCCTCGTCACCCGGCCGGGATTTTTATCATCAGAATATGCAAGGGGCAGGCGGGCAAGTTACCTGAACCCGATCCGGATGTATGTGTTTACTTCCGCTGTTTTCTTCCTGATATTTTTCTCTCTCTTTCATGTTACCGATCAAACTATCGATAACACCATTCGCTTTGATGATAAATCGGTTGAAGACATTCGGGCCATGGGCCCTGATAGCCTGGCGGCATTTACATCAAGGATCAATAAGGGGACACCGCTTTCGCATGCACAGTTGGAAAAATATCTTGATAGTTTGAAAACCACAGGCGGATTCCATTTAACCGGCCGGTCTTATAAGTCGAAGGCGGAATACGATTCGTTGCTGAAGGCAGGTGTGAAAAAACATAACTGGCTGGAACGCAAACTTATTTATAAGGAGATAGAGGCGAATGCAAAATTTTCCAACAATCGCAAGGCCTTCTTCACCTCCCTGGTTTCAACCTTTGTGCACCGGTTCCCACAGATGTTGTTTATCTCTCTACCTATTTTCGCCTTGATATTAAAATTGTTGTACTTCCGCAGGAAGGAATATTACTATGTGAGTCATGGCATCTTCAGTGTGCATTTATACATCTTCATCTTCATCAGCTTATTATTTCTATTCGCCTCCAACCAGCTGAAAACTTATTTTCATTGGGATTGGCTCATCGTTGTGCAGCGGATAATAGCGGTGATCATGTTGTTCTATTTGTACAAGGCCATGCGGAATTTTTACAGGCAGGGCCGAGGCAAAACAATTGTTAAGTTTTTGCTACTGAACCTCCTCTCGATAGTGATGATACTGATTATATTTTTCGCCTTTCTCATTTTTTCTTTCATGAAAATTTAAATTAATCTATGCAGGATGCTACAGCGGGTGCGTTTTTACGACTTGTGAAAATTATGGATGAGCTTAGGGAAAAATGTCCCTGGGATAAAAAGCAAACCATTGAAACTTTACGTCAATTGACGATAGAAGAAACGTATGAATTAACAGATGCCATTACTGATAAGGACTGGAAGGGGATCAAGGAGGAGTTGGGCGATATCCTGCTCCACATCGTCTTTTATGCTAAGATCGGGAAAGAACAAAGCCAGTTTACATTGGAAGAAGTGATCAACGGCGTATGCGAAAAACTCATACATCGGCATCCGCATATTTATGGCGATGTTGTGGTGAATGACGACGAAGATGTGAAGCGAAACTGGGAAAAACTTAAACTGATAGAAGGTAAGAAGTCGATCCTGGGTGGCGTTCCGAAAGCACTTCCGGCAACGGTTAAGGCGATGCGCTTACAAGAGAAGGCGAAGCAGGTAGGTTTCGAATGGGAGAACAAAGAACAGGTGTGGGCCAAGGTGCAGGAAGAACAGGAAGAACTGTTTGCAGCCATTGAGTCTGGAAACACAAACGATATGGAAGATGAACTGGGAGATGTTTTTTTCTCCCTCGTAAACTTCGCAAGGTTTTTGCAGCTTGACGCTGAAAATGCACTTGAACGCACGAATAAAAAATTCATAGCCCGGTTTACCAAAATGGAAGAAGCTGCACTTCAAAGCGGGAAGGCTTTAACCGATATGACGCTGGAAGAAATGGATGATATCTGGAATACGATCAAACGTTCCTCCTGATTGGTGTCGATGCCCGCAGCATACAATTAAATTTCAACTTTGAAAAACGAATATTCTGTTAAACAGTTTTTAATAAGGAACAGCTACCTGCTTGTTACGGCAGCCTGGTTGGTGACCATTTCGTTTATCATTGATAACTATTTATCGGGTAACTCATCCCCGGTTACGGTCGGAAAAAATATCACCACCTTCATCAACGAACAGGAAGCAGATTTTGATAACGTCAGCCGCGACACTGCCTTGCTCAGTGACCTGGCAAATAATGACATCGATGAACTCACGCTCCAGGAACTCACAGAAAAGGAATACTACCTGTTTGTTTATACGCAAAATAATTATGATGCCTATGCGCTTGCGTTCTGGAGTACACAGGTAGTTGACCCGGTAAACTCTATCAGGGCGATGCGAGGCAAGAGTGGGTTCATTCAACTTACGAATGGTTATTACGTTTGGCGAAAGAGTACCCTGAACAATCTTACCGCGGTTGCCCTTATTCCTGTAAAGTGGAACTACGCGATAGAAAATGCCTACCTGAAAAATTCATTCTCCATTGGCTCTGATATTGAGCACGGGTATACGATCAATCAAAACCAGTCGGGGATCGAAATAAGTTCAAAGGATGGCCATTACCTTTTTTCGTTGGAAACGAAATCGGTATTGTTGTCATCACATAACCACCTTGGCGCATCTTTTTTGCGCCTGATCGCTGCGTTCATCGTGCTGATCTTCATTCACTTTGTCGCTACGTTTCTTGTCGCGAAAAGTTTTCTAAAAGGCGTTAGTTTTCTCCTGGTAACGGTTATCGTGCTTCGCGTGCTGAGTTATTTTTTCCCGATACCGGTCAACTTCCGGCAGTTCGAGGTTTTTGATCCTTCCATCTATGCTTCTGATATTGTGTTAAGTTCTCTTGGAGATCTTTTAATCAATGCGGTGCTGTTCCTGTGGATTGTGCTC
>JAURWD010000209.1 GCA_030655145.1 Ferruginibacter sp.
CGGGAATTAATAAAGGGAAAATAACCTCTCTAGCCATTGACCTGGAAGGTAAAAGCCGGAATGTCGGATTACCTGATCTTGGCTGTTACGAAAAGCAATAACTTTATCAACAAATTCGCTTCTCAATCGTTTCAGTAAAAACTTAATTATTATGATAAAATTCGTTGCCATTGGTCTTGCTGTAGTTTCCATCCTGGCCAACACTGTGCCTTCAACTTCAACAGTGAGTACTGAACCTCAACCGGTAATTGCAAAATCCATTTATGATTTCAAAGTAGAGGGACTTGACGGGGGCACCATTGATTTCGCAGCCTTTAAGGGCAAAAAAATATTGATCGTGAACACTGCTTCAGAATGTGGATACACCAAACAATATGAAGGGCTGGAAGCGCTTTACAAAAAATACCAGGATAAACTTGTTATTGTAGGTTTTCCTGCCAACAATTTTGGTGGCCAGGAGCCGGGGTCAAACGCCCAGATCAAAGAATTCTGTAAAAAAAATTATGGTGTTACATTCCCAATGGCAGCAAAGATCTCCGTCAAAGGAGATGACACAGCACCGATTTATCAATGGTTATGTTCAAAGGCCTCTAATGGGGTATTGGATGCTGAGATCAAATGGAATTTCAATAAGTTTTTATTGGACGAAAAAGGAAATCTCGTTACAAAATTTGATAGCAAGGTTACCCCGATGAGCGAGGAACTGACCAGTAAGTTATAAAGACATCTCGTTATTAATAGTGCATCCGGAGTTTACGCTCCGGATGTTTTTTTTATTTTAATTTGCGCTGTGCAATTTGAAAAAGTAATCGGCCAGCGGGAAACGAAGGAACAGTTAGTCCAGATGATTCAACACAACCGGTTGAGTCATGCGTTATTATTTCTTGGAAAAGAAGGTTCGGGGAGCCTGGCCCTGGCGCTTTCCTTTGCCCAGTACATCGTTTGCGAAAAAGTAAACGGAAAGCAGCCGGCTGTCGCCTCTCTATTCGAGCAAGCCGAAGCCACGGGAGGCAGTCAGGAGTTATTGAACGACGCCTGCGGTGTTTGTTCAGCGTGTTTGAAGGCCGCCCAAATGGTTCATCCGGATATTCATTTCTCTTACCCGGTCATCCCCAAAAAGTCAGGCGACAAGCCAATCAGTACCGACTATGCCGCCGAATGGCGGGAATTTATCTCCATACAGCCTTATGCTAATGCCTATGACTGGCTGCAATTTATTGGGGCTGAAAACAAGCAGGGGAATATCACGGCAGAAGAATGCAACGACATTACGCGGAAGATCAGTTTAAAAAGCTTCGAAAGTGCGTATAAGATCCTGATCATCTGGATGCCGGAATACCTGACGAAAAATGGCAATAAATTACTGAAGCTTTTAGAAGAACCGCCACCTCAAACGGTGTTTATACTGGTAGCAGAAAATGACGCGCTGGTGCTACCGACCATTCTATCCAGAACTCAGTTGGTTAGAATTCCTTTACTCACAAACCAAGACATCGAGGGTGCATTGGTTCAACGCTCAGGTGTTGCACTTGAGAAAGCCGGCCAGGTTGCCGCCCTCAGCGAAGGCAATTACCATGAGGCGCTCCAGTTGTTACAGCACGTTGAAGACGATTGGTTGCTCACAGTTAGGGAGTGGCTAAACCTGATCGTAAAGAAAAGTTACCCTTCGCAACTTAAATGGATCGATGACATGAACAAGCAGGGGCGGGAAAAACAAAAACAATTTCTTAAGTATTTTACGCACCTGCTTGAACAGGCCATCAGGCTGGGGGCCATGCCCGAAGATGCCATTGGAGCGTTTTCTATCGCAACAGCCGAGCGGGATTTTGCCGAGCGGCTAAACAAATTATCCAACATACACCAGCAGGAGGCCATCATCAATGAACTCGATAAGGCCAGCTATTACATTGAACGTAACGCCAACGGCAAAATGCTCTTCCATGCGCTCTCCATTAAGTTGTACCACATTATTACCAACAATTCATTAATTTTGGTTCAATGAGGAAAAGGGCCTGTGGGCCCGGAGTTGGGAGCTTGGTTCTGTTTTGATGAATTAATCTTTCTCTGCTATATCATTAATTTCAAGTTTTCATTGGTTCCAATCTGGAATTTACTTGTATCCAGGCAAAACTGTTCTACAGCATACGCCTTATATCCATGGAAAAAAATCAGCAGCCGGTTTGGTTGTTGTGGTACAAGAGTGCGACGCCATTGAAGCCTGGACTTATTCGATAGCCGGGACAACTCTCTCCCATTCAAGAACAGGGAAAGCCCCTGCGGTTGTTTGCAATTCTCCTCATGTTAAGATTTTTCACTTATTTAAACCTGTATTTATATGGCATGTGGAAGTTGTGGTTCGGGTAGTACGCCAGGGGGTTGCCAGAGCCACGGAAGTTGTGCGAGCGGCAGTTGTAACCGGATGAACGTACATGATTGGCTGGCAAATCTTCCGTTCAGCGATCCCGAAAGTGGCTGTCGTGTTATTGAGGTTAGCTTTAATAACGGGAGCCGCAAGGAATTTTTTAGAAATACGACCACTCAATATTTTGAAAAAGGCGAGATGATCGTGGTAGAAGGAGTGAGCGGGTTCGACGTAGGCTCGATCAATATGACCGGTGAACTGGTTCGATTGCAGCTAAAGAAGAATAATGTTCGGGAAGATAGTTCAGACATTAAAAAGATCTTGCGCCGCGCCACGGAAGCAGACCTGAGTAAGAGAACGGAAACAAAGGCACGCGAAAAGAGTGTCATGATCCGGAGCAGGGCGATCGCCCGCCAGCTCAACCTGGAGATGAAAATTGCGGAGGTAGAGATCCAGGCGGATGGCAGAAAAGCAACCTTTTTTTATATTGCTGATGACCGTGTGGATTTCCGGGAGTTGATAAAAAAATATGCCGCTGAATTCAAGGTGAAGGTAGAGATGAAGCAAATTGGCGCCCGCCAGGAAGCGGGTAAGGTAGGTGGAATCGGCAGTTGCGGGAGAGAGCTTTGTTGCAGTACCTGGCTAACAGACTTCAAAAGCGTAAATACCAACGCGGCCAGGTATCAAAACCTCAGTATTAATCAAACAAAACTTAGCGGCCAGTGCGGCAGGCTTAAATGTTGTTTGAACTACGAGTTAGATACGTACCTCGATGCCTTGCAGCATTTTCCTGATGATTGCGATATGATAGAAGTGGCAAAGAGCAGGGCATTCCTGGTGAAGAAGGATATCTTTCGCAACCTGATGTGGTATACCATGCCCGACAGCACTAAACAGTACCCACTCACAATTGAAAGCGTAAAGAAGATAAAAACGCTCAACAGGCAGGGCATCAGGCCAGATGAATTAGAAACTGTTGAAATCGTAAGTAAAAAGCCTGTTGAAGTTGAGCCGACTTACGTCGACGTAGTTGGGCAAATCAGTTTGAAGAGCCTGGAGAAGACCAGCCGCAAACGTCGTGATAACGAAAGAGGTAACCAGCCACAAGGTCGTCAACAAGGCAGCCGCCAGGGTGGTGAACAGAGGGGGCCGGGAGGTCAGCAGGGAGCCGGTCAACAAAACCGTCAGCCGCAAAGACAACAACAAGGCCGAAATGCTCCGGGACCCAATCGCGGTCAGCAGCCCCAGCGGGAAGGGCAGGTAGCGCAACGACCGCCTCAAAATAAAGAAGGTCAACAACCGCAACGCGGACCACAAAACAGGCCAGCACAAGGTCCAAAAAGACCGCAGCAAGGTAACAACCGGCCTCCGCAAAGGCCTCCGCAAAGGCCACCTCAAAATAGAGGCAACCAGCCCGGACCTTCCAATGAAAGGCCGCCGGCGAAAGATGGTAACAATTAAAATCATACATAGACGCCGGGTTTTACCTGGCGTTTTATTTTCGCAGTAATTCACTGAAGTATGTCAATCAAAGTCAGCAATCTTTCAAAAACATATGGAGCCCAAACCGCTGTAAACAAAGTTTCATTTTCAATCAACAATGGTGAAATCGTTGGTTTTTTGGGACCAAACGGTGCAGGCAAAAGCACTACCATGAAAATGATTACCGGCTACCTTGAAGCAGATGGCGGACTAGTGGAAGTTGCGGGAATACCAGTTCGTACAAGTTCCCTTGCTACGAAAAAGAAAATTGGTTACCTGCCTGAAGCCAATCCATTGTATTACGATATGTATGTGCGGGAATACCTGGAATTTATTGCAAATATTCACCAGGTTGCAGAACGCTCTGCCGCACTCGAAAGAGTGATTAGCATGACAGGCCTTACCATTGAAGCCAACAAAAAAATTGGCCAGCTGAGCAAGGGGTACAAGCAACGTGTGGGGTTGGCTGCGGCACTTATTCATGATCCGGAGGTACTGATCCTGGATGAGCCAACTTCAGGGCTGGACCCTAACCAGATCATGGAGATTCGCGATGTGATCAAAAGTCTCGGACAAAATAAAACCATCCTTTTTTCATCTCACATATTACAGGAGGTCGAAGCTATCTGCGACCGGGTCATCATCATCAATAAAGGCAATATCGTGGCTGATGATACATTGGCAAACCTTCAAATGATGAACAACGGAAGTCAGTTGGTCATTGTCACTTTCAAAGAAAAAGTTGACGCAAGCGAGTTGTCAGCTTTAGACAACGTGACGACGGTTCGGGAAGTGGCAGGCAATACTTTTCACCTTTCAACGACCGAAGCTGATGCTGTGCGCAAACAGATCTTAGAATTGAGTTTGAAAAACAGCCTTAACATTGTTTCTTTGCAAAGTGAAAGTAATAGCTTAGAAGAGATCTTTAAAAACCTGACGAAGCCAAAATGATTATTGATTAATGGCTGGAAAAGAAATGTCCATTCCCTTAAGTGAGCAGGTGAGAGAAAACAAGGTTTTAGCAACAAACACATTCAGTTACATTCAAGTTCAACGTAAATAAAAACAATCCAACAATGAGTTACATCGCATCCATTTTTGCCCGCCAGATTTTAGACAGCCGCGGAAATCCAACTGTAGAAGTTGACGTACTAACCGAGAACGAGCAGCTAGGCAGAGCCGCAGTACCAAGCGGAGCCAGTACAGGAATTCACGAAGCAGTCGAGCTGCGTGACAATAACAAAAAATTGTACGGTGGAAAAGGTGTGTTGAAAGCAGTAAAAAACGTAAATACAATTCTCGCAGAAAACCTGTTGGGTTGGGATATTGCAGATCAGTCAGGAATTGACGAGATGATGATCTCTCTTGATGGAACGGCTAATAAAAGTAAACTTGGTGCGAACGCTATGTTAGCAGTGAGTTTGGCTGTTGCGAAAGCTGCTGCATTGGAAGCGAACCTGCCCTTGTATCGCTACATAGGTGGTACCAATGCGCGAACATTGCCAATTCCAATGATGAACATTTTGAACGGTGGCGCTCATGCCGACAACAAAATTGACTTTCAGGAATTTATGGTTATGCCGATTGGAGCATCGTCTTTCAGCGAAGGATTACAATGGGGTGTTGACATCTTTCATGCACTTAAAGTTGTGCTGAAGAAAAAAGGATTTAGCACGAATGTGGGCGATGAAGGGGGATTTGCACCCAATATTCAAAGCAATGAAGAAGCAATTGAAACAGTATTGACCGCGATCCAGGCGGCTGATTACAAAACTGGCAGCCAGATCATGATAGCGATGGATGCTGCGAACAGTGAATTGTGGAATTCAAAAGAAAAGAAATATATTTTCCATAAGAGTGATGGAAAGAAGATGACGAGTGAGCAACTCGTTGAATACTGGGCGAGCTGGGTGAAGCAATATCCAATTTGTTCAATTGAAGATGGTATGGCAGAAGATGACTGGAAAGGTTGGAAGATGCTGACTGAATCAGTAGGAAAAAAATGCCAATTGGTAGGTGACGATCTTTTTGTTACCAATGTTGAGCGCCTGGAAAAAGGAATTAAGGAAGATATTGCAAACGGACTCCTTGTTAAAGTGAACCAGATCGGAACACTGACTGAAACCATTAACGCGGTGACAATGGCTCAACACAATGGTTTCAATACCATCATGAGTCATCGGAGCGGCGAAACGGAAGATACCACGATCGCGGATCTTGCGGTTGCTCTAAACTGTGGACAGATCAAAACCGGATCTGCCAGCAGAACTGACCGGGTTGCAAAATACAACCAGTTGATCCGCATTGAGGAAGCATTAGGTGATGGTGGTATTTATCCTTCAGGAAAGATTAAATTTGGTAAATAGCAAATGGGGCTCCGGCCCCATTTTGATATACCTATCAGCATCATCCGCTAATTTTAGGTTGTATGAAATACCTCCATCAAATACCTCCATTTTTCAGGAATAAATACCTGCTCGCCAGTATTTTCTTTGTGGTCTGGATGTTTTTCTTTGATCCGAAAGACTGGAGTTCAGAGATCCGCCGCAGAGCGAAATATGGCGAGTTGCAGCAAAGTGAAACTCACTTAAGCGGGATGATCACAGAAACAAAGAAGGAACTTGGTCAGCTGAAGAACAATGCACAAACGATTGAAAAATATGCGAGAGAGAAGTACCTGATGAAGAAAGATAATGAAGATTTGTTTGTTTTGCCGGCCCCTGATGCTAACAAATAATTCACATATCCAAACAATATTCACCACGAGGGGGCGTTTATATTACAGGATTTGAATTTATTTTTTTTAATCAAGCAACCAAAATTGCCTATGCTCAGTTTTACTCAGGAAGATCTTGTACAGTACCTGTATAATGAATCGTCCCCCGAAAAATCAGCCCTTATTAAGGCTGCACTAGAAACAGACTGGAATCTACGTGAAGAATTTGAAGTGATCAGCTCGGCCTCAAATGGCCTGGAAAAAATCTCACTTTCCCCACGGAAAATTGCAGTAGATAATATCCTTAACTACGCGGAAAAGTCTATATCGGCGCTTTCCCCGGAAGTTTAAAAGCATTTTACTAATTGATGTATTTTCGTCCCGCCTCAAGCGGGACGATTTTTTTATGACCAGGAAGGAACGTTATCAATTTATCATTCAGTATTTTCTTGAACACGCGCCAGAAGCTGAAACGGAACTGATCTATGATAATCCTTACCAATTACTCGTCGCGGTAATATTATCTGCGCAGTGCACAGATAAACGAGTTAACCTGACCACCCCGGCGATCTTCGCCAGGTATCCCCAGCCAGCCCAACTGGCATTAGCCAGTTTCGAAGAATTATTTCCGCTGATAAAAAGTATCTCATATCCTAATAACAAAACCCGTCACTTGATTGGAATGGCGAAGGCCTTGGAAGAAAATTTTGCGGGTCAGGTGCCTTTGACAGTCGATGAATTGATGCAGTTGCCGGGCGTTGGCCGAAAAACAGCCAATGTGATCACCTCGGTAGTAGATAATCAACCCCGAATGGCCGTAGATACTCATGTGTTTCGGGTAAGTGCCAGGATCGGCCTGACGTTGAAAGCGAAAACGCCGTTGGCAGCAGAGAAACAATTGACACAATTTATTCCGGAGCATCTAATTCATAGAGCCCATCATTGGCTCATTTTACATGGCCGATATGTTTGTGTCGCCCGCAATCCAAAATGCAGCGAATGCGGCTTAAAAACTGCCTGTAAATTTTACAGTATCCGCGACAGACTTGAAATATAATAGAAGAATTATCGTTAATTTGTATCCTTTCACTTTTCCCAAAATAATCCTGTAGTACCCGGAAATGTATATAATAAAGCAGACCATTCGCATGAAAAGAGTACTAACTATTGTAGGACTATTCGGGCTGCTTTTGCTGAATTCTCAAAAAGCTCAAGCACAATTTTCCTGGAATGATGAAGAGAAGCCTCTCTTGTACGAAGCAGGCATTTCCGCTGGAATAATGAATTGCCTCACCGATCTCGGAGGTAATGCCGGAAGGGGCGCTCCATTTCTTAAAGACTTGAATATCGGCAACAACCGGCTGAACGGCAGTTTATACTTTAGTGCGATATACAAGTACATGATCGGGTTTCGGTTAGAAGGAACAATCGGGCAGGTAAAAGCGTATGATAGTATTTTAAAGGATGTGGCCGCTACTTCTCAAGGCCGTTACCAACGGAATCTTCACTTCCGGAGTAAAATTCATGAAGTGTCAGCGGTAGCTGAATTGCATTTATTGACAATGTTTCGCGAGTTTGTGTTAAGGGAAGACAGGAATGCCGAAGGTCCGCCCAGGTTTTCGCCGTATTTCCTTGGCGGGATTGGTTTTTTTTCATTCAATCCACAAGCATCTCTTAGGGGTAACTGGATTAACCTGGAGCCGCTTAGAACAGAAGGTCAAGGGTTTTCTGAATATCCCGATCGAACTCCCTACAAATTAAACGGAATTTGTATTCCACTTGGTGCTGGCATTAAATACGAGGTAAACCCCGCCCTCGGCATCCGACTTGAAGTTATACACCGGGTGTTAAGCACAGATTACCTGGATGATGTCAGCACCCGCTATATCAACCCGAACGTATTTCAAAAGTATTTTAGCGGTGTCCAACTACAGAATGTAATGGACTTAAAGAGTAATGACCGCGTCAACCCCGGCGGTCCAGATGGAACTTACCGGAAATCAGAGGGAGGTAGACGAGGAGATCCCACTGATACAGACGCTTACTTCACCCTCAATCTTAAATTTGGATTGACCATTGGTGGCGGACGACGAGTAAATTCTGCCTTACGCCAGGTGCAATGCCCTACACGTTTTTAAAGCTCAAAAGCAAAAAAAAGTTCAGTTTAATACTGAACTTTTTTTTATAACAAATTAGAGCAACTTCCTGATCTCATCAACCAACTCTCCTTTAGTAATAGGAATGCCCATTATCTTATTGTATGGTTTTGCGTCTACAAAATAAACGTCGCGAATGATTCGAATCAACTGACCATTATTGATCTCCGGTATTAAAACATGATCATAGTTTTTCAACATATCTCCCAGGTTTTTAGGGAATGGGCGGATATAGCGAAGATGAGCATGTGCAACTTCAGCACCTTCCAACTGAAGCTCCCTGCAGGCGCTTTTAATAGCTCCGTAGGTGCTGCCCCATCCAAGTACTAACACCTTTCCCTTGTCAGGACCACTGTCGAGTTTTTGCTCAGGAATATATTCCGCTATCAAGTCCACTTTCTTTTGACGGGTTTTCACCATGTGCTGGTGGTTGTCGGTATCATAGCTGATATTTCCGGTAACATCCTGCTTCTCCAGACCTCCTACACGATGCTCAAGTCCGGCCGTGCCGGGAATAGCCCAGGGACGAACGAGGCGTTCATCTCTTTTGTAAGGTTGAAATTTACCATTTACATCCAGGTCGGATGCAATATTTTGTGAAGCAAACGAAACCTTGATCTCCGGCAATTCTTCAGAATTCGGAAACTTCCACGGTTCAGCACCATTCGCAATGTACCCATCACTAAGAAAGATCACTGGCGTCATATGTTGAACACTCACCCGAACGGCCTCGTAAACAGCACTGAAACAATCACTGGGTGTAGACGCTGAGATAACAGGCATGGGACATTCGCCGTTACGGCCGTAATATGCCTGCATCAGGTCACTCTGTTCGGTTTTCGTTGGTAAGCCGGTGCTTGGTCCCCCGCGTTGTACGTTGATCACAATCAAAGGTATCTCCAGCATTACAGCCAGTCCCATAGCTTCTGCTTTTAAAGCAATACCCGGACCACTGGTTGTAGTAACCCCTAAACTACCGCCATAGCTTGCGCCAATGGAGGAAGTGATGGCAGCAATTTCATCTTCCGCCTGGAAAGTTTTGATACCAAAATTTTTATACTTACTTAATTCATGCAAAATGTCGCTGGCTGGAGTGATCGGGTAACTTCCAAGAAAAAGTTGAAGTCCACTTTTCTGAGCGGCAGCGATCAATCCATAAGACAAAGCCTGGTTACCCATGATGGAGCGATAATGTCCGGGTTCCATTTTGGCCTTTTCAACGGTATAACGGGTCGTAAATGTTTCAGTCGTGTCTCCGAAATTATAGCCGGCCTGCAATGCTTTGATGTTGCTCTCAAAGATCTCCGGCTTTTTACCAAATTTCTCTTTAATGAAGTCGATTGTATTTTCCATACTGCGATTGTAACGCCAGTATAGGAAGCCTAAAACAAACATATTTTTTGCCCGGTCCTTTTCCTTTATGCCCATTGTAAAATCTTTGAGGGCCTCACGAGTCATTTTGGTGACATCCATTTTAATCAGCTCATAACCTTCAAGGCTGTTATCTTCCAACGGATTGATTCCTTCGGGGTAATTGGCGAGACGAAGATTTTTCGCATCAAAGCCATCTGTATTCGCGATGATCACACCACCGGTTTTCAGCCCTTTCAAATTTACTTTAAGTGCGGCTGCATTCATGGCTACTAACACATCACAGGCATCACCCGGCGTAAAGATGCGATCACTGCTGAAACGGAGTTGATAACCACTTACTCCAGGCAAGGTTCCAATAGGAGCCCTGATCTCTGCCGGGAAGTCGGGGAAAGTTGCGAGATCAATACCTAACAAAGCCGTGTTGTTGGTAAATTGGCTACCGGTCAATTGCATCCCATCACCACTATCGCCGGCAAATTTGATAACTACATCCTGGAGAACCTGTTCTTGTGTATTCATAAATTCAAAATTAGCACAAGTTACTATGAAAATCTTTTTGCCGATGCCTTTTAAAGCTTTATTTAACCGGCTGCTTTTTTGGATAGAAGCCCGTAAAAATCCAGGACGAAAATTTGCCCACACCCCGATTCTCCGCCAAACTTGGCTGAGCCAAAAACTTTGAATTTTAAGTAAAAACATTAACAAGCTTTCGGCAATATTTTTCGGTGCACTGTGGTGAAATAAGCTATTTTTAATCCACAAAATTTAAAAACTATGGACCTGTTTAAATCTGGTAATCCAACCCTTTCAGAAAAATCCTTTAAGCAAACTGAGTACATTGATTACACCAATTCAATGACCGTCAGGGGTACGCTTAACAAATTCGGATTTATGTTCCTTATGGTACTCGGTACTTCTTATTATTCCTGGAAAGAGTACGCTACAGGCGGAAATGTTCAGCCACTCATCTGGACTGGCGCACTCGGCGGTCTCGTTGTAGCGCTCGTTATCATGTTCAAGAAGGAGTGGTCACCGTATCTAGCACCTTTGTATGCGCTACTCGAAGGTCTTTTTCTTGGAGCTGTTTCAGCATACTATAACGATGCGTTTGCAGCAAAAGCGCCGAACATTATTATGAGTGCCGTTGGACTCACCTTCGGAACCGTAATTGCTATGTACCTGCTATATAGTTTCAAAGTGATCAGGGCCACGCAGAAATTTAAAGCGGTAATTGTAACCGCAACGGCCGGCATAGCTATATTTTATTTGATTGCGCTTGTCTTGAGGATGTTCGGAATTCAAATGGCTTTTTTACATGAGGGGTCTACTTTCGGAATCGGTTTTTCCCTGGTAGTAGTGGCAATCGCTGCGCTTAATCTTATCCTGGACTTTGATATGATAGAAAAAGGGTCGGAAGCCGGCGCTCCAAAATATATGGAATGGTATGGCGCCTTCGGCTTGATGGTAACAATTGTGTGGCTTTACCTTGAAATTTTGAGACTGTTAAGCAAGTTGAGTAGTCGCAAATAAAAGCATTCAATAATAAAAAGGTTGGCTATGAATGCCAACCTTTTTTTATTTGGTGAAATTTATGTGTAGTTACCTGCAGAAAAACTTTTATGAAGCTAAACTGTCTTACTCCTTCCTTTCATTGTGAAAACTATTCTCGGCCATCAAGCAGATTCCCGAATCCACCAAGTAAACTTCCCTCTTCTTTCCTGTTGTAAGTGCCGTATTGCATGATGCGACCGGCAAGCCTGCTGATGGGTAAAGACTGCAACCAAACCTTCCCGGGTCCCTGGAGTTTCGCAAAGAAGAGCCCTTCGCCTCCGAACATGAAATTCTTAATTCCTTTTACCATCTCCACGTCAAAATCAACTCCTGCCGTATAGGCCACAACGCATCCGGTATCGACTTTGAGGATTTCGCCGGGCTGCAGAGTTTTCTCAACAACATAGCCGCCCGCATGGGCAAAGGCAAGTCCATCTCCTTCCAATTTTTCCATGATGAATCCCTCGCCTCCAAAAATCCCGGTGCCAAGCCTGCGTTGAAACTCTATGCCAATGCTCACACCCTTCGCGGCACAGAGAAAAGCATCTTTTTGGGCGATTATCTTTCCTCCAAGCTGTTGCAGGTCGAACACGATTATTTTCCCGGTGTAGGGAGATGCAAAGCTAACTTTCTTCTTGCCGTGGCTCATATTGGTAAACGCAGTCATAAACAAACTCTCACCTACGAGTAAACGCTTTCCCGCACTGAGTATTTTTCCAAACAAACCACCGGTTTGTTGTTTGCTTCCATCTCCAAAAATGGTTTGCATTTCAATACCATTATCCATCATCATAAAGGCCCCGCTTTCAGCAATTGCAGTTTCCTCCGGATCGAGTTCGATTTCTACAAACTGTAGTTCTTCACCATAAATTTTGTAGTCGATTTCATGATTTGTACGCATAACAATTTTTTTGTGAAGATAACCTGTATCAAAGTGAAGTCAAAAAAAGTGGACTGAAAAGTTGGTCAACAAACTATCGGGGATACAGTGATGAAAACAATATTACCTCGGGGAACATGCTACGCCACTAACAGTTTATAAAATAAAAAGTATTTGATTTTTAGTATTGCTTAGACCAGGTTAGTTGGAAGTAAAAACCTTTACATAATCAACATACATAGATCCTGTGACTATTTTGGTTGGGTCAAATGAGGAGAAATAATTTCCGCCAACGGCGACATTTAATGTCACACGTTCGGTCTTCCCAAAAAGGTTGGGAACATAACTTCCTGTTTTAGTTTCTACAACGTTACCGTCAAACAAAGAGGTCAAACTATTTTGAGACCAGATCATTTCGTAAACGTGATAACAGGTTGTTAAGTCAACTGAAGAGGTAATTGTTCCAACCTGGTTTTTAACCTGGTTCCTCCCTGCTGCTCTTCCGTAGAAATAATTGGTTTGATATTTAAAAGGTTCCTGCCCTTTCATTTCCAGGTAATCTATCTCACCTTGTGTTGGCCAGGGATCGCCATAGCTCCAGAATGCCGGCCACATTCCGTAACCAGCTGCTAGTTTTATCCTTGCAACGATCCTCACTTTCGGGGTTGCGGTAGAGGCAGAGATAGTTGTTTTGCATTCAATTCTACCAGAGGTGTAGGTAAAATTTTTCGAGGTGGCATCGTAAGGTGTTGTTGCTCCTGTAACTGATTCTTTTTTAGCCGTAATGACAAGGGAGCCGTTTAGCACTTGTAAGTTGGAAGTCTGGTAATGTTGCAACTCATTATTAAAAGCACCACCATTCCAAA
This sequence comes from Ferruginibacter sp., assembly GCA_030655145.1. Lineage (GTDB taxonomy): Bacteria > Bacteroidota > Bacteroidia > Chitinophagales > Chitinophagaceae > Ferruginibacter. The sequence continues at coordinate 13,388 of JAURWD010000209.1, forward strand.
TATTCCATTTATTTAAGTCTGTAGAAAAATCATCTTCGAAACGCTTAACGTAACCCGCATTGATCACCGCGGTTTCATTAAACACGTAATCGCAAATCCCGGTTGCTGTCACCGAAATGTTGGCGTCGGGAAGAGGTCGGCCAGCGACGGTTTCGATTGTTGTAGACTCAGGTAATTTTTTTGTGCAGGCTGATAGTAGTAAAACGGCGGTAATGAGGGTAAGCGGAATTTTGATAATTGTATGACTCATATAACAAGGTTTTTTGAACAAGAAGAAAACAATCGCTTCTTAAATGTAATTATTATTACCAGTAAGCCAAGAGAATTTTCACCCGTGACTCGCTTTAACTTCCTCAATGGTAAGTAGGGATGGAATGGTTCATGCAGGCAAAGTTTGCCGCTAATATTTCTACGGACGTTTCCAACAAGCTAAACGAAATGCAAAAGGTCCCAACCAACGCCAGGACCTTTTACATTCAATGATTTTATCAGGATACTACCATCCCAATATCCAGGCAAATATTAATGGGGCAACAATCGTCGCGTCGCTTTCAACAATAAATTTTGGAGTGGTGATGTCAAGCTTGCCCCAGGTTATTTTCTCATTTGGTACTGCTCCTGAGTAAGAACCATAAGAAGTTGTGCTATCGCTGATCTGGCAGAAATAACTCCAGAATGGAACGTCATGCCATTCTAAATCCTGGTACATCATAGGAACTACGCAGATAGGAAAATCACCAGCGATGCCGCCACCAATCTGGAAAAATCCGACGCCTTTTCCGCCGGAATTTTGCCTGTACCAGTCTGCAAGCCAAACCATGTATTCAATTCCGCTTTTCATGGTGACTGCTTTCAATTCATTTTTAATAACGTAAGAAGCAAAAATATTTCCCATCGTACTGTCTTCCCATCCAGGAACCACAATCGGGATATTTTTTTCTGCCGCGGCAAGCATCCAACTGTTCTTGGGATCAATTTCGTAGTACTGTTGCAATACGCCGCTTAGTAACATTTTGTACATGAACTCGTGCGGAAAAAATCGCTCTCCTGTATCATCGGCATCCTTCCAGATTTTATGAATGTGTTGTTGCAATCTTCGAAATGCTTCCTCTTCGGGAATGCAGGTATCAGTGACGCGGTTGTAATGATTTTCAAGTAAATCCCATTCTTCCTGTGGACTTAAGTCGCGGTAGTTGGGCACTCTTTTATAATGACTGTGTGCAACCAGGTTCATGATGTCCTCTTCGAGGTTAGCGCCGGTGCAACTAATGATAGCAACCTTGTCTTGCCGGATCATTTCAGCCAGGCTAAGTCCCAACTCTGCAGTACTCATTGCACCTGCCAGGGTGATCATCATCTTTCCGCCCTCGTCGAGATGTGTAACGTAACCCTTTGCTGCGTCCATCAATGCGGCCGCGTTGAAATGCCGATAATGGTGTTCTATAAAATTTGAAACTGGTCCTTTGCTCATGTGTAAAGTTTAAGGCAGCAAAAGTAATTTTTTTTAGTGGGGTAGCGCAAATAGCGAAATAAATAGCGCTAGCTCTTTAGGAATACTATGCAAAACAGAGAGGGGAATTAAAAACGGAAGCCGCTTGAAGATATTGCCAAAACACTTGTTCAATTATATCCTCTTTTGTGCAGGGAGAGTATTTATTAGGGACTAGTACAAAAAAATAGTCCTCCAGTAGAAACTGGAGGGCTTTAACGATTGCTTGCTATATGAAAATCTTAATAAATTCTTAACATTGAATTTCGTGGTTATCATTCTTCACATTATATTTGTCGCCACGAACGATTGATTGCTTTGTTTTAATTGACTACCAACTAATAAAAGCCCGTCTTCTGATTCAAAAGTAAGACGGGCTTTTGTATGTTTAAGACTAACTTATTGTTGCTTTAATGATTGGTAAAACAAGTATCTCTCACTAAAAGCCTTTCTCCCACTACGTTTCCTACAATTATTATAATGACGTCCACTCAAATTTCAACGAAGGAAATTGCTGGTATTGTATCTAAAATGAGCCGGAAGCGCTACTATTTCCGCCTTTAAATTATCAAGCGCATTTGTAAAAATTGTTTGGACAAATTGAGGAAGGATAGCATAAATCGATTCAAACGTGTGACACAGCTTTAGTGAATTCAAAAAAGCAAGACAATTAGCCCGCATCATGAAAATCTCTACCACCCTTTCAAAAAACCGGGGATAAAACATGCCAAATTTTCGGGAAAGTTGTCCCCAAAAAATCGGACCCGAAATTGCCTGAAAGCTGCTACAGTATACTGTTATAGTCAATCAAGACATTCAAAAAAATTATTTTATTAACAAAAAACAGCGTAATATTGCGAAGGAATATTGCTGATAAGGTCTTTTCCAATCATTCACTGCATCAGACAGTCCCATTCCATCAACATCTAATTCTCAATTGCTTTTCAGACTTTTAAGACGCGATTTTTGAAGAAAATCTTTTTCACTTTTTTATGTACGACATTTTACAACTGAACGACATGCTCGTTCCTGAGTTGCAGGATATTGCCGAGCAGTTATCCATTCCCAATTTCAAAAAAATAGACAAACAGGATTTAATTTTTAGTATCCTCGACAACCAAGCCACTATGAATACACCAGGAAAAAGCGGTGATGAAGAAAAACCAAAACGAAAAAGGACGGTAAAATCTACAACCCCAAGTACCACCGAAGAAGCTGGAGTTTTGCAGGAAAAAGTGAAACAGGAATCCAAACCAGAAGCGAAACAAGAACATAAACCGGTTCGGAAACATGAACATCCTGTGGATCGCAAAAAGATAGTGAAGAAGGTAGAGCCAGAAGACGACGACGAAGAAGAGCTGCAACCCATCACAAGCGAGCAAAGTACTATCCCTGCTGCAATTGCATCACTTTTACAGGAAGAAGATATTCAGCAACAGCAACCGGAACTGCAGCAAACTGACAACAACCAGCAGGTCTCATATCCAGGCAAACAATACCAGCAACGTAGAGATCAGCAGGTCTTCAATATTGAATTTGACGGCATTATTTTAGGCGAAGGTGTCCTTGAAATGATGCCCGATGGATATGGATTTTTGCGCAGTAGCGATTACAATTACTTATCATCGCCAGATGATGTTTATGTATCTCCTTCCCAAATAAAATTATTCGGATTAAAAACTGGTGATACAGTTTACGGTTCTGTTCGTCCACCGAAAGAAGGTGAAAAATATTTTGCGTTGTTGAAGGTAGAAACCATCAATGGCAAAAGTCCTGATGAGGTTAGAGATCGAGTTCCGTTTGATTATCTAACACCATTGTTTCCATTCGAGAAACTCAATTTAACAACACAATCTAATAACTACAGCACAAGGATCATGGACCTGTTCACGCCTATTGGTAAAGGTCAGCGTGGTTTAATTGTAGCCCAGCCAAAAACTGGTAAAACAATGTTGCTGAAAGAACTTGCAAATGCGATTGCGCAAAATCATCCTGAGTGTTATTTGATGATCGTACTCGTTGATGAACGGCCGGAAGAGGTTACAGATATGGAACGCAGTGTGAAGGCTGAAGTGATCGCTTCAACATTTGATGAGCCCGCTGAAAAACATGTGAAGGTTTCAACCATTGCCTTACAAAAAGCAAAACGACTCGTAGAGTGTGGCCATGATGTGGTGATCTTATTGGATAGCATCACACGTTTGGCAAGAGCACATAACACTGTAGCTCCGTCAAGCGGTAAGGTATTGAGTGGTGGTGTGGAAGCGAATGCAATGCAGAAACCAAAACAATTTTTTGGAGCTGCCCGTAAAATTGAATTTGGTGGATCACTTACCATCATCGCTACTGCACTAGTTGATACAGGAAGTAAGATGGACGAGGTGATCTTCGAGGAATTCAAAGGAACCGGTAACATGGAATTACAGTTGGATCGCAGGCTTTCTAACCGCAGAATTTATCCAGCAATTGACATTGTTGCTTCTTCAACCAGAAGAGACGACTTGTTGCTGGATAAAGAGACATTCCAGCGTATGTGGGTGCTTCGCAAACACATGGCTGATATGAATCCTGAAGAAGCATTGAACACTTTGCTCAAAAATATGAAAGGAACAAAAGATAACGTGGAGTTCCTGACATCGATGAACGGATAAAAAACGCAGTTAAACTGCATATTATAAGATATTTATAAAAGCCGCCGATTAAAAATTGGCGGCTTTATCTTTTACTAACTTCGTTAAGCTTAGATGCTCACTTATGGCTGCAGAAAAAATCACCACCGCGGAATTATTTGAACTGATGAACATCCACCCGGTATTGGATGTCCGCAGCCCGGCTGAATTTAAGCACGCCCACATTCCTGGCGCTTATAGCCTTCCCTTATTTACTGACGACGAACGAAAAGTTGTGGGCACTGCTTACAAACAGGAGAGCCGGCAAATCGCGATAAAACACGGACTTGATTTTTTTGGAGTCAAAATGAAGTTGATGGTTGAAGAAGTGGAAGCACTTGTAAAGAAGCAAGCGGCCGGATCTCTAAAAAACACGGTGATAGTGCATTGCTGGAGAGGCGGGATGCGCAGTGCTGCGGTAGCCTGGCTACTTGATCTATATGGTTTCAAAGTATACCTGCTAACCGGAGGATACAAGACCTACCGGCAATGGGCAAACGAACAATTCGAAAAGCAATATTCTTTCCAGGTACTTGGGGGATACACGGGTTCTGGCAAGACCTTGGTTTTGCACGAACTTAAACAGCGACAGCAGCCGGTGATCGACCTGGAAAAACTCGCCAATCACAAAGGCTCTGCATTTGGGGCACTCGGTGAATCTGCACAGCCAAGCCAGGAAATGTTTGAGAACCTGTTAGCAAAAGAACTGCATTCAATTTCCGGTAATTCACTAAATGATGCCCGGATATACCTGGAAGATGAAAGTCAACGGATAGGCCTTTTGAACATACCCAACGCTTTATGGCAACAAATGAGGAAAAGCCCGATCCAGTTTTTTGATGTCCCGTTTGAAGACCGCCTAGATTATTTAACGCTTGCCTACGGAAAATTTGATAAAGAAAAACTTGTGAATGCCGTGATCCGCATCCAAAAGCGGCTGGGAGGTTTGGAAACAAAAAATGCGATCGGTTTCCTGCTGGAAAACAATCAACGCGAATGTTTCCGCATACTATTGAAATATTATGACAAATGGTATAGCAAGGGTTTATACAACAGGGACAACCTTTCTACGTTATTAAATACGATACCGTGTACTACCATGGATATCCGATCTATGACCAATATACTTATCAATGAAAATGCGCCTGTTTAAAATTTTTATTGCTTTTTTCCTGATCGCGCCAGTCGCGGTTTTTTCCCAAACAAGCAACGTTGGTGAACAGGACCTGACCGGCGTTTGGAAAGGCGCTCTTTACAACGATACAACCCAGCAATTCCTGGCTTTCGAGATCGCTGTGAGCAAAGAGAAAGGCAAATTGGTAGGCTATTCATACACCCAGTTTGAGAATACAGATAAAACCGAATGGATTGTCAAAAAAATTAAGATCAAACAGAAAGGTGAACAGCTTTTTATTGAAGACGTAGAACATGTATCTCATACATTTGATCAGCCACCGCCGCGGGGTGTCAGATGGATTGGTATCGTTGACTTTTACAGTGATGACACCTCGCTTCAATTACAAGGCAAATGGAGTACAACGAGGACGAAAGAATATAGTCCCGCCACCGGAAGTATTCATTTGCAACGTAAATCAAATTACAGGCCTCTAACAATTTACAAACGCTTAAGAGAACTAGACCTCGACGAATCTCTTTCATTTGTAATTGCTGATCAAAATAACCAGGATGTAGCCGTCAACACCAGTAAGCCTGCAGGTAAGAAGCCGGTGGAAATAGTGACGGTCGAAAAGACTAAACCAGACGATGCGAAAGTTAGTCAGCAGCTACCAAAAAATACCAGTGTTAAAACCGGAAATGAAATAGTTGTGAAACAAACAACCCCGGCATCCAACGAAGGCGTTCTGACCCCAGCAAAATCTGAAACAGTGAGTGACAAGTCGGTGCCTAGTTCAAAAACAAATGATGTTGCAGGTAAGTCAGCTTCAACCGGAGTAAAGCCTGGTAGCGAATCCGCAATTATTGTTAAGAAAAACGACACAGCAACGCAGTCGACTGTCGCGAAACAAAAAGACCTGGTAGCGGTTAACACACCACCACTTCCTGGAACGCAGGAGATAAACGTAGAGCCAAAAAAGCCAGCGTCTTCAGTCAAAACACCACCCGTTGATAAAGACGTTGTTGTCACAGACCAAGGCACCAGGGTTAAGGAACAAACTGGTGCACCGGCAAATGTACCTACTCAATCATCAGCTGAAATCGCTGTCAACAAAGTCGAACCAGAAACTCCGACTATATCATCGCCTCCGCCTGTCAACAGGGTAACTAACCATAACCCAGACCCGATCGCGAAGACAAATGCTCAGCAGGTCAACACTACAATAAAGCCGATCACGATGACGACAACGTCTGCGGCAGCAAACGTATCTAAAAGAACCATCAGCAATACCCAGGAAGTATTTTACCAATCGGATAGCTTGATCTTAAGTTTATATGACAATGGCGAAGTAGATGGAGATACTGTAAGCGTATTGTTAAATGGCAACATCATTTTCGCCAAACAAGGCCTGACGACGAAAGCAAACAGTAAAGTAATTTATATCAATCCTGACACACCGGATTCGCTCCTGCTTGTCATGTATGCTGAAAATCTCGGAACGATACCTCCGAATACCGGGCTTCTTGTTGTACGGGATGGAGATGCAGTTTATGACGTTCGCTTTCGCGCCGATCTCCAGAGCAATGCCGCCATCATTTTGCGAAGAAAACGAAGGTAGCTGCGCAAATGGTTAATTTTGTTGCTATGGTTGATTCAGCAATAAAAACTACCCCCGAAATACAGGCTTATAAGCTTACACAATATTCTCATGGTGCAGGCTGCGGCTGCAAAATATCTCCCAAAATATTGGATGAAATTCTCGCAAGTAATTTCACCATGCCAGACAATAATAAATTATTGGTTGGGAACCATAGTAAAGACGACGCGGCTGTGTACGACCTCGGAAATGGTACAGCATTGATATCGACCACTGACTTCTTCATGCCCATCGTTGACGATCCATTTGAGTTCGGAAGGATCGCCTCCGCTAATGCTATCAGTGACGTATATGCGATGGGAGGAAAACCAATTCTTGCCATTGCAATTTTAGGCTGGCCCATCAACACACTCCCCGCAGCAGTTGCGCAAAAAGTAATCGAAGGAAGTCGCAGCATTTGTCTTGAAGCAGGCATTCCACTGGCTGGCGGCCATAGCATTGACTCTCCCGAACCGATATTTGGGCTGGCTGTAAATGGATTGGTAGCCGTGGATAAAGTAAAACAAAACAACCTGGCTCAAAACGGTGATGTGCTGTTCCTCACGAAACCACTGGGTGTTGGTATTTTAACAACCGCGGTAAAAAAAGGAATTCTTAAACCGGATCATGATGGCATCGCGCCACGGCAGATGATGCAGCTCAACAACATCGGCGAAAAATTGGGTCACCTTGAAGCTGTTCATGCGATGACGGATGTAACTGGCTTTGGCCTGCTTGGTCATTTGGTAGAAATGGCAGAAGGCAGTGGGTTGAGCGCTGTCATTGAAATGAAAAATGTGCCAGTCATCATAGATGACTTACAAAGCTATATAGATCAGCAATCTGTTCCTGGCGGAACAAACCGGAACTGGGATAGCTATGGATCAAAAATTGGTTTTATCACCGATGATCAGAAAGCCATTTTAGCTGATCCGCAAACCAGCGGTGGCTTACTCATAGCTGTAGCACCCGAAGCTGTTGCAGAAGTACAGGAATTGCTGCGGCAAAATGGCTTGGAGAAATTTTCAAATCCTGTCGGGCACCTGGTTTCGAAAGATGAAAAAGTTATTAGCATTAAGTCATAATCAATCGCTTCCAAAAGAATAACAACCTCAAATAGTGCGACAAAGTTTTGAGAAAGGATTGAGGTTGAAACGGCAGAAGAATTTTAGTTAAGCGCATCAATTTTTTTTGCAAGCGCATGATCTTTTGCAGTCACGACATCTCCTGCATCATGTGTGTTTAACCACATTTCAACAGTGTTGTACACGTTGGTCCATTTCGGATGATGATCGGCTTTTTCTGCTGCGAGCGCCACCCTCGTCATGAAAGCAAAGGCTTCGGAAAAATCTTTGAACTCGAATTTCCTGTAGAGTGTATTATTTTTTTCTTCCCACATAAGGAACGTTTTTGAAAGTGATGAATGCTGTTAAAAAATCAAGTGTTGTTTGTTCCTTATTTTTTCATTGGTCATTTCATTTACCAATTGCACACCAGGTAATGACCTGATCGATTGCATCAAAGCTTTTAATTCATCTGCAGAAATAAATTCTCCTTTGATCAACCATACAAAATCAAGGTGTTTAAATTCCGGTAATAAATATTCACCGTCAAACTGGTTGTTGTACAGGTAATGCACTACTGAAGTGGATGGAACCGCAAACTCATAAATGGAGAAAAAATATTTGCGTTCCTTTTTGGTCAACTGAATTTCAAAATCATTGTTAAGGCGAAAATCGAATCCAAGTACCTGGTTCAGTTGCCAGCTAAACTGGTAATCTTTTATTGGCGCCACGATCCCTAACAGTACAGTATCCTCGAAGAATTCCTGCGCTATTGTTTCATTGTCAATTTTTAATTTCATAGGCCTCTCTTAAAAGATCACGTCAAAATTTAGCTCCTCACTTCCTCGTTTGACCTTCACTTTTGCCGCATCACCTTTATTAAATTTATTGAGTGCCTGCATGTAGCCTTGTACATCTCCAAATTTGTAATCATTCAACTGGGTGATCACATCGCCTGCCTTTAGCCCGGCTTTTTGGGCGATCTTTCCTTCACTAATGCCATCAACACGAACGCCAGCCCCGGTGAAAGTATAGTCGGGCATAATGCCAAGCGTTACTTTAAAACTAGCGCTGGTATTCATCTGCACTTCACGTGTTCTGGAGAAAGGAAGTTTTCCCCTCTTATTAGTTTTTTCAATCAACGCATAAATATATTTTACTACCTGCAGTTCTCCAGGGTAATTGACTTTGTCTGCATCATCACTCGGTTTGTGATAATCGCTATGAATACCTGTAAAGAAAAACAAGACCGGAACATCCTTGCGGTAGAATGAAGTATGATCACTCGGACCTGTGCCGCTGCTGTCAAATTTCAACTTGAAATATTTATCTGCCGGCGTGATCAATTCACCCCAGGCGGGCGACGTACCATAGCCGCCGATGTTCAATCCACGGGTGCTGTCTTTCAAACGTCCTACCATATCCAGGTTAACCATGTAATTTACTTTTGACAGATCGATCGTTGGATGTTCAGTAAAATATTTTGACCCAAACAATCCAAGTTCTTCGCCGGAAAAAGCGATCAATAAATAATTGTTGGTTTTAACTTTTGAAGCCTTCAGCAATTTTCCCAACTCGATCATCGCTGCAGTTCCGCTGGCGTTGTCATCTGCGCCATTGTGCACAGCCGGGGTATTGCCGGTGAATAATGAATTGTGGTCTTCGCCATAGCCAAGATGATCATAGTGAGCACCGATGATGATAGTGTTGGCAGCATTGTTATTGATAAAGCCGATCACGTTATTCCCCGTCCGTTTTTTTTCCTGGATATCTACCTTGAGTTTTATGTCTGCCGAAGCGGTTTCATCCTTGAAGTGGGTCTCCACAGGTTTCTTCGCTATATAGATAACGGGGATGGCAAGGGGCGTAACTTTTTCACGCGGTTCAAATTTTAATCCGTCTTCCAGCTCTGAACTATTGTAGATAAAAAAAGCATTGGCTCCTTTCTTAGCCGCATCAGCCGCCTGGGTTTTGATAGCTCCCACGAGGTCGAAATGTGGATTCGTTTTGTTCGATTCAACGAGTTCTTTGATATCTAAAAACCATGGATTACCGCTTTCGTGCAAGGCTACTGAAGCCGTGGTTTCAAACCCCTGGTTTGGACTAAAACTAAATGGAAAATATTCTTCATTCAACTTGAGGTCATGGTCGTTGATGATAAGGTGTGAAATTTTTGACACTTCTTTTCCATCATTCACTTCAAAGGCCTGGAGATAACTTCCATTCTCACCTTTTGGTGTAAATCCTGCGCTTTCAAATGTTGAGCGAATATATTCGGCAGCCAGCTTTTCACCCTTGGTACCGGTCCTTCTTCCCTCTAACTTATCATCAGCGAGAAAGGTTACGTGTTGCTGTAAGTTGTCGATGACTGCCTTATCAGCTTTCTTAAGTTTTTGAGCACTAGCCAGCTCAACCGCAAAAACTAATACCCAAAGGATACTTTTCATATTTTTAATTTGTTGATAGCAAAGTTAATTGTGCGGGTTGCTAATCAGCTACTGTACTTGCAAATTATTCGCCAGAACTTAAACGCTGGAGATTTTAACATCGTGTCTCGTAACCTTCTTTCTGATTTCGTAACTCCTGACAAGCTTTACAGGTTATTTTTGCCAACCTGCTCCAACCAGCATACCCAGGTATCGTCGCACGCTTCCAATTTTGATAAAAAAAATCAACATAGCTTTAGTCGGAAACCCGAATAGCGGGAAAAGTTCACTATTTAACGCCCTGACCGGCCTCAATCAAAAGGTCGGGAATTTCCCGGGCGTTACTGTCGACAAAAAAACCGGGCATTGTTCCATCGCAGAAAATCTTTCCGCAACACTGATTGATCTTCCCGGAACATACAGTCTTTATCCAAAGCGGGCAGATGAATGGGTTGCTTACCGGGTACTTTTACAACAGGATGCGGCCGTGAAGCCTGATATGATCCTGCTTGTTGCCGATGCAAGTAACCTTAAACGAAACCTCCTCTTTTGCTCCCAGATCGTAGACCTTAAAATTCCCGTAGTTGTGGCTTTGTCGATGGTTGATCTGGCAAAAAGCAAAGGCACTGAGATTGATATTCCTGGTATGGAACGGGAATTAGGCGTGCAGATCGTAGCCATCAATCCAAGAAAACAAAAAGGTCTTCCCCAGTTAAAAAAACTGATTGAGCAAACCTATAACAGCCATTTTATAGCCCCAAGAGATTTCATTAATAGCCAGGCCCTCGCAGAACAACCGGTTGAAGCTTTGAAACATTTAGTCCCGGGTACCAGTGACTATATGGCCTTGCATTATCTCATCAACCACGAGCACTTTAAACTTTCCGGTAATCTCCAGGAAGAAATTGAACAAATAGAAATCGCACATAAGTTCAACCCGACAAAAACACAGGCGGAAGAAATTATGCAGCGGTATGCTCGTATAAAGCAGATCATGCATCATACGGTTGTAGAGGCGGATCCTTTGCAGAAAACCTTGTTTACAGAAAAACTAGACCGGGTTTTACTTCATCGCCGCTGGGGCTACATCATTTTGTTGACCGTTTTATTCCTGCTTTTTCAAAGTGTATTCTGGATCGCCCAATACCCGATGGACGGCATTGAGTGGAGCTTCGGAAAACTGAGCGGCTGGCTGGGTGGTAATTTACCTGAAACCTGGTGGAGTGATCTTTTGATCAATGGCGTGCTGGCCGGACTCAGTGGAATCCTGATATTTATTCCACAGATCATGATCCTTTTTGGTTTGATCACATTGCTAGAGGACACCGGTTATATGGCACGGATAAGTTTCCTGACGGATAAGCTTATGCGCAAGGTTGGCCTGAATGGTAAAAGTGTAATGCCGATGATCAGTGGCCTGGCTTGTGCCGTACCGGCCATCATGACTGCCCGGAATATTGAAAACAGGAAGGAACGCCTGCTCACGATCATGGTAACACCACTAATGAGTTGCAGTGCGAGGTTGCCGGTTTACACCATTTTGATCTCGTTGATCATTCCCGCTAAATTATATGTTGGTTTCATCAGTATGCAAGGCTTGGTAATGATGGCGCTGTACCTGCTTGGAACCGTAATGGCGCTGATCGTTTCGTTCGTAATGCGTTGGTTTATCAATATCAAAGAAAAAAGTTTTTTTATACTTGAGTTGCCCGTTTACCGCAGTCCAAGATGGAAAAATGCCGTAACGACAATGATTGAAAAGGCACGGATCTTTGTGTTTGATGCCGGTAAGGTGATCATGGTAATCAGTCTGCTGCTTTGGGCGCTAAGCACCTATGGGCCGAGAGAAAAGATGAAGAATGTCAGTGAGAAATATGCCGAGCTGGTTCGGCTAAACCCAAGTCAGGAAGCAGAACTCGACAAAGAATACAAAACAGCATTGCTCCAAAATTCTTACGCGGGCACGCTTGGTAAATCCATTGAACCGATCATCGCTCCGCTTGGCTATGATTGGAAAATAGGCATCGCCCTGATTACATCATTCGCGGCGAGGGAAGTTTTTGTGGGAACGATGGCTACGCTTTACAGCGTAGGTGATGATGCGGATGAAAATAGTAACACCCTGCGCCAGAAAATGGCTGCGGCGGTACGAGCAGATGGAACGCCTGTATATGACCTGGCGACCGGTCTTTCCCTATTGGTTTTTTATGTGCTCGCCATGCAGTGTATGAGTACCCTTGCTGTGGTGAAACGCGAAACCCGCAGTTGGAAATGGCCCGCCATTCAACTTGTTTACATGACGGTATTGGCTTATACCATGAGCTGGTTCACCTATATCATCTTTAACTAAGCTGTTCCCTCAACCTCGGTTTTACAGATTATCTTCTCTACCAGTCCGCTTCATTACTGATCCGGTTTTTCACCTGCGGGTAAATGTTCCTGTACAACTCATTTAAAATATCCTCCCTGCGGGGAAGGTTGAAATTACTATTGTTGATCAAGGCAATGTCCTGGTTGCTTAAAGCCCGGCGGTCGCCGGAAAAAGTGGCTACTTCCTGTTGCCAGTTGTAAGTATCTGAAAAACTGTTGTAAGCAATATTGCGCCTGGTGACAACCTCTACTATGTTGAGATCAAGCTGAGCCCGGGCATTAAAATATTGACGTTGAACGTTTAAAGTAGCGTGCACAGTTTGGTAAGTTGGCTTACCGGAAGTATCCGTGCCCACTTGGATCTGCTTGCTCACGTTCCGGGAATAATTGGAAACGGCCGGCCGGGGAATATCCATATTACGAAGCGTAAGATCCACGACCCAATCTGGCTGCACGTCATCTCGTCTTGCTTCCCAATCGGTATAAAACCGTGCAGGAAAACGAGTAGCATATTTTCCGCCCATATCTCTTACAAGGTTTTGCTGAAAATACTCATTGCTATAATTGTAGCCCATGTTGCCCCAGCCGGTATTGAAAAAGAACGAATTGTCCTGGATGGGATTGACAAGGATATTGATGATGCTGTTGTTGTAAGCCTCGTCCATTTTTTGACGACTGTCCTTATAATCTCTAACGATCGATACCGATTTCTTAAACGCCGCATGTGCTTTCCGGGCATTTTCGCGACTCTCCAATCCCAGGAATTCATTCCCGAGTTGGTAATAGTCTTCAGCAGCGGCTTCTTTTACAGCATTGAGCTCATTTACATAGCTGGTTGGTGTCACCAATCTCGCGGCTGCGTCGGAATTATCAATTGCATTAAAGATGTTTTGCAGAATGGAATATTCATTGATCAGTTTATCCCATTTGTTGATATCATTATATGTATTGTACGTTTCAATTTTTTTGAGATGGCGTTGCTTCACCTGGTCATAAACCTGGGCAATTGCTCGCGTGGCATCCTCGTCTGTACCCTTCTTGTTCAGTCTTTTTACAATGTCGAACATTGTCTTGTCTTCATCTCCCCTTAATAAATAATCCTTGCTACTTGAGCAGGAGGCCAGCAGAAAGAGGCCGGCGAGGAAAGGAATCATCTTTTTCATATCAACTTTATTTAAAATAATAATACAAACTAATATCCAAACAGCGATTTGAATAGCGGTGCATGGAGTTTTAACAATGTAAAGGTCCAATCGCCGAATTCTCAATAGTTTGACGATTAATCGAAATAAAAGTTACTGCCATTCAACAGGATAATGAGCCGCTCTTCACAATCGAGAAATTAATTTCAAACCAAATCCATTCTAAAAACGCACGTTCAGTAAGGGTTGTACCGATAACCCATTAATATTCACAACCAACTACTAAAAAATAAATGGTATTATGTGTTGCATAGTACTGAAAACTTTATATCTTTGTTTCAGAAAGGGAAAAGTAGTGAAATTCCGGATTTGATTTCTTCTCCTAATTTAAAAAGTATAGCCATGAATTTTAAAAATTGTCGCCATGAATATTGATAACACAGCCAGCCAGATGCGGAAAGGAGTACTCGAGTTCTGCATACTTTCGGTGATTAAACAAGGGGAGGCTTACCCATCCGACATCATTGATAAAATGCGGACCGCCAACCTCAACATCCTGGAAGGAACTTTATACCCTCTCCTAACCCGATTAAAAAATGCAGAATTTCTTACCTACCGTTGGATCGAAAGCAACAGCGGGCCGCCCCGGAAATATTTTTCCCTGACAGAAAAAGGAGCGGCTTTTTATAAAGAATTAGAAGCTACCTGGAATGAGTTGGCAAATGCAGTAAAGGCGCTATCGGATGCAGAACAGGAACACACAGCTGAACAGGTCACAATAGCTGAAGCAGATAATTCACCAGAACAGGAAATTTCTAACAACAATCCGGAAGCTTTCCGGGACTAAAAACTTCAACTACCCAAGCAACAAAGTATAGCCATTTTCTTTTTTGGGTCAACCAACTAGCGAACATTCTAACACATTTAGCCATGAAACAAGTAATAAACATAAACTTCCACGGACAAGTAGTGCCGATAGAAGTCTCAGCTTTTGAATTACTTAAAAATTATACAGACAGCCTTTCACGTTATTTCGCCAACGAAGAAGGAAAAGAAGAGATCATCAATGATATTGAAAGCCGCATAGGCGAACTTTTCCAGGAAAGATTAAAGAAAGGCGCCACCTGCATTACTGATGACGATGTAAATGCCATCATCAAAAGTATGGGTCGTCCGGAGGAATTTGAAGACGCAGACGAACCATCTTCTGCAAGGCAATCTTCCCAATCTGCTACCAGCGAGCCTTTTGTAGTCGGTACAACAAAAAACAAACGCCTCGTAAGAACCGAAAATGACAAAGTTATTGGCGGGGTTTGCGGTGGTTTAGCCAACTACTTCGGGATGGACCCGATGATCGTACGCATCATTTTCGTTATCGTAGCTATGGCGTTCGGTACCGGGTTGCTGGCCTACCTTATCCTATGGATAGCAGTGCCAAGCAGTGCTTCAGCAGAGATCGGCGGAACCCGCAAAAAGCTCTTCCGTGATCCGGATGATAAGATCATTGCAGGTGTAGGTAGCGGAATCGGTAATTATTTTGGTGTAAGTCCCTGGTTACCTAGGATTCTCTTCCTCCTGCCATTTCTATCTTTTGTATTTCGTTGGAGCGATTGGGGCTTTATGCACTTTCCAAATTTCATAAACCTATCCTTCAGCCCGGGCTCACTTATCGTATACATCATACTTTGGCTGGTGATTCCCGAAGCAACTAACACAGCTGAAAAGCTGGAGATGAAGGGTGAAAAAGTAGATCTGAACTCAATCAAAAATTCAGTGGTAGGCGAAATGAAGGGTATGCAACAACGCGCCGAAAAATTCGGGCAGGAAGCAAAAAACTTTGCTGAAGAAAAAGGTGCTGCCATGGGCACAGAAGTAAAAACAGCAGCCCGCCGTACCGGCAGGTCACTGGGCGACATCATCCTCCTCCTCATCAAAGTGTTTGCATATTTTATCATCGGCTGTGTAAGCTTTGCACTTGTTGCAGCACTGTTCGGACTTGCCATATTTTCCATCGGCATATTCCCGCTGAAAGCGTATGTTTTAGACGACGGATGGCAGAGTGTGTTCGCCTGGGGAACCTTATTGTTCTTCATCGCAGTGCCGGTAATTGGTATCATCACCTGGATCATTCGCCGGTTAGCTAAAATGAAAAGCAACCGTCGCATCTTAAGATTCTCTTTTATCAGTTTGTGGATCGTTGGCTGGGTTTGTTTTGTTTGCCTGCTGGCATCAATCACCCGCGATTTCAGGGCTGGAAACAACCTGGCAGAGCAGGAAATACAACTGGCTAATCCAGGTGTTACCAAACTGGAACTAACTACCAACTCGCCTGATTCAAAATTTTACCGCAGCAATTGGTTCAAATTGCAGCCTTTTGAAGGAATGGAAGACGATACTGCGATTGTAAAAAATATGGAGATCAAGATCTTGAAGTCACCGAATGACAGCTTCCGGGTCACAATTCTTAAGATGGCAAATGGCCGCACAAGGCGATACGCAGATACTTTGGCCAACCTCATCGATTTCAATGCGGCTCAAAAAGATTCCCTGTTGGTTTTGGACAAAGGCATCGCAATTACGAAACAAAACAAGTTCCGCAACCAGCGTGTGATCATCACAGTATATGTGCCGGTTGGAAAACAGATCAGGATTGACCGCAGCGTGGGTTGGGCACACAATGTTCATTTCGGCGGCTGGGATAACGATGACGTCAACCTGAATTTTGATGAAGAAGAAAGAGGCTGGGACGTAGATGTAGACTACATCATGAAGGCTGATGGTTTGTATAACCTGAATGGTGAGCCAGCTGATAACGATGACAATAACCGCCGGAATCGTAACCGTGTAAAAGTTTCCCGTGACGGCATCGAAGTGAATGATAACGGCGACCAGATCATCATC
>JAURWD010000231.1 GCA_030655145.1 Ferruginibacter sp.
GATCCATACAAGATTTGGTTAAGTGAGATCATCCTGCAGCAAACAAGGGTGGACCAGGGACTTGCGTATTTTCAGCGGTTTGTTTCCGCGTTTCCAACGATTGCGCACCTGGCTGAAGCCCCCGAAACATCTGTATTTAAAATGTGGGAAGGTCTAGGCTATTACTCACGGTGTAAAAACCTGATCGCAACCGCAAAGTTCGTTCATGCGCAACTTAGCGGGAAGTTCCCGGCAACTTATGATCAAATTTTGTTGCTTAAAGGCGTTGGACCATACACGGCAGCAGCCATCGCATCTTTTGCTTTTAATTTACCTCATGCAGTGGTGGACGGAAATGTCTTTCGCGTCCTGGCTCGTTATTTTGGAATTGACACACCCATTGATTCAACCTTAGGCAAGAAAATATTTACTGACCTGGCGCAGGAACTCGTGGACAAGAAATTTCCGGGAATTTATAACCAGGCAATCATGGATTTCGGAGCAGTCATCTGCAAGCCGCAAATACCCTTATGTCCAGTTTGCGTGTTAAAAGAAAACTGCCTTGCCTTCCAAGAAAATCTTGTAGCGCAGTTGCCTGTAAAAGAAAAGTCTATTGTTCGCCTAACAAGGTGGTTCTACTATTTCATTATTGAAACCGGAGCCCAGGTACAGGTCCGTAAACGGGTGAATGGAGACATCTGGGAAAACCTTTACGAATTCGTGCTTCATGAAAGCCCTTCTCCGCTGGATGATCACCAGTTGATTGAACACCTGGACACAATACTTGGGGATGTAGATTTCGAGCTTGTCTCCGTTTCGGGCGGACATAAACAATTACTTACTCACCAAACGATCAAAGGGCAATTTATACGCGTTAAAACCAATGTGTTACCTCACTTGCCAAATCACATTTTTGTGAGCCCGGAAACCCTGCAAACGCTGCCATTTCCGAAATTTATCAGTAATTTTTTAAAAGATAAAAATGTATCTTTAAACCTGTTTAACACCAATAGGAATCAACAATCAACTGATCTAATAACAACAACATGAGAGGCGTAAACAGGGTGATGTTAATCGGTAACCTGGGAAAAGATCCGGATATGCAATTTCTGGAAGGCAACATTGGGGTAGCAAAATTTTCACTGGCAACTACAGAAACTTACAAGGATAGAAGTGGCAAACTTATCTCGCAGACAGAATGGCACACAGTGGTTCTTTGGAGAGGGCTTGCAGAACTTGCTCAAAAATATCTTCATCGCGGCAGCCTTGTCTATATTGAAGGTCGCTTGAAAACAAGAAGCTGGGAAGATAAAGAGGGCAATAAAAAATTCGCGACCGAAATTGTTGGCGATAATCTAATAATGCTTGACAAACGTGGGGATGGAAGTACCGGGGGAACCGGGGAAGGGCTGGAAGGACTTAGTGGAGATATTCCTTCCGAAGATGACGGCTCAGAAAGACTTCCATTTTAGATATTTTTATATCACACCGCCACTCAATTTTTAATAAAAACTGAAAGTTTTGGATTATCACCCGGTTATTGATCTCGCAAACTCCCTGCACTTTTCTTTACTTTTTATCACTCCGGCTGCTTCCGCGGTACTGATATTTATAGCGATCTTGCTCTTCACCATTTCCTTTTTAATTTCTGGATCAGAGGTTGCTTTTTTTTCCCTTACTTATAAGGACATTAATATGCTGAGAACCAAGCAGCAACCAGCTTTCAAACGAATTGTCGCGCTACTTGATGAACCTAAAATACTGTTGGGATCCATGCTTATTGCTAACAGTTTTGTGAATATAGGCATCATCCTGATCTCGAACATTTTAATGAATAACCTGCTGGAGACTTTTAACCTGGTTTTATGGGTAAGTTTTTTAATAAAGGTTTTCACTGTTACATTTTTGATCGTGCTGTTTTGCGAAGTGCTTCCAAAAGTTTGGGCTACCCACCACAAAGTATGGTTCGCTTCAACTTCCTCGCTGATCATAGAAATTTTCAACAGCATTTTTTATCGTTTCAGCAAGCGGCTTGTCGGATTTAGCGATGGGATAGAAAAAAAGTTTTCTCCCAACAATTCATCTGCGTTGGATAATAGCCAGCTCGACTATGCTATCGACCTTTTATCAGACAATGAAGCAAGTCTCGAGGAAAAACAGATACTAAAAGGTATTCGCAAATTTGGAGATACAACTGTGAAGCAGATCATGCGCACCCGGTTGGACGTAAACGGTATAGAGTTCAGCAGCAGTTTTGAGGATGTGATCAGGAAAGTGGAAGAATTACATTACTCCCGCCTACCGGTTTATAACAATAACCTCGATGAAGTGAAAGGGATGCTACACACGAAGGATTTATTGCCTCACGTGAATGCCAGCAAGGTTGAAAACTACGATTGGCATTCGCTGATGCGTCCTGCATATTTTGTTCATGAACAAAAACTGATTGAAGACCTCTTGCAGGAATTCCGAAACCGTAGAATCCATTTCGCGATTGTCGTGGATGAGTTTGGAGGTACTTCCGGAATTGTTACCCTGGAAGATATCATGGAGGAAATAATCGGCGACATCCAGGATGAATTTGATGATGAACAAACCGCGAACAAAAAGATTGACGATCACACCTATATTTTCGAAGGCAAGACAATGATCAACGACGTTTGTCGAATGATCGGTTTGCCTGGAGATGTTTTTGAAGAAGTACGGGGAGATAGTGATTCATTGGCCGGCCTTGTATTGGAAATTGCCGGTGAGTTTCCGCAAATTGATGAAGAAGTTGTGAGCGGCGACTTCACATTTACCCCACTTGCTATCAACAAAAATCGAATCGATAAAGTGAAGGTTGAAATAAAACAATCCCAGGACGATGATAATTAGAGTTCTACAAGTGACGTTATCTCAAAATATATCCGTTTGAATGAACAAGGACGTACAGTTTAAACTTTTTCCAATTATTCTTGCCTTTGCTACACTGCTTACCTGGTGTTCATCCTGCAATACGCCCTATGTTTCCAAAAAGCGGGGATATTTCAACATTGAACTTCCCAACCGTAGTTATCAAAAGTTTGACCAGCCAGGCTTCCCTTACAGTTTCGAATATCCAGCTTACGCCGCGATTATTAGGGATAGTACTTATTTCGATTCTGCACCTGAAAATCCTTTTTGGATCAACGTCGACTTTCCCCAGTTTCACAGTCGGATATTTTTAAGCTATAAAGCCATTGGAGGTAAGGCGTTCTTTAAAATAAAACAACCAGACGGCAGCTTCAAAGATTCGGTCGGAATCAATGATTTTGACCGAATGGTAAATGATGCATTTACTCTCACCAACAAAAACAATGTTGTCTCCAATTCAATCAATGATAGTTTGATCCAAACACCCACCGGGGTGCACGGTGTGTTTTTTAAAGTTGGTGGTAACGCCGCTACCTCGAAGCAGTTTTTTCTCAGTGATTCTATTAATCATTTTCTGAGGGGTGCCTTGTACTTTGATGTTACCCCGAATGCTGATTCACTTAAGCCTGTTCAGGACTTTTTACAGGTAGACATGGATCACATGATCAATACTTTTCGGTGGAAGAAGGCCAGTAAATAGTTGACTGGTAAATATTTCGTTTTTGAACGAATAGTTCACCTGCTTCTATACTATATTTTTTAACCTTCTTGGAAATCATTTCTAACTAATTTTGCCGCTGATATGATAGCAATCAACAATGTGCTCGTAAGTGATGAGATCATCGAAGATCAGTTTGTCTGCGACCTGAATAAGTGCAAGGGAGGATGTTGTGTGGATGGAGATGCCGGAGCGCCGATAGCAAAAGCTGAACGTAAACACCTGGACGAAGTTTATGATGCAGTGCTGACTTATTTAAACCAGGAAAGCAGAGATGAACTGAAACGCCAGGGGAAATATGTGTACGACAAGGAATTTGGCTGGGTTACACCTACCATTGATAGCAAGGTTTGTGTTTATGGGATTGTCGATAAAAAAGGCATTGTAAAATGTGGTATTGAACAGGCTTATAATGACGGGAAAGTGAGTTGGAAAAAGCCAATTAGTTGTCACCTGTTTCCGATCAGGATACAACAAAGCCGCGACAAAAAAACTGATTACGTTAATTACGAACCCCGCGAAGATCTTTGCAGTGCAGCCTGCACGCTCGGTAAGCAATTAAAGATCCCGGTGTATGTGTTTCTGAAAGAAGCACTAGTCCGGAAATATGGCACTGAATTTTACGAGACCCTTGAAGCAACCGCAAAGCACCTCGACAAGCCGGGTTCATAATTACAAATACCAAATAAGCATTCTGAATGATGATTAAGAGTTTGCCGCAAGCGGCCGTGATGTTCTGCTCCCTTTTATACCTGTCTTCCTGCTCGGTAAACAGGGCTAAAATTGACGATAGTCTTAAAAAGTATTTTGATGAAAACAAAGTTGAAGGATGCTTCACCATGCTAAATAATAGTGATGGAAAAGTAACGGTATATAACATGAAGCTGGACACTATGCGGTTTCTGCCGGCATCAACTTTCAAAATTGTTAATTCGCTGATCGGCCTTGAGACTGGTGTCATCAGTGATGAGAAGATGGTCATCAAATGGGACAGCATCAAACGTTGGAACGAGGACTGGAATAAGGATCTCACAATGGAGGAAGCGTTTAAGGTTAGCTCCGTGAATTATTACCAGGAAGTTGCGAGAAGGATCGGCAAGGATACCATGCAAACCTGGCTCGATAGTTTAAACTATGGTAACCTGAAAACTGGTAAATATATTGATAGTTTCTGGCTCGATAATAGCATGAAAATTTCGCCTGACGAGCAACTAGGGCTCGTAAAGCGACTTTATTTCGACCAGCTACCGTTTCAAAAGAGAACACAACAAATTGTAAGAGATGTCATGACTCAGGAGGACAATACACTCTACAAATTATCGTACAAAACCGGTTGGGGGTTTGATGAAAATAAGCATTCAGTCGGCTGGATCGTTGGGTGGGTTGAGGAAAATAAACATCCTTACTTTTTTGTAACCCTCGTAAGGTCAGCAGATCCAAATATTGATATGCGCAATGTTAGAATGAAAATCACAAAAGGCATACTCACCCAGCTTGGATTTTTTAAAGGTGAGATGTAAGCCTGGCAATAACTTGATATTTAATTCAAACCATATTTTTCGCTTCGCTTAATCAGGCTAGGCTTCATAAATTAATAAGTATTGATACGTTTTCAACATACTGAATATCTCCTCGCTCTTATTGCTATTCCAATCATGGTAATGTTATACCTGGGGCTGAAACAATGGAAGAAAAAGACCGCCGTTAAAATTGGAGATAAGTTTTTGGTTGACCAATTGGTCAAAGGGTATAGTTCTTCAAAGTTTGCATTGAAGTTTTGGTTGTTTATTGTTGCGTTTGCGGTAGCGGTATTTGCCCTGGCAAATCCTCGTCTCCCAATGGGAAGCGCTAATGTAAATCGCAGCGGTATCGATGTGGTTATTGCCCTCGATGTTAGCAAAAGTATGTTGGCGACTGATGTGCAGCCAGATCGGCTTGAAAGAGCGAAACAAGTAGTTGCACGATTAATAGACAAATTATCTGACGACCGGATCGGGATCGTAGTTTTTGCGGGCCGGGCTTATTTGCAGATGCCATTAACAACAGATCATTCAGCAGCTAAAATGTATCTCGGATCGGCTACTCCCGCAGTTGTACCCACGCAGGGTACGGTGATAAGTGATGCGCTAAAAATGTCTTTTGCGGCATTTAACACAAAAGAGAAAAAATATAAATCGATCATCCTGATCAGTGATGGAGAGGATCATGATGAAACTGCACTAACGTACTCAAAAGCCTTATCCGAAGAAGGCGTAATGATCAATACTATTGGTATCGGTTCACCGGAAGGTACATTCTTAAAGGACCCGGAAACAAATGATTTTAAGAAGGACGTGGCCGGCAATCCTGTCATCACAAAGTTGAATGAAGAAGAATTGAAAGCGATAGCTGCTAACAGCAACGGGGTATATCATCGTTTCACCAATACAGAGGAAGCAGTAAATGCGATGTATAATCAACTTCAAACCATGGGGCAACGTCCAATCACCGAAAATTCGATGATGAACTATAAGAACTATTATCCCTGGCTTCTATGCCTGGCACTTCTTTTCCTGGTAATCGAATTTTTCTTTTCCGAAAAACGACATATTGTGTCAAAGAAAAAAGTGACGCTTCCGAAGAATAGTTTTGCCGCAGTGGTGGTCCTGCTACTTTTTCCGTTGCTTGTCGGCGCGCAAAAAGACAATGAGCTTGTAAAGAAAGGCAATGAGACGTATGACCAAAAATTATACGACGAAGCCGCTAAAAATTATAAGGAGGCATTGACGAAAAATCCAGGCAATCTGCCGGCCCAATATAATCTTGGTAATGCGCTGTACAGAGGTCAAAAAACAGAGGATGCACTTGCCGCGTATGATGCATCAATAGCATCGAGTAAGATGCCGCTTGAAAAATCCGGTACTTTCTACAACAAGGGCGTTGTATTGCAAAATGCGAAAAAATTACCCGAGTGTATAGAGGCCTATAAGCAGGCGCTTAGATTGAACCCGACTGATGAGGATGCCCGCCTGAACTTGCAAAAAGCATTGTTGCAACAGAAAAAAGAAGAGCAGCAGAAAGACAAAGAAAATGATGACAAGAAGAAGCCAAACGACGACAAGAAG
>JAURWD010000098.1 GCA_030655145.1 Ferruginibacter sp.
ATTTGCATCAGTTTCTTAAAACAACAATTGTCATATATGGAAAGCGCATCTGTCATAGCCATCGTGCTGGGTGGTGGAGCAGGATCAAGATTGTATCCACTCACAGCTAGCAGGAGTAAGCCTGCAGTCCCCATCGCAGGAAAGTACCGTTTAGTAGACATTCCCATCTCAAACTGTATCAATTCGGGGATCAACCGAATTTTAGTACTTACGCAATTCAATTCTGCCTCACTCAATAAGCATATAAAGAACACTTACCAGTTTAGTTTATTCAGCAAAGGTTTTGTTGATATTCTTGCGGCAGAGCAAACGCCTGATAATCCAAAGTGGTTCCAGGGAACGGCTGATGCGGTGCGCCAGTCGTTACGCCACATAGTGAATTATGACTTTGAGCACGTACTTATCCTCAGTGGTGACCAGTTGTATCAAATGGATTTCGCCGAGATGATCGACAACCATACTTCGAAAGGAGCGGATATTTCTATTGCAACCATCCCGGTAGGCAGGAGAGATGCACCAGAGTTTGGTATCTTAAAATCAAACGAGGAGCACCTGATCACTTCATTTGTTGAAAAGCCATCAAAGGATATCCTGGAAGAGTGGACCAGCGATACCGGTGCAGAAATGAAGGCGCAGGGAAGAGATTTTCTTGCCTCCATGGGTATCTATATTTTCAGTCGCAAATTGTTGTTTGATCTACTGGAATCTGAAAAGAAAGATGCCACAGATTTTGGTAAAGAGATCATACCAACCTCCATCGAAAATTGTAAGGTAGTTAGTTTTCAATATGATGGTTACTGGACAGATATCGGGAACATCTATTCCTTTTTTGAAGCCAACCTGGCGCTTACGCTTGATCTGCCGCCCTTCAATTTATTCGACAACCAGAAGATTGTTTATAGTCATGCCCGCATGTTGCCACCGGCTAAGATCAGTGGAACAACATTGGAGAAAACGATCATTGCCGAAGGGTCGATCATCAATGCCAGCCGTATTGAGAACAGCGTGATCGGTGTTCGTAGCCGCCTTGGACATGGCACCACTATCGTCAGTTGTTACATCATGGGTAACGATTATTATGAAACGCTGGCAGAAATCGAAAACAATACCGGCAAAGGAATTCCGAAGATCGGAATCGGCGACCGCAGTTATATAAAGAACGCGATCGTAGATAAAAATTGTCGCATTGGAAACGATGTGCGTATCAACGGAGGCAATCACCTGGCGGATACGGATCATTCCTTGTATGTTGTTAAAGATGGAATTGTCGTCTTGAAAAAAGGAGCGGTGCTCACGGACGGCTTCGTAATATAAAATCTTAAAAACATCCGTTTTCACGGGTGTTTTTTAATGCTGTTTTTTCGATGTGTATTTTTTACACAATTTTTCAAAACTAAACGCTTGCTATGTCTTCTCATCCTGTGCAGCCTAACCGGAAATTAAACTTCTGGGAATTGTGGAATATGAGTTTCGGCTTCTTTGGAATTCAATTTGGATTTGAACTTCAAAACTCCAACGTCAGCAGAATTTTCGAAACACTCGGTGCAAATAAAGACGAGATCCCTATTCTTTGGATCGCTGCTCCACTCACAGGCTTGCTAGTTCAACCCATCATTGGTTATTTAAGTGACCGTACCTGGCATCCTTACTGGGGCCGGAGAAGACCTTTCTTTTTTATTGGCGCCATCCTGGCGACCATCGCGTTGCTCATCATGCCCAATTCGCCTTCGCTTTGGATAGCGGGCGGTATGCTCTGGATCCTCGATGCGTCGATCAATATTTCCATGGAGCCATTTCGTGCATTTGTTGGCGATAAGTTGCCGCCGAAGCAACGCACATCCGGCTTTGCGATGCAGAGTTTCTTCATCGGGATTGGATCTGTTATCGCGGCATTGCTTCCCTGGGTTTTTACAAACTGGTTTAATGTAAGTAACACCGCGCCTGCCGGCGAGATACCTGCCTCTGTAAAATGGTCTTTTTATCTTGGCGCCTTCGCTTTTCTCAGTGCTGTACTCTACACGGTGTTTACCACAAAGGAATTTCCGCCGGAAAACATGGAGGACTTCAAAAGGGAGAAGGAGGAAACAACTTTTGCCAAGGGACTGGCAGAAACTTTTGGTGGTATTTTAAAGATGCCAAAAACCATGAAGCAGTTGGCGCTTGTGCAGTTCTTTACCTGGTTCGCCATGTTCGCCATGTGGATCTACGCTACCAATGCCGTAACAGCGAATAAATACAACATGAAGGTCGACAAGGCCTTGGTGGAGAAAATGGACGCTGCTTTAACAAGTGAGTTGCAAAACCCGGTGGCGGCATCAGACGATAAGAAAGTAAAGACCATCAATAGTTTGAAGGTTGACCTGGAAGAGATCAAAAAATATCGACCTGACGAAAACCCCGTGGCCATTTCTATCAACCTGGCTAACTACTTTGCCGACACTTCCATCACCCAAACAAATCCCGGCGAAAAAATGGAGTTGATGCGGGTACAGCAGGAATATAATGATGGAGCCGATTGGCTCAATGTATGTTCTTCGGTGCGCAACGGCGTGGCGGCTTTGTTTGCATTCATCATTCCGATGATCGCTTATCGTACCAATCGACGCATCACCCACCTCATCTGCCTCGTGATCGGCGGGCTGGGTTTGCTGTCCATTTATTTTATCCAGGATCCTAAACTCATCGTGGTCTCGATGGGGATGGTGGGTGTTGCCTGGGCAAGTATTTTATCCATGCCCTACGCCATGCTCTCCAATGCTTTGCCTGGCAACAAGATGGGGTACTATATGGGCGTCTTCAATTTCTTCATTGTTATTCCACAGATCGTGGCAGCCAGTATTCTTGGCTACCTTACCATCAATGTGTTCAAAGCTAATACGCTCAATACAATTGCCCTTGGTGGCGTGTCGATGATTGTCGCGGGATTTTTAACGCTCATCGTTCAGGACGATGACAAAAATTAATTTATGAAATACTTCCTCCTTGCCATAACCTTTTTCGCATTTTCTCAAGTTTCAATTGGACAGGCAAACTATTCCTGTTATCCAACACACTGGTGGGTTGGTATGAAATGGAATAAGTTGCAGGTCATGGTCCATGGTGACAAGATCGCTGATAATTTTCCCATGATAAAGATGGGGCCAACCGGCGTGAAACTCGCAACCGGTGTAAACCTGGTTAAGATAAACCGAGTTGAAAACCCAAATTATATTTTTCTGGATCTCGTGATAGCACCAACGGCTAAACCGGGAACGTTTACCATCCCGTTCCTGAGAAACATGACCATGCAATACGAGTTGAAGGCACGCCGGCCAGGGAAAAGTAAAACATTTGCCCAGGGCGTTACCTCGCGGGATTTTATCTATTTGATTATGCCCGATCGCTTTAGCAATGGTGATCCATCGAATGACAAAGTTCCGGGTATGCGTGACCAGAGTTTAAACCGCGATACTGTGTTTAATCGTCATGGCGGCGACCTGAAAGGGATCACTAACCATCTCGACTATCTGCAAAATCTCGGTGTTACCACCTTATGGTTGAACCCTGTGTTGGAGAATGACATGCCTAACCGCACGGAACATGGCTACGCATTTACGGAACACTATAAAATTGATCGTCGCCTGGGTGGAGATAAAGCTTACCAGGAATTAATTGATGTCACGCATGCCAAAGGGATGAAGATCATCCAGGATGCAGTGTATAACCACGTTGGATTGTATCATCACACAGTGCAGGATTTGCCGATGAAAGACTGGCTGCATCAATGGGCGAGCTATACCAATACCAGTTTTAAAGATCAAACACTTTTTGATCCTTACGCTGCAACGGTCGAACGCAAAAAGATGGCGGATGGTTGGTTCACGCAGCAAATGCCAGACCTCAATCATGACAATCCCTTTGTTGCAAATTTCTTAATTCAACATGCCTTGTGGACCATTGAAAACTTTGGTATCGATGGCTGGAGAATAGATACCTATGCATACAATGACCTTGAGTTTATGAACCGGTGTAACAAAGCACAAATGGATGAATATCCTCATCTTACCATGTTCGGTGAAACCTGGGTGCATGGGGTACCGAACCAGAGTTACTTTGTAGAAAATAATTATAATGTTCCTTTCAAAAGTAACCTGCAGGCCGCGACGGATTTTCAAACCTTATGGGGGATACAGGATGCCATGACAAAAGATTTTGGGTGGACGGATGGCGTAAATAAATTGTACACAAACCTCGCCCAGGATTTCCTTTATAAGGACCCCATGCGTAACGTGATCTTTCTTGACAATCACGACATCGCCAGGTTTTATTCAGTTGTAGGAGAAGACATGAATAAATACAAATCGTCCCTGTCCTGGTTATTTACCTGTCGCGGTATTCCACAGATGTACTACGGTTCTGAACTTGCCACGGCGGGCACAACAAGTCCGAATGACGGCTACGTTCGCCTGGATTTTCCAGGTGGCTTTGAAGGGGACAGTTTGAATAAGTTTGAATTGAGTGGTCGCAGCGTGAAAGACCATGAGATCTGGCGGCATGTACATGCGCTGGCAAATTACCGGAGAACCTCTCCCGCGCTTACCCTTGGTAAAATGATGCAGTTTATGCCAGACGACGGTCTGTATGTTTATTTTCGGTACGATGAAAAGCAAACGGTGATGGTTGCTATGAACACGTCAAAAAAAACCAAGACCGTTTCGTTTAAAAATTATGCGGAACGTACGAATGGATTTGCCGGTGCAACTGACATCGTTACAAAAAAAGCTTCGGACCTAAAAGACTTTCAACTGGAATCTTACCAGGCGGTGGTTCTGGAACTTAACAAATAAGTGAATGTCATTATGGAAAAGGGCCTTCAAACCGAAGGCCCTTTTTTTATTTTAATACAAGGAAATATCCGCCCATGGGCGAGACTTAGATCTGTTTTAGTTTCCACTTGCCGCGTTTGAATAAAATATACCCGGTGATGGTGATCGCCGTTTCAGCAACCGGGATGGCAATGAAGACACCCAGCGGACCGAGCCCGAAAGTCTTCGCAAGTATCCAGGCCAGCGGAATCTGGAAACACCAAAATCCAAACAGGTTAATGATCGTTGGCGTTCGGGTATCACCTGCACCATTAAACGCATTTACCATCACCATGCCGATCCCGTAAAACAAGTAGCCTGAACTGATCACCCGCACTGCCGTGATCGCATAGCCGGCAACCAGCGCTTCACTCGTAAAGAACGAAATGATCGCCGGGGTAAAAAACAACAGGATCAGCGAAACCATTGCCATAAAGATCGCGTTGTATTTTGCCGTTCGCAGCACCGAAGTTTCAGCTCGCTCGGGTTGCTTTGCACCCAGGTTCTGGCCCACTAATGTAGCCGCTGCATTGCTCAGGCCCCAGGCTGGCAGCAGGAAAAACATGACGATCCGGATCGCGATCGGGTAACCTGCGGAAGCTTCGCTTTGACCGGTGTTTACCACAAGGCTCGCCAACACGATCCAACTTCCGGAGCCGATCAGGAACTGCAGGGTTGCGGGCCAGGCGATGTCAATTAAAGAGCGCATCAGCTTCCAGTCTGGTGTAAGGTGGCGCAGGGTAAACTGTACCAGGCGCTTGCCATTGAATAAGTGATACAGTTGATAGAGTACGCCGATACCTCGTCCAATGGTGGTCGCGATTGCTGCTCCAACAATGCCGAAAGCCGGGATCGGTCCTAGCCCCCGGATCAGAAGCGGGCAAAGAATGATGTTACAGATGTTGGCGATCCATAAACTTTTGAGCGCCATCATGGCGTCACCGGCTCCCCTGAAGATTCCGTTAATAAGAAACAAAAGCATGATCACAATGCTGCCGCCCATCATGATGCGGGTATAACCTACGCCAGTTTGAATAGCTTCCTCTTCGGCGCCCATGACCCGCAAAATATCACCTGCATAAACGAATCCCGCGATACTGATCACGATCGTGATCGCCACCGAGAGCAGGATAGATTGCATACCGGCCTTTGATGCGGCAAGTGTGTCTTTCTCGCCGATACGGCGGGCTACCATCGCAGTAGCAGCCATACTGATCCCAATTGCAAGGGAATAAATAATGGCTGTGACCGACTCTGTAAGCCCGACTGTAGAAGTGGCATGCTTGCCCAGGTGGCTGACGAAGAAAATGTCTACGACTGCGAAAACACTCTCCATGCACATTTCCAATACCATTGGAATGGCCAGTAAAATAACGGCCCGCCTGATGCTGCCGGTGGTGTAATCCTGTT
Organism: Ferruginibacter sp.; assembly: GCA_030655145.1. Lineage (GTDB taxonomy): Bacteria > Bacteroidota > Bacteroidia > Chitinophagales > Chitinophagaceae > Ferruginibacter. The sequence goes on from JAURWD010000098.1 coordinate 6,255, forward strand.
CTTCGCCGTTAAGCGATTGACGGATGACTGAAAATATAGAAGATAAACGATTGCTGGGTACTTGAATGTAAGACATGAAATTCTTGAATGTAAGATGAACTGAATAGCAAGAGCCGCAGTGAAAACACCGGGAATTTTTTAGAGCGGAGAGATTTTGTTTGGGAACAAAATCTTAACAGAATTTCATAATTCTTAAGTTGAGGACTGCAAAGATTATAAAAAAATGCAATTTCTAAAACTTTTTTTGAGCAGAAACGGTTTTAGGCAATTTGATATACAGCAATGAAGGAATTGATAACCCAGATTTTTATGCAGTAGTTAAATGATTTATTTTAGTGCCCATCAGTCGCATAATGCCGGCTGGATTAATTTAAAACACTAAACCATGTTCACGATCGAGAATGAATTTTTGTCTGCGACCATTAATCCTAAAGGGGCAGAACTCACTAGCCTCATTCATAAGTCAACCGGCCAGGAATTTCTTTGGAGCGGTGATGCTGCATTTTGGGGTAAGCATTCACCCGTTTTATTTCCAATTGTTGGGACACTCAAAAACGATCGTTTCATTTATAAAGATCAATCATATCAACTGGGCAGGCACGGTTTTGCGCGGGAAAAAAAATTTGAAGTTGGTACGCACACTGCAACCAGTCTCACCCTGACATTAAACGATGATGAAGAGACGTTGAAATTATTTCCTTTTCATTTTCGGCTTTACCTTATCTATCAACTGGAAGAACAAAAGTTGTCGCTTACTTACCTGGTTAATAACTTAACAGATGGGGAGATGTATTTTTCAGTCGGTGGTCATCCGGCCTTTAAAGTTCCACTGAACGATGAACTTAGTTACGTAGATTATTACCTGCAATTTAATAAAAGCGAGAACGCAGGCAGGTGGCCGATCAGCAAGGATGGCCTGCTCGAAACGACACCAGTCGACCTGATGCAAGGAAGCGACAAGCTGCCACTGTCGAAAAAATTGTTTGAGCAGGATGCGCTGGTGATTAAAAACATGGCTTCTTCAGAGGTGAAGTTGATATGCGATAAAGACAGCGCAGGGTTCACATTTAATTATGACGGGTTTCCTTTCCTGGGAATCTGGGCGGCAAAAGGCGCTGACTTTGTTTGTATCGAGCCCTGGTGCGGTGTAGCAGATTCAGTTGATTCTTCACAAAAGATCGAAGAAAAAGAGGGGATAGTGCGTTTGGAAAAAAGTGAAAAGTTTGAGCGCACCTGGTCGGTTGAAATTTCCGCGTCTCTTTAAATAAAAAAACTTCGGACAAATTTTTGTCCGAAGTTTTTTTATAGAAGTTAACCACTAAGGCGTGATCGTACCATTGGTGATGTACTTAATTTGAACAGCCTTGGTAGAATCAGTGCTTCCTGGTACGCCAACTAACAGTACCGTGTAGACTTTATCTTTTTCAACCGGGAAAGTACGGCTGGCATTGACATTTCCTTCATTGTTGACAGCCAGGGTTACGTTACCCGGTGCAAAGCCGGTAAAGGCGGAAACCTGTCCATAATTAGAATTCGCGTCGACGGTAGTTGCACCACTCGTGATCTTCACAGTAGAGCTGCCGGAATCTGGCACAGCATTCACAAAACGCAGGTAAGCATTACCGGTAGTTGACGGCAAACTATCCAATTCATCTTCTACCACTACATTCCTGTAAGTGCCATTTGTCCCCATTGCAAAAACTGAGTAGTATTTGTTTACTTCAAAATTTTGACTCGTGCTGGCAAACGGGGTGCCGGTGCTGGCATCAATAGATTCAACCAGGCGGGTTCCGGGGAATGCCCGCTGGTAAACTCCGGTAAAGCTGGTGTAATTCAATGGCACGTTCGTCAGGCTGTTACCGCCAAGGGACACAATGACCCCAGGTTTATCAGGAGCAAGGTTGAAAGCCATCACCCCCGCAGCAGGTATTTCCGTATTAACATCATTATCTTTTTTGCATGACGCAAAGAGCGCCGCAGCTACTAACAAACCACCAACTGCGAAAAGGTTTTTCCTGGATGGATTAAACAATTTTTTCATAGATTAATTTAAATTGAAGTGAAAAATGAGTCTGTGGATGTGAAATAATAATGCCAGCTATTACTAAAGCTTTCAGAAAGAATCTTTCCATCGCACCATTTAACATTTGCTTATCGGTTGGTCCGCCGTATCCAACCGTTTCGCATAAACGCATTAATATTTTCCAGCTTGTGCTTATTACATTAATTTCAATATCTCAGCTCCTCCCAAAACGAATTGCATGCAGCCAAAATCTTATGGAATTTTTTCATTACCTGTAATTGTCGGCTCTCTCGGATTTTTTGTTGATATCTATGATTTGTTGCTCTTCAGCATTGTACGCAAATCCAGTTTCCGGGAACTGGGTGTTTCAGAAGAAGCTATGAAAACAGTGGGTGAGAGTATCATCAGCTGGCAAATGGTTGGGCTCACCATCGGTGGAATTCTTTGGGGAATTCTCGGCGACAAAAAAGGCCGCAAGGAAGTGTTGTTTGGCTCGATCCTTTTATACTCCCTGGCGACGATCGCAAATGGATTTGTGACAACGATCGGGCAGTATACCGTGTTGCGATTTATAGCGGGATTGGGATTGGCCGGGGAACTAGGCGCAAGCATCACTCTCACCAGCGAATTATTACCAAAACATAAGCGTGGCATTGCGGCTGCGATCATTGCGACCAGCGGGGTAATGGGCACCATCACTGCTTACACCGTCTACTATTTCAGCGGCGAAGATTGGCGGCTTTGTTATTTCATTGGTGGGGGCATGGGGCTGGCCTTATTGTTTCTTCGGGTACGCGTGCTCGAAAGCGGGATGTACGACGCGGTTAAAAACGCTAAAGTTCCGCTGGGAAATTTCCTGATGTTTCTCAATAGCCGATCCCGGTTTTTGCGCTATCTCCGCGCCATTACCATCGGGTTGCCGGTTTGGTATGTCATTGGGGTGCTGATCAGTTTTTCAGATGAGTTTGCCAAGCGTTTTGGGATTGACAATTTTGACCAGCCTAAGGCATTGATGCTTCAATACGTGGCGCTTGCTTTCGGCGATATGGGGGCAGGCTTTTTGAGCAATTATATAAAGAGCCGCAAAAAGGCATTACTGGTATTTTACTTCATTCTAAGCGTGTTTATCTTCCTGTTTTTTGCTACAAAAGGTGGCGGGAATGCTTTCAATATGTACCTGCTTTGCATGGGACTTGGGTTCGGTTCAGGTATTTCCGTGTTGTACATCACCATGAGCGCCGAGCAATTTGGAACAAACCTTCGGGCCACGGCTGCCATTTCCATTCCCAATCTTGTCCGGGGCTTTCTTCCACTCATCTTGCTGCTCTTCCAGTTTCTACGCGGTAAGACGATGCTTGATAATTACTTAACAGCGGCCTGGATTACCGGGATTGTCATCATCGTTATTGGGTTTACATCGGTTCTGGCTACCAATGAAACTTATGGGAAGGAACTTGATTTTATTGAAGAATAAAATTTCCGGAATTTAAACAATGTGCCTTGACTGTTGTAATCCTATTTTGTGTAACTTGATGAGTAGAAGCTTGCCAGCAAATATGATCAGAAACCAACAACACAACTGCCTTGATTTGCCAGCCAATTTTACTAGTCCACTAATTTTTTCCGTGTAATCCTCTCGTATGAAAACTCCGCGGCGGCAGAAGCAACCGTCGCCAAATATTTGTCGTTTGAACAACGAATATTTGTTAATTTAAGATTCGGTTCTCCGGGTATCATCCTTCTTTACTTTATGGCATCACAATAATGAAGAAGCTACTCATTGGTCTTTATTTTTTAACCATGGCATTTACCTCACTTGGGAATCATACCAAGGGAGGATGGCTTTATTATGAGTACCTGGGTAATGGTGCCGCTTCCAATACTGCCCGTTACCGGATCACGCTTAAGATTTATACCGAATGTTTTTTGAGTGCCAACCAATGGTGCCCCAACGTAAACATTTCAATATTCAATGGGGGCTCAAACTCGCTGGTTGATGTGCAAAGCATTTATTATTCAGATTCAATGAACGTGCAGAACTGCACGAGCCAGGAATGTCATCCCTGCATCAATCCCATTCCAAATATTTGTTACAAAATAGGCACGTTCACCTTCATCCGCGAACTTCCGATCACTCCAGATGGCTATATCATTTCTTACCAGCGGTGCTGCCGCATCGCGAATATCATCAACATGGTGCCCGGCTCCAGCTCGGTAGGGGATACCTGGACAGTTTCTATTCCCGGCACGAACGGGCCGGATCCTACTGCCTACACCAACTCAAGCGCTAAATTTTCTCAGAATGATACAGCGATCATTTGTAAGGATAACTTCTTCACTTTTGATTTCAGTGCGATAGATAATGATGGTGATTCACTTTCTTACGCCTTCACCGACGCTTATTATTCTTCCCAGGGAAATAACACCGGCCAGTGCGGCAGCCAGTCCAGCAATCCTCCATTTTCTTTCATCAGTTATACATTCCCTTATTCGGGTAAAGAGCCGATGGGTAGTAACGTAAAAATTAATCCTGTCACTGGTATTGTGAGCGGTATCGCACCGCAGGAAGAAGGTACCTATGTCGTAACCTGTACGATCACTGAATATAAGCGGGGAACTAGTATCATTCGTTCAAGTGTTCAAAAGTCATTGCACATTACGGTTGCTGATTGCGCCCTTACCCAGGCCTTATTGGACCCGGAATATTTCAGTTGCGAAAGCTTTACGCGTTCATTTGTAAATAAGGCTCCCGGAGGTAACATCCAGACTTACTTCTGGGATTTTGGAGTACCCGGTTCTTCATCTGATACATCCTCTTCCCCCAATCCAACATTTACGTATCCCGATACCGGTACTTATGTTTTAAAACTCGTCGTTAACCGGTATCTGCCTTGCCCTGATTCAATGCTCTCCGTTGTAAAAGTTTACCCGGTATTTGCCCCCGCCTTCAATGTGCAGGGTCAGTGCAAAAACACACCGATACAGTTTACAGATGTTTCTACAACAACCTATGGAACCGTAGACTCCTGGTCATGGAATTTTGGCGATGCAACCGCTCCAGATAATATTTCTAAGGACAGAAATCCCAGCCACATTTTTGCCACCGGAGCTGAATACCAGGTGTCCTGTATTGTTTCAAATAGCAAGGGCTGCAAAGACACTTTGAATCGCATCATTTTGATCACTGACCGACCGGCACTCGAGGTTACGAATGATACGCTGATCTGCGTTATCGATACTTTGCAATTGAAGGCTACTGGTTTCGGAACTGTGGTATGGAAGCCGAATTACAACATTGATGACCTGGGTGCTTTCTCACCCTCGGTGAGCCCCGATGTGCCGACAAGATATTTTGTGACCTTGACAGACCCATACGGCTGTGCAGGAACCGATTCGGTTTTTGTGGATGTGAAAAGCTCAGTTAGTGTTCGGGCGGGGCCCGACACAACTATTTGTGGTGGCGACGCAGTACGGTTAAATCTGGTCTCAGATGCGTTGTATTTTGCCTGGACGGAAAGTTTAACCGGGACCAGCCTCGATCTTCCAGCTACGAAGAGCCCGATGGCTACGCCCCTGTCGACGACCACGTATACTGTGTCCGCGAGTATCGGTAAATGTCTTGCAACCGATGCTATCACCTTGAAAGCGGTACCATACCCGCTAGCAGATGCAGGAGTAGATACAATTATTTGTTCGGGCAATTCACTTCAACTAACAGCCACGGGTGGTAGCAATTATAACTGGACACCAGCAACTTTTTTGACCAACCGCTCGATCCCGAATCCAATCGCAAACAATCCCTCCTTCAACATTACTTATACCGTGTTAGTCCGGGACACGCTGGGCTGTCCGAAGGCGGTTTTAGATTCTGTTCGGGTTACAGTCGCAACCATTGTTGCAGATGCCGGACCGCGGGATACTTCCATCGTCTCTGAACAACCACTGCAACTAGTCGCTACCGGTAGTAGTAACTATTTTTGGACGCCACCGATGGGGCTTACCAATGTTCATGTATTCAATCCCATTGCCAGTCCGCAGTCAGACGTCACGTACATAGTAAAGGTCAGTAACAACTCGGGTTGCTTTGCCTACGACAGCATTCATGTCCGGGTGTTTAGCATCCTCGCAGGGTTTCATGTGCCTTCAGCTTTCAGTCCAAATATGGACGGTAGAAATGATTATTTCAAACCCATCGCCATTGGTATGAAGTCCGTTGATCAGTTTCGCGTATTCAACAGGTGGGGGCAACTCATGTACAGCAATGTCGACCTTGAAGTAGGTTGGGACGGGCGTTTCAAAGGCAACGAACAGGCGCCGGGAACTTATGTGTTCTATGCTGAAGGCACTGATTTCAGGAATATGAAAATAAAGAAACGAGGATATGTTGTGTTACTCAGGTAAACACTTATGGGTTTCGATCTTCAGTTTTCAGAAATAAAAAATCCCATTCTTCCTATTTTTGGTTGAGATCTGCAACCAGGTCCTTCTCAAATATCTTTCCAATTTATCGTCAGCAAAAATCTATGATCGAAGTAAAAGGTATATCTGTTGATCCTGAAACCCGCTGTGCCCATTATCATTCCCCGGTAGATATCATCGCCATTCGTTTCAGGTGCTGTAACGAATATTATGCCTGTTACTATTGCCACGAAGAATGTGCAGGACATGCAGCGCAACCATGGCCGGCCAGTGCGTATGGCACTGCTGCTATTTTATGCGGAAAGTGCAGGAAGGAAACCTCCATTACTGATTACCTGCAAGGCAAATATACCTGCCCACACTGCCAGGCTGCATTTAATCCCAAATGCAAAAATCATAATCATCTTTATTTCTCTGAAAAGTCCTCACAGGATCTCGAACAATAAAAATTGCGTCTTCTGCATCGGGTTAAAATTATTGTCTGACACAAAAAGCAAGGTTTTATGCCCATTAGGTAGCGTTGGTCCATAACATACTGCCTCGATGTTATCAGTATATATCCCAAGCGAATCCATATTTAAGAGAAGTTTTTTGGAAGCTTCTTTAAACCCTGTGGCTGTCTGCAGCGAAGGTTGGTCCCTGATGTCTGTGGCGCTCGAAAGTGAGGTTAAAAAAACACGAATGGTGCAATGTGGGCTCCCGGTAGAAAAGGAGCGCTCTACCACAAATAAATTACCCGGTCCGGCTTCGAGAATATCAGAAATGCCATTGATACTGTAAGCGCCTGCTGGTAAAGGTTCTTTTGCAACGGGAGACAAGCGATAGGCATATTGCGCAATCTGTCCGCGAGTCTTTACGTCAAATTTAAGGATCCGTGTTATTGCGGCGCTGCCTGAAAAGCTGGCTCGCGGCCCGTCCTCGAACAAAGGCTCTTCCATGCACGCCACCAGGGTTGTGTAATCGTCCGCAAACGTCAAGCCTTCGAAAACTCCATTTTGTCGTGAACCTTTCTCAACCACGTTGGGAAATATGTTTTTGGGAATGGTGAAATTCGAAAGGTATGCACCGGCAGTTGTCATGAAGTGAATAAAGGGCTTTTGCAAAATAGTGTCCGGCGCTTTTAGGATACGCTCCCCCTCATTACTCCACACCAATTGACGTGCAGGACGATAAAAGCGGATCGCTTCAGGGTCAGGCGCATTCAATTTGTCTTGCTTAAAAGGCAGGTAGGTTCCTCCATCCGGCCGTTGAAGGAAAGACACTGAAGTAAAACTGACCGTGTCTATACCGGTTGAAGACAATTGTATATTGGCCTTGTAAAACCGTGCAGGATTGACGAAGCTTCTGTCATCACTGATAAGATAATAAACCTGTTCGTCAGGATCATAATCCACACCCGATAAGCCACCTACAACCGTATTGTCAAAAGAAAAATTGAGAGGGATCTCGTATTGGCCGATCAATCGAAGAGAATCCGCGGATGCAGTTGCAGCTGCGTGAACAGATTGTTTGACTGGACTGCACGACGTTGAAGCCAATAGCAACCCTATGATCACGCAAGAAAACCTGGACAGTTTTTCCATAAGCTAATTTGCTTTAAATTTTACAAACCAGGCATTTTTACTAAGACTTTCAGCTAAAAGATTTCTTACTGAGAATTTGCTGCTAGGGAGAAATGAAACTTGCAAGATTGTTTAAATACAAACGCGGAATTACTCAAAACCATGCACGGCCATTTGCAGGTAAGCGATACTGTGAGTGGGATACCGCGGGTAATTTTCTGAAATGCCCGAAGCAATATTCCGTTGTTGAATTATATTTGTATTACATGAGATCCATATTTGTCTGTTGCATAACTGTCTTCCTTGCACTTACTTCCTGTATCCGTGAAGCTTCGCTTTCCGAGGAAGAAGTGATCGCGGTTATCAAAAGATTTGACCAGGGGTGGAGCACCAAGAACATGAAGATGGTCGATTCCGTGTTGGCACCTTCTTACATTTACTTTACCCAGTCGGGCGGAACTTTTGGAAGAAAAAATCTTGTTCAAACCGCAGGTTCACCGGAATATATCCTTGAATCTGTGGAACGCAGTGCTTATTTTGTCCAGATCTATGGAAACACTGCTGTAGTCAGCACGCGGTGGAAAGGCAAAGGCATCTATAAAGAAGCCCGGTTTAACGAAGTTCAGCGTTGCAGCATTACCATCATCAAGCGTCGGGCTAAAGTGGAAATTCTATCGGAACACTGTACGCCGATCAAGCTCTCACGGATGCTCCATTAGGTTGTAGGATCCCGATTGATACCACATTGTCTTTGGCCAGGGGGTAAGATCCGCAGTTTCTCTTCTTTTAATGAACCCAATACGTTATTTTTAGAAAAATACGTTTATGAAACGCACTGTAATCTTCCAGTTGGTAATGAGTGTTTTTATTTTAACCCAGTCTTGTTCCGATAACGCTTCATCGGAAGCTTCCGGAGGCGAACCTGCAGCCAAAATAGCAGCAGCACATGGCATTGCAGAATTTGACAAGATCAAATCACTCGATTTTACTTTTAATGTTGAGAAGGATTCTGCGCATATGCAACGTCGTTGGAAATGGTTTCCCCAGGAAAACCGGGTCATATCCTACGACCAGAATGATAGTGTTGATTTCAAAAGGATGGATACTTCTTCGGCCTTGCTCAAAAAGCTAAATGCACAATTTACGAATGATGAGTACTGGCTTATTTTTCCACTCCACCTTAAATGGGATAAAGGATATACCTGGAGCGGCGGAGATACCACCACCGGAATTACCACAACTTCTGCTCTCCGAAAATATACGGTTCAGTACAACAATAAGGACGGTTTCACCCCTGGCGATATGTATGATCTGTTTGTAGATAACGAGAACGTTATCCGTGAATGGGCCTTTCACAAAGGAGGCTCTAAAGAACCGAGCCTGGTTACTTCCTGGGATGATTACCAGGATTTCAATGGACTTAAAATTGCAAAAAATCATCTTTCAAAAGATGGGAAGTTCCGGATGCACTTCACCGATATCACCGTCACTCATTGATCCTACGATATTTCAAATAACTATTCCTGCTTTGCCCCGCCCGGTTAAATCACCGTTAAAAATGCATACGCGGCCTGGTTTTGAAACTTAGGATGACTCCACGTCTTATCTTCATTCCGTACTTTTTGTTTTTTGTATGAAGCAACTTCTTTGCGTCGTTTTGTTTTTTATTTCGATTACCCAGCAGGTAAGGGCTGCCGTTGATACCGTGAAAATATATAGCAAGGCCATGCAAAAGGAGGTGAACTGTGTTGTCATCACGCCCACTTCATATTTGAAAGGCCAGCAACGGTATGCCTCCGTTTACCTGCTTCATGGTGCCCGCGGGAATTATTCCAACTGGGTAACCAAAGTGCCGGGTATGCAGGAGCTTGCAGATACGTATCAACAGATCCTCATTTGTCCCGATGGAAACATCAACAGCTGGTACTATGATAGCCCAATCGATTCAGCCATCCGTTACGAAACCCATATTGCCCGGGAAGTCCCTTTATTTATTGATGCTCATTACCGCACAAATACGGACAGGCAACAGAGAGCCATCAGCGGCTTGAGTATGGGTGGACATGGCGCTTTATTTATTGCGATCCGTCACCCCGAAACATTCGGTGCCTGTGGAAGCATGAGCGGCGCCTTAGATGTCAGTATTATCCCGAAAGGGTATGGGCTAGATAAAATTTTGGGAGATATAAAAGAGAACGCTGCCTATTATAAGGATTGGTCCGTGTTGAACATGGCTGAAAATTTTCCCAAAGATTCACTCCAGGTCATCATTGACTGTGGCGCCCAGGATTTCATTGCTTACATGAGCAAGGCACTGCATGAAAAATTGGTTAAGTTAAAAATTCCGCACGACTACATTGAAAGGCCCGGCCGCCACGATTGGGATTACTGGGGAACCGCAGTTCGCTACCAGCTACTTTTTTTTAACCAGGTATTTAAGAAAGCCGGCAAAGCGGTGTAGATTTTCTATTTGTTGGTGTACGCTTTCAATTAAAGATAGAGGTCACAATTGATCTCGGTCTCATCGATGACTGCTCCCATCTTTTTATAAAATTCAATAGCCGGTTCATTCCACTTCGACACCTGCCACCTCATTTTTTTGCAATGCTCATCCGCGGCAAGTTTGGCGAGGGCCTTTAAAAAACGGGTGCCTACCAACTGGTTTCGAAACTCATTTTTTACGTAGAGATCATCAAGGTATAGGCCTTTGCCGGACCAGGAGAAGTACGTGTAGAAGTAAGTTGCAAAGCCAATAATTTCTTTGGTTGGCGTTTCGGCTATGAGGCAATTAAAAACTGCCTGGTCCTGCAGCATCTGCTCCAGGCTAATGGTAACCTTTCCAGGTGTGCGTTGAAAGCTGGCGAACTCATTGATCATCTTCAGCACTTCCGGGAAATCATCGGCGGTGGCTTTCCTGATGACCATAGTTGGGGTTAAAATTTACACTGTTTTCTAATCAGAATGAAGGCCTGCTATTTCTTAGTTTTCTTTGAAGCCATCTCCATATAATCTATCGCGAGGTTTGCCATTGATTCTACTCCTAATTGAAGTCCGCTCTCATCGATGAAGAAATCGGGCGTATGATGCGACGCGGCTTTTAGCGGGTCACCGCCCTTTGGCATACCGCCGAGGTTGAAAAAAATGCCCGGAACTTTTTGCTGGTAAAATGAAAAGTCTTCCGCCCCTGTGTGTGCCGGCTTTAACAAGACATTTTCTGCACCAGCCGTCAACCTGAGCGACGGCAGCATTTTGTCGGTCAGCGCAGAATCATTAAAAGTGATCGGATATTTCGAACTATAGGGAATCAAAACTTCAGCGGTGGCACCTGCACTTTCTGCAGTCTTGGTAGCTACCTGGCGAACCCGGTCGATCAGCATCTTTTCGTCTTCGAGGTTAAGGGCACGAATGGTCCCAAGCATTTCAACCTGTTCGGGAATAATGTTACTGCGATTGCCCCCATTGATAGCCCCAATAGTGACGATCCCGGCATTTTCAGTGATGTTTAAGTTGCGGCTAACGATCGCCTGCAGGTTGTTCACAATCTGTGCTGCAGCCACGATTGGATCAACTGACGACCAGGGATATGCGCCATGAGCCGATTTGCCTTTCACAGTAATTTTCAGATCATTAATGCTGGCGTAGATCCCGCCCGGGCGGTAGGAAAGCTTGCCCACTTCTGTTTGAGAATTGATGTGCAGGCCAAATATTACGTCAACTGTTGGGTTCTCCATCACGCCCTCTTTCACCATCATTTCGGCACCGCCTTCTTCGCCCCTTGGAACACCTTCTTCCGCGGGTTGAAAAATAAACTTAACCGTTCCTTTCAACTCCGATTTCATTGCTGCCAGGATCTCGGCCACCGCCATCAACATGGCCACATGCGTATCGTGCCCACAGGCATGCATCACGCCGGTTTCTTTTCCGTTGTATTGAACCTTCACTTTTGAAGCGAAGGGAAGCGGTAATCTTTCTGTAACGGGCAGTCCATCCATATCTGCACGAAGTGCAACGACCGGTCCTGGTTTGGCACCGCGTAAAATTCCCACAACGCCTGTGTGCGCCACGCCAGTCTTTACTTCCATTCCAAGTCCTTGCAGGTGCTTCGCTACAATGTCGGCAGTTCGTTTTTCCTGGTTTCCTAGTTCCGGGTGAGCGTGAATATCGCGTCGCCAGGCAATCATTTTTTCGTTGATGGCGGTCGCAGCACTATTGACTTTTTTTCTCAGGTTAGAATTTTGGGCGGTAACATTACAGGCGAATAGGAGTAGAGAGGGCAGAAGAAAAA
>JAURWD010000251.1 GCA_030655145.1 Ferruginibacter sp.
TTCACCTCTTCCCATACCGAACAGAGAAGTTAAGCCCCTTATGGCCGATGGTACTGCACAAAAATGCGGGAGAGTAGGTAGCTGCCATATTCTTTGAACCCTGTCTATTAAACCAGACAGGGTTTTTTTATGCGCAATAGCTTTGGATTCAAATGTTGTTAAAGGAAATTCTGCTTAGCTCCTTCTCTAATTATCTCGTTTTCCTGAAAATTTACACCCAGTTTCTTTGCTACCTCTTGTTTTATCCGGCCTAATTTTCTTTTCATTTGTGAGTTGTTATTTGCTTACCCTACACTATTTTTGCACAATGCAATTCTTTATTCTTCAAGCCACTAATACCGCATCCAACTATCTTCCTATCGGTATTCAATTGATTTTTGCTATCGGATTTATTGCTACTATGATGGTACTCACACATAGTTTTGGTCCTAAAAGAGTTTCAGCCGAAAAGTTGCAGAATTTCGAGAGTGGAATTGAGGTGAAAGGAAATGCACGTCAGCCGATGGCCGTAAAATATTTTCTTGTTGCAATTTTGTTTGTGCTTTTTGACGTTGAGGTCATTTTCTTTTATCCATATGCCGTCAATTTTCGAGAATTAGGCTGGAACGGTTTTTTTGCGGTTGTTATGTTTGTCGGCCTCTTTATTTCCGGGTTCATTTACATTATTAAAAAAGGCGCGCTTAATTGGGAGGATTAGTCATTCACCAATGGCGAGGATTCCCCGTTAATCCCAACAAACTTGCTTATCTGTTGTTTTAACTTTGTAAAGGTTTGAGGTTACTCATTAACGAAAACACAACTCATGTCACGTCCTGTTCAATATAACACGAAACTTAAAATGGTAGAGGCTCCCGAAGGAATGATGGGAGACGGCTTTATGGCGACCTCGCTGGAAAAAGTTGTAGGATTAGCGCGAAAAAACTCAATTTGGCCACTCCCTTTTGCTACCTCTTGCTGTGGTATCGAATTTATGGCTACAATGGCAAGTCATTATGACCTGGCACGTTTTGGATCTGAACGTGTCGGCTTTTCTCCCCGCCAATGTGATCTTTTGATGGTGATGGGAACGATTTCAAAAAAAATGGGACCTGTTTTAAAACAGGTATACCTGCAGATGGCCGAACCTCGATGGGTCCTATCTGTCGGAGCCTGCGCTTGTAGCGGAGGTATTTTTGACACTTATTCAGTTTTGCAGGGTATCGACCAAGTTATCCCGGTTGATGTGTATGTGCCTGGATGTCCTCCCCGGCCGGAAGCTATTTTAGATGGCTTTATGAAGATCCAGGAGTTGGTCGGACAGGAGAGTTTACGTCGTAGAAATGGTGACAAGTACAAAGAATTAATGACGAGTTATGGAATTCAATAGTCAATTTAGTAATATATAATTGATACAATCAATCTAACACGAGGCACGCTGATGGCTTTAACCAACGAACTAATTAAACAGAGGCTGACTGAGAAGTTTGGAGAACAACTTATTGATTGGGTGGAACCCTATGGCATGCTGACTTTCACTGCTCCCAAAGACTTTAATCTAAAGGTTTTACAGTTTTTATTTGATGAAGAAGAACTTCGGTTTCGATTTCTAACAGATCTCCAGGCAGTGCATTATCCGGATAACATCGGCGAAGAACTTGCAGTTGTATATCACTTGCATAACATTGTTGACAACATCAGGATCCGCTTCAAAGTTTTTACCGACATCAATCAACCAGACATTTTTAGTGCAACCGCCTTATACCAGGCGGCGAATTTTATGGAACGGGAAACCTTTGATTTCTTTGGAATCAATTTTCTCGGGCATCCAAATCTTATCCGGATTTTGAATGTTGACGAGATGGATTACTTTCCTATGCGTAAAGAGTTTCCTTTAGAAGATCAAACCAGGATAGATAAAGACGATGAGATGTTTGGTAGAGAATTGGTTTTCCGAGAGCAGAACAAGATCAAGGCAACATTAGAAGCGGATACTAAATTAAATTAACTTCAAAGCCAACTTTTTATAACTCTCAACTCCTCCGCAGGGTTAGAGAAAAACTCCCGTTTGGGCTCAATAAATGAGTGATCAACACATATTATTACCGGAAGGCAGTATTGAAAAACTAACGACGACCCTAAACCTGGGGCCAACGCATCCGGCAACACACGGTGTTTTTCAAAATATCCTTGAACTTGATGGCGAAAGAATCATGAAGGCAACTTCAACGGTAGGTTATATTCATCGAGCATTTGAAAAATTGGCCGAACGCAGGCCTCTTTACCAGATTACTCCTTTAACAGATCGTTTGAACTATTGTTCCTCTCCAATAAATAACATGGGGTGGCATATTACCTGTGAAAAGCTGTTGGGCGTAAAGCTTCCAAAGAGAGTTGATTATCTCAGGATAATAATCATGGAATTGTCCCGCATTTCCGATCACCTGATATGTAACTCGATAGTAGGCGTTGATAGTGGTGCCTATTCGGGCTTTTTATACCTTATGCAATTTCGCGAGTTGATTTACGAGATCTATGAAGAAGTTTGTGGATCCCGTCTAACAACCAACATCGGTCGTATTGGTGGCTTCGAACGAAATTTCACGAATCGTGCCTTTGAAAAGCTGGAGCAATTTCTGGCTACCTATCCCAAACAACTAAAAGAATTTGAAGCACTGTTTACGCGTAACCGCATCTTTATGGAACGAACCATTGGATGTGGACCTATTTCCGCTGAACGGGCGTTGAATTATGGGTTTACAGGACCAAACTTACGCGCTGCCGGAGTTGATTACGACGTGCGGGCTCACACCCCATATAGTTCATATGATGATCTTGAGTTTAATATTCCCGTTGGTAAAACAGGAGATTGTTACGACCGATTCCTGGTGAGGAATGAAGAAATGTGGCAAAGCATCAGCCTGATTGAGCAAGCTTATAAAAAGGTACAGGAATTCAAAGGCGCTGAAGCAGAAGTTTTCCATGCTGACTCACCTGCCTATTATCTCCCCGAGAAAAAAGATGTGTACACAAAGATGGAAGCATTGATTTACCACTTCAAAATTGTGATGGGGGAAACAGATATTCCTGCTGGAGAGGTTTACTGCTCGGTGGAAGGTGGTAACGGAGAACTTGGATTTTATTTAATCAGTGACGGAGGACGGACACCATACCGTTTGCATTTCAGGCGTCCATGCTTTATTTATTACCAGGCTTTCCCTGAGCTTGTTCAGGGTGGGATGCTAAGTGATGCGGTGATAACTATGAGTAGTTTAAACCTGATCGCGGGAGAATTGGACGCGTAGGTGAGCTAACCAGCTGAGTTTTTTTATCTAAGACTATTGCCTTATAACATATTTAACATCTTTAACTATTGAGCGCTCAAACAATATGATTCAATTTTCTCCTGAAAAATTAGACAAGGTTAATGAGATCATGAGTCGCTATCCAGCGGGAAGACACAAGAGCGCATTGATTCCGGTCCTTCATCTTGCCCAGCAAGAGTTTGGCGGTTGGCTTGATACTCCTGTTATGGACTACGTTGCTACCTTACTAAAGATCGAGCCCATCGAAGTATATGAAGTGGCCAGTTTCTACAGTATGTATAATCTAAAACCCGTGGGCATATATCTTTTTGAAGTTTGTCAAACCGGTCCCTGCATGGTGAACGGAAGCGATGCAATAATCGACTACATTAAAAAGAAATTAAACATCGCAGTTGGAGAAACGACAGCAGATAATTTATTTACCTTAAAAACAGTTGAGTGTTTAGGTGCCTGCGGTTATGCGCCCATGATGCAATTGGGCAATAATTACCGGGAACATTTGACACCGGAAAAAGTCGATGCGATCATCGAAGAATGCAGGGCAAAAGCAAACTAACAGCGAGGCTAAATAAGATAGGATGAAATTGAACCCATATTTACACTTCAAAGGCAATGCGGAAGAAGCTTTAAACTTTTATGCAACCTGTCTAAACGGAGACATTACGCAAATTGGAAGATATGGAGATAGTCCTATGGCCTCGGATGAAGATTGGAAGCAGAAAATAATGCATGCACGACTCGTCTTTGACGGTAACCTCATAATGGTATCTGATGTTTTTAAGGGCCAGGAAGTTTCCACCGAGGGAAATATCCAGATGAGCGTTGAGGTGGATAATCTTACCCAACTTGAAACCGTGTTTTATAAGATGGCAGATGGCGGTGTTGTTACGATGGCTTTGCAGGATACTTTTTGGGGAGCAAGATTTGGTATGCTGAAAGATAAATTTGGTGTAAGCTGGATGTTTAACTGTGAACAACAAAAATAATGAGAAACCTCCTGGTCTTATTTGCTATCACGTTCTCAACAGTTTTAGTGAAAGCTCAAACTGAAAATGACAAACTGGTCTCGACGATCAAAGGATTTCACCAATCACTGGTTGCAAAAAATATAACATCTATAAATCAGCAAACGGACAAGGCATTAAGCTATGGACACAGCAACGGTTGGGTAGAGACGAAAACGGAACTGATGAAAAATCTTGAGTCCGGAAGCATGAAGTACGAATCCTATATTGAAGATAGCCTGGTTATCAGTTTGAATGGCAACGTAGCAAATGCAAGATTTTCCGCAGGTATATCTGCTACGAAGGATGGAAAGAACAACTTGTTTCAATTGTATGTCCTGGAAGTTTGGGTAAAGAAGGGAAACCGTTGGTTACTGTTCGCAAGACAGGCAGTTAAGAAGCAATAACGTTTTAGGTCAGACGCTATTGATGAAAAGTCTTAGCGAGCATCGACTTGCATTTTAATCGTTTTAAGGGATTGTTTATGAGTAGAAAATTATTACTGGAAAAGGAACATGTACCCGGGATTCGCTCATACGAAGTGTATCGCCGTGAGGGTGGTTATGCAAGTGTCGAAAAAGCGTTGAAGATGGCTCCTGCTGACATTGTGGAAGAAGTTAAAAAAAGTGGGTTGAGGGGAAGAGGAGGAGCTGGTTTTCCAACCGGAATGAAATGGAGTTTCCTTGCAAAACCTGAGGGTGTTCCTCGTTATCTTGTTTGTAATGCCGACGAGAGTGAACCAGGAACTTTCAAAGATCGTTACCTGATGGAATTCATTCCACACTTACTAATTGAAGGCATGATCGTAGCATCATTTGCCTTAGGTAGCAATGTTAGTTACATTTATATAAGGGGTGAATATGCCTGGATCACCGACATTCTCGAACAGGCGATTTCCGAAGCCAGGCAAAATGGCTTTCTTGGTAGCAACATTCTGGGCACGGGGTTTAATTGTGAAATGTACGTTCAACGTGGAGCTGGTGCTTATATCTGTGGAGAGGAAACAGCTCTTATTGAAAGTCTTGAGGGCAAACGCGGAAATCCAAGAATTAAACCGCCGTTTCCCGCGGTAAAAGGACTTTGGGATTGTCCTACCGTTGTAAATAATGTAGAAACACTTGCTGCTGTAGTGCCCATCATCAATGAAGGCGGGGAAGCCTACTCAAAGATCGGGGTCGGTAAAAGCACTGGCACGAAACTAATTTCAGCCTGCGGAAATATCAACAAGCCCGGCATTTTCGAAATAGATATGACCATATCTGTGGAAGAGTTTATCTATAGCGATGAATATTGCGGTGGGATTCCAAATGGTAAAAAACTTAAAGCTTGTATTCCCGGCGGCTCGTCCGTTCCGATATTACCCGCAAACTTGCTTCTGACTACTGCCAAAGGCGAAAAACGAATGATGAATTATGAGAGCTTGGCCGATGGAAGCTTCGCCTCAGGCAGCATGATGGGTAGCGGAGGTTTTATTGTACTTGATGAGGATCAGTGCGTCGTTCGAAATACGCTGACCCTTGCAAGGTTTTACCATCATGAAAGTTGTGGCCAATGTAGCCCATGCAGGGAAGGAACCGGGTGGATGGAAAGGATTTTGAAAAAAATAGAATACGGGAAAGGGGAGTTAAAAGACATTGATTTACTCTGGGATATACAGCGCAAAATTGAAGGAAATACCATTTGCCCTTTAGGTGACGCCGCTGCATGGCCGATAGCCGCAGCAATCCGTCATTTTAGAGATGAGTTTGAATGGCATGTATTGAATCCTGAAGAATGTCTCACCAGGAATTATGGATTGGCACACTATGCGGATCCGATTCATGTGCCGGTGATGGCTTGATAATGCGCTTTGTATTGAATAATTATTTATTGATTCAAGTCCGGGTTGATCCCGAAATAATATATGGCCGAAGAAATAAAAACTTTTAAAGTAACCATTGATAACATCACAATTGATGTTCCTGCGGGTACAACTGTTTTGAATGCAGCCCGTCAGATCGGGGGTGAAGTTGCTCCGCCTGCAATGTGCTACTATAGCAAGCTACAGGGCAGTGGGGGTAAATGTCGTACCTGCCTGGTTGAAGTCGCCGCAGGTTCTACCGCCGATCCGCGGCCGATGCCCAAACTCGTTGCATCCTGTCGCACAACTGTCATGGATGGTATGATCGTTAAAAATATCACCAGCGATAAAGTAAAAGATGCCAGGGCCGGAGTTGTAGAATTTCTCTTGTTGAATCATCCGCTGGATTGTCCTATTTGTGACCAGGCGGGCGAATGTCATTTGCAGGATCTCGGTTATGAGCACGGCAAAGAAGGGACTCGGTACGAATTTGCCCGGCGGACGTTTGAGAAGGAAGACATTGGTCCCTACATCCAGCTACACATGACCCGCTGCATTCTCTGCTACCGGTGTACTTATGTGGCTGACCAATTGACAGACAAAAGAGTTCACGGAATATTGGATAGGGGCGAACATGCAGAAATATCCACCTACATATCTAAGGCAATTGATAACGACTTTAGTGGAAATATGATTGATGTCTGCCCGGTAGGAGCCTTGACTGACCGTACCTTCCGTTTCAAAAACAGGGTTTGGTTTACCAAGCC
Organism: Ferruginibacter sp.; assembly: GCA_030655145.1. Taxonomy (GTDB): domain Bacteria; phylum Bacteroidota; class Bacteroidia; order Chitinophagales; family Chitinophagaceae; genus Ferruginibacter. The sequence continues at coordinate 6,914 of JAURWD010000251.1, forward strand.
TGTGGATGCGCATCGTACCTGTGACACCCCTGGTTGTTGCGGCAATGTTACTTTGTGGCTCCGTGGTAACGAAGTTTTCCGGGTAACTGCTCGCAAAGACGAATGGGGTGAAGTGCAAAGTTTTGATGGAAAGCCTGGGTGGATATGCAATACTTGCCGCTTTGAAAAAAAGAAAACAGTGGATTGGGTGATCGAAGGTGTGACAAAAGTCAATCGCCATTCGGTTATTTCACAGGGGAACTACGAAAACCTGGTTATGCCGAAAGAAACCATCCAGGAAGTAATGGGCGGAAGAGAGCCGAAATTGCTCATGGACATTCATGACGAAAGCGAGGTAAATAAGCCGGGTGTACATTTAAGCGAGATCGCTGGTCCGGCTCATTCGGATGTATTTGAGGAAAATCGATAGAAGAAAATTGGCCCCGAGCATTTAATATTCAACAGAACAGATTATGTTATTATCCATTGAGTTGGCTTTGATTTTAGAAAAATTGGCTTTGATCGTTGTTGTTGTTATGTCTTCATTGCTGATTGCGATGTATGCCACCTTTGCCGAAAGAAAGGTCGCAGCTATTATGCAGGATCGCAGAGGTCCAAACCGCGCCGGTCCCTTTGGAATTCTTCAACCAGTTGCTGACGGACTCAAATTGTTTTTCAAGGAAGAAATTATTCCTAACCTGTCTTCCAAATTTTTATTTATCCTCGGGCCGTGCTTAGCGATGTTAACGGCAATGATGACTGGGGCTGTTATTCCCTGGGGCGACAAAGTGCACTTCTTCGACCGCGACATTCCACTTCAAATCGCCGACATCAACATTGGAATTTTATATGTCTTTGGCGTGGTTAGTATGGGAGTTTATGGAATCATGATCGGAAGCTGGGCGAGTAATAATAAATTTTCTCTGATGGGAGGGTTAAGAGCAGCCTCTCAAATTATCAGCTACGAACTCGCTATGGGGATTTCGCTGATTGCGCTCCTCATGACAACGGGAACCTTGAGTTTAAAGGAGATCGTTGAGCAGCAGCAGGAAAGCTGGTATAGCTGGAATATTATTAAACAGCCTTTGGGCTTCCTGATATTTCTTATTTGTGCTTTTGCTGAATGTAACCGCACCCCATTTGATTTGCCGGAAGCGGAGAATGAGTTGATTGGCGGTTATCATACCGAGTATTCTTCAATGAAACTTGGCTTCTTTCTTTTCGCGGAGTACATCAACATGTTTTTGAGCAGTGCTGTTATGGTAAGCCTGTTCTTCGGTGGGTATGATATTCCTTTTTTAAATGATGCCGCCTTTGCGGAAAAAATCGGTATCAACTGGATGGCCCTGTTGCATGCCGGCATGTTCTTACTAAAGGCAGCTTCATTCCTTTTCCTTTTTATGTGGGTGAGATGGACAATTCCAAGGTTTAGATACGATCAGCTCATGAACCTTGGCTGGAAAGTATTGATTCCATTGGCATTAATAAATATGCTTGTCACTGGAGCCTTCATTTTATTGCAACAAAATAACTGGCATTTCTAAACATTAAAAATATCTTTGCGCAGCTTATCTAAAGCGCAGATAATAACATATATGCAAGCATTAACTAACCGGGCAAAACAGGTCGAACGAAAACCAATGACGTTATTGGAGCGAGCTTACCTGCCTGCTATTTTTAAAGGTATGGCCATCACTTTTGGTCATATGTTTAAAAAGAGGCCGACGATAAATTATCCAGAAGTTAAGCGTCCCTTCAGTCCTGTTTTCAGGGGTTTACACATTTTGAATCGAGATGAAGAAGGTCGTGAAAACTGTACAGCTTGTGGTCTTTGCGCAGTAGCTTGTCCAGCTGAAGCAATTACAATGGAAGCAGCCGAACGAAAAGCGGGCGAAGAAAATTTATACAGGGAAGAAAAATATGCTGCGAAGTACGAGATAAATATGTTGCGTTGCATTTTTTGTGGCTTGTGCGAAGAGGCTTGTCCTAAGGATGCGATCTACCTGAGTGAAACATTTGCGCCTGCAAATTTTCAGCGCAAAGGATTTATATATGGTAAAGATGATTTGCTGATTCCAAATCCCATAACCGAACCGGAAGCGTTTGCAGAAGCAAGAGGCAATAGGGCGCAAGTTGCCAGGTAAAAAACTTACTTACTTCCCGGTAACGGAAGAATTCGACTACTTATGAGCATAACAGAAATTTTATTTTGGTTTTTGAGTGTACTGGCTGTTGGCGGGGCAATGCTCCTTGTGGCTAGTAAAAACCCGGTACACAGTATTCTTTACCTGATCATTACTTTCTTTGCCGTATCCGGCCATTATATCTTATTAAATGCGCAATTCCTTGCGATCGTAAATATCATAGTTTATGCTGGCGCCATCATGGTGCTTTTCTTATTTGTTGTAATGTTAATGAATTTGAATGCCGACTCAGAACCTCCCCAAAAGAACAGGCTGTTGTTGTATAGCGGTACTATTGCGGGATGTTGCCTGTTGTTGGTTCTTGTCGCAGCTTTAAAACAATCATCCACGACTTCGCAACTTGTAGAAATGGGTGGAGGAGACGCTGGCCTGATCAAGAACCTGGGTATGGCACTTTTTTCCGACTATGTATTTCCATTTGAAATAAGCAGTGTTTTATTTTTAAGCGCTATGATCGGTGCAGTTGTAATTTCTAAAAAAGAAGCTTAAACGTGTTGGCAACCTATCATTCTAGTAACTCAATCGATCAATAAAAGTTCACATGCCCGTTTATTACTACATTTTTCTTTCTGCCACCTTGTTCACCATCGGGGTGATTGGCGTGTTGGTACGTCGCAGTGCCATTATTGTTTTCATGTGTATTGAATTAATGTTGAATGCCGCCAACCTTTTGTTGGTTGCTTTTTCTAAAATGCATAGCCAGGCCATCGGAGCAACACATCCTACGGCAGCGACTGACGCACAAATTTTTGTATTCTTCAGTATGGTAGTAGCGGCCGCAGAAGTGAGTGTTGGGTTAGCCATTATCGTGTTGATGTACCGAAACGTACACTCTGTAGATGTCAATTTTTTAAATCGGTTAAAAAACTAAGGCTGGCTTCCTATCAACTGATAGATCGGTCTTAAAGATTCTTCCATAATGTTGCTTAAAAAAGCAACAGAAAATTACCCTCAAAGGGATTATGAATAACATTTTACACATTGCCTGGTTAATTCCTTTTTTGCCGCTGGTCGGATTCCTAGTAAATGGATTGGGAAGAAATCAGTTATCTAAGTCTATTTCGGGAATCATTGGCAGCGGAACGATACTAGCTTCTTTTCTTTTAAGTGTGTATGTCTTTCTGAGTGTCAAAGATGGCAATACTCACGTTGCGCATTATTTTGACTTTATCAACACAGGGGCTTTAAAAATCGGGTTTGATTTCCAGGTTGACCAACTCTCTTCTCTATTCCTGTTAATAATAACTGGCGTTGGTTTCCTGATTCATGTGTATTCCACTTCTTACATGCATGATGAAACACCAAATAATTTCGCGAAATATTTTGCATACCTGAACCTGTTCGTTTTCTCAATGCTCCTGCTTGTATTGGGAGGCAATTATGTTATTATGTTTATTGGATGGGAAGGGGTCGGGCTGTGTTCTTACCTGCTCATCGGTTTTTGGTTTAAGAACGACAACTATAACTCAGCTGCAAAAAAAGCATTTGTGATGAATCGCATTGGTGATCTAGGCTTTTTGCTTGCGGTTTTTTGGCTGATCACAAAATTGGGTACTACCGATTATCATACAGTATTTCAAAATGTCTCACAGTTAACGTCTTTCGATATCACTTGCATTACGTTGTTGCTCTTTGTAGGAGCTACAGGCAAAAGTGCCCAGATCCCTTTGTACACATGGTTGCCGGATGCAATGGCCGGTCCTACGCCTGTTAGTGCATTAATTCATGCTGCCACAATGGTGACTGCAGGTATCTACATGATTGCCCGCAGCAACATTTTGTTTACAATGGCTCCAACTACCCAAACCGTGATTGCGATCATTGGGTTAGCCACAGCGATACTTGCTGCCACCATTGCGTTGAAGCAAAATGATATCAAAAAAGTATTGGCTTATTCCACGGTAAGTCAACTCGGCTATATGTTTCTCGGCCTTGGAGTAGGTGCCTACACTGGTGCTGTGTTTCATGTTATGACACATGCGTTTTTTAAAGCGCTGTTATTTCTCGGGGCAGGATCTGTTATTCATGCACTGCATGGCGAACAGGATATGCGTAAGATGGGCGGCTTGAAAAAATATATGAGTATTACACATATTACTTTTCTGCTGGGGTGTATTGCAATTGCTGGTATTCCTCCTTTCTCTGGTTTCTTTTCTAAAGATGAAATTTTGGCAGCGGCATTTTCTTCGAACCCCGTGCTTTGGGTGATCGGAGTTTTGGGGGCAGTTATGACCGCATTCTATATGTTCCGCCTTTATACGATGACCTTCCTTGGTAATTTTAGAGGAACCGATGAGCAGCAACATCATCTTCACGAAAGCCCCGGTGCAATTACATTTCCGTTAATCATCCTTGCAGTTTTAGCAGTTATTGGCGGACTCATCGGTATCCCGGAAGTATTCATGCATGGTGGGCATAGGCTTGAGGCCTTTCTTGAGCCAATATTTAGAGAAAGTAAGAAAATTCAGGGAACACACCATCTATCTCACAGCACGGAATATTTTTTGATGGCGGCCTCAGTTGTTGGTGCATCGATTGCTATCATCTTTGCCTGGAAAAATTATAAAGATTATCGCTATAGCACTGAGGAAAACACAGGCATCGCACGAGTACTTGAGAACAAATGGTACGTTGACGAAATATATAGTTCAGTGATTGTTCAACCCGTGAGAGCTCTGGGAGGTTTTTTTACAAATGTGGTGGAAAGAGGAATTATTGATGGAATTGTGAACGGAGTTGGACGTGCTGTGAATTATGGCAGCCGACAGATCCGCTTGTTGCAAAGTGGCCAGGTTGGAACATATGTCCTCCTGATGGTTTTTGGTATTTTGATATTGTTTGTCATTCAATTGTTCCTGTAAATTTTTTTTGATGTTAGGTAACTTTATCACCCTTCCACATTTATTGATTTTTTTTCCACTCATCGCAGGAGTAATTGCTTTTTTTATTAAGAGTGATTCCGGTGTCAGGGGCTGGAGTGTTTTGGCTTCTCTGTTAACGCTTGCCGTTTCCCTCTCAACGCTTATTTACAAGGATAATTTAGAACTGAATGGACTTGCATATAATTATGAATGGTTGAAATACATGGGAGCCAGTTTTTCCGTGAGTCTTGATGGCTTGGGAAGAGTACTCACCTTTCTTACGGCGTTTTCTTTTCCGGTTATTTTAATAGCAACATACCGAAACGTTTACCCCAGGTCAAATGTTTTTTACGGCCTGATGTTACTTTCACAGGCTGGGTTGATGGGCGTATTTTTAGCCACCGATGCATTGCTATTTTATTTTTTCTGGGAGCTGGCCTTGATACCAGTCTATTTTCTTTGCAGCCGCTGGGGAGGAGAAAGGCGCATCGCGGCTACCTTCAAATTTTTTATTTATACATTCACTGCTTCGCTTTTGATGCTCGTTGGGATCATCTATGTGTACCTTCACACAGCGGGTACTCCTTTTTCTGACCATAGTTTTTCTATCCAGGCTTTTCATACCGCCTCATTAACACCAACCCAGCAGTCCTGGTTGTTTTGGCTTTTCTTTGTTGCGTTTGCTGTAAAAATGCCCGTGTTCCCTTTTCACACCTGGCAGCCGGATACTTACGAACAATCGCCAACTGCCGTCACCATGGTCTTGAGTGGAATAATGGTTAAAATGGGAGTGTTTGGATTGATCCGTTGGGTTCTCCCGATTTTTCCTGCCGCGGTATTGCAGTTTGAAAATGTAGTGATCGGCTTATCTGTAGTGGGGATGATCTATGCAAGTTTAATTGCCATCCGGCAAGATGATCTTAAAAGACTTGTTGCTTATTCTTCAATTGCGCATATCGGATTGATCTCGGCGGCGGTTTTTACCCGTCAGCAAGTTGCCCTGGAAGGTGTGATGATACAAATGTTTAGTCATGGGGTGAATATCATCGGCCTTTGGATCGTGATAGATGTTATTGAAAAGAAATTAGGCGTTCGGAAAATCTCTCAACTTAATGGTATCGCCCACCGGGCTCCCGTACTCACCATCATACTGGTAATTATTGCCCTGGCAAATATTGCGCTTCCATTGACCAATGCGTTTGTTGGAGAATTTATGATGTTTACCGGGTTGTTCAAATTTAACGGATGGTATGCAGCCTTTGCTGGCCTAAGTATCATCCTCGCTGCCGTATACACATTAGGAATGATTCAAAAAATATTTTACGGTGAAACAAATGAGCTCACGGCTGAAATGAGTGATATATCCTTCAATCAGAAACTGGTACTTGGCCTGTTGGTGCTGGCCATATTTTTTGCAGGTATTTACCCACAGCCTTTTTTCGAAATAACAAAGGATTCAGTAGCAGCAATTGTAACAAGATTTAAGTAACAAAATCAATTCGTCCGCTTTGCGGGTAGAAGTATGAACGCAATAATATTTACAGCAATCTGGGGCGTAATAATGATGTTTGGCGGCGTTTTCATCAAGAATAAGGCGATGTGCAAATATCTTGCTATCCTCGGTTTGCTCATCGTGATCTTGGTGAATTGCATGGAACTTTATAGTGGTGAGTCTCTCTTCGCTATCGATACAAATAATATGTTGTCGTTTAACAGCTTCAACCTGGTTTTTATCACCGTGGCAATGGTTTGCACCTTGATATTTTTTCTTTTAAGTGGTTCAGACATAGAAAAGGTAGGCGCAAATGTTTCAGAATATTTTGCCTTGATCTTTTTCGTGTTATGTGGCGTTTGTCTCGCCGCAACCTTTAACACGCTACTCATTCTTTTCATTGGGATAGAGATCATTTCTATTCCCCTTTATATATTAACGGGAAGCGACAAACGCAATTTAAAAAGCAATGAAGCTGCGTTGAAATATTTCCTGATGGGAGCATTTTCAACAGGTATCATGTTAATGGGAATTGCTTTTTTGTACGGAGGTAATCCCGAGGGTTCGTTTTACATCAGCAGCCTAAATGCAGGGCAAGGTAAAATGCCTGTGATGATCGCAATTGGACTCGTGTTTATGTTGATCGCCATGTCGTTCAAAGTTTCAGCAGTGCCTTTTCATTTTTGGACACCCGACGTTTATGATGGGGCTCCGGCCGTGTTTACTTCATTCATGGCGACCATTGTTAAGATCGGGGGATTCATCGCTTTCATTCGCCTCTTCGAAAACTCGTTTGGAAGTGTTCAGCCACAATGGCAATTGCTTATAGCAATAATTACCGCCGCCACTTTGTTTATAGGCAACCTTACCGCTGTTTTCCAACAGAGTGTTAAACGGATGTTAGCTTATTCCAGTATTGCTCAAGCCGGCTTTATGTTACTCTCGATCTTTGCTTTGAACGAGGCTGCAAAAGAAGGCCTTATACTTTACGCTGCTGCTTATAGCTTAGCTACAATTGGTCTTTTTGCGATACTAATAAAAATGGAAGATTATACTATTGAAGGTTTCAATGGACTTGGAAAGAAACAACCGGTGCTTGCGGTTACGGCTACCGTTTTTCTTCTTTCTCTAACTGGTATTCCGCTTACTGCGGGTTTTCAAAGCAAGTTTTATATGCTGATGGCTGCTGTTCGGGATGGTCATCACCAATGGCTGGTGATCTTTGCCGTTTTATGTGCAGCGATCAGTGCCTATTACTATTTTAAAATTATCCAGGCGATGTTTTTCAAGGAAGTTAGTCTTAACACAACTTCTAATAACCTACTCCTCGCGAGTGCGGAAACTACCTCCACCTTTCGAGGCTTGCTGATATTCATTGCTATTCTTATTATTGTCCTTGGATTGTTTCCCTGGTTACTCACGGATTGGCTCCACTATCAATAATAAAACCCAGGAAGCAAGTACACAAGAACTCCCGGTGTTAAAAAACATTCTTCCCTGCCAAGGAAGTTTTCGTATTAACTTTAAAGCCAATTGAGTTAAATGAAGACTTTAGATTCCATCTCGCTTTCTTATACAACAATCAAAAGTAACCGGTTACGCACAGCCATTACCGTGGTGATCATCGCACTTGGGATCATGGCATTGATCGCTATTATCACTGCGGTAGAAGCGGTTAACCAAAGTCTCACCACGAGTTTTTCAACAATGGGTGCTAACGCTTTCAGCATTCGTTTCAAAGAACGGAACATTCAATTTGGGGGTGGGCCAAACCGGGATGCAGCAAAGAAGACAAACCGGAATGAACTTGCTTCAAAGAAATCCAGCCAGGGAAAATTTATCACTGTTGAAGAAGCGAGAGCTTTCAAATCCAGGTTTACTTTTCCTGCAACCGTAGGCATTGCATTGCCGGGACCAGGCGGCATCATCGTCAATACCGATGTCAAAAAAACCAATCCTGACATCCGGCTCATCGGCGGCGATGAGAACTACCTTCGTCTGAATGGGTACGAATTACTATACGGTCGTGATTTCATTGAAACAGATGTAGAAAGTGGGAGAAGCGTTTGTGTGATCGGAAATGTAATCGCTCAGAAATTGTTTGGAGAAAATACCCAACGGGCTCTTGACAAAATTATCAATGTGGCCAATAACAAATACCGGGTTATTGGAATTCTTAAAGAGAAAGGAAGCAGCGCATTCATGAATGCAGACAAGGTGGTGATCACTACCTACAATACGGTCAGGCGAATTCATGGGTCTGCGGGGAAGTCTTACAATATTGCCATCATGGTGCCCGATATGAAATTGATGGACGCCGCCATCGGAGAAGCAACTGGTGCTTTTCGCCCGGTACGTAAACTTGACATCAAAGAAGGCGATAATTTTTACATCGATAAAAGTGATAGCATCGCTCAGTCGCTCATGAAAAATCTTTCATTTCTTCAGTATGCCACACTAGCCATTGCCCTAATAACGCTCATCGGGGCCGCAATAGGTTTAATGAATATCATGTTGGTAGCAGTAAACGAGCGCACGAAAGAAATCGGGTTGATCAAATCCCTGGGAGGAAAAGCCTCTGAAGTGAGAGCCCAGTTTTTGTGGGAATCAATTTTGATCAGTCTCATGGGAGCGCTGGTTGGAATTGTAACCGGGATACTTTTCGGAAACATTGTCGCGGTCATCCTGAAGACCGGCTTTGTAGTACCATGGCTATGGGTAATAATTGGGGTGGCAGTATGCTCGCTCGTAGGGCTGCTTGCAGGCCTTTACCCGGCGTATAAAGCAGCGAAGCTTGACCCGATAGTAGCGCTGCGCTATGAATAATAAGGCATTAAAATCTTATTTATTGAATTCATAAACAAGGCTTTACCAACCTCTTTCTCCTAGCCTCATTTTATAATAATTCACATCTGGTATAAATCGTTCATTTATTTTATTAACTTGTGCGTCAACGAAAAATTCTCACAAATGTTTCATGGTTTGAATTCTTTTTTTCCTTAGCATTGTAGAACGAAAAATTTAACCAAACAGCAATTCTTTTAACTCACTAAAAAATTTGAACGTCATGGCAGAAACAAAGTCAACTGCAACAGTAAAACCATCAACTACCGTACAGGTAAAGAAATCGAATAACTCAATCTCATGGATTGCACCTTTGTTATGTATCGTCATCGGTTACGCTTTTTGGAGGTTTATTTTGGGTAATCCATCTGGTTTCACGAAGCCTGCATCAGGTGGCTTTTGGCCAAGCCATGAGGGCCCAATCGGTGCGCTAAATAAAATGTATTTGGGTGGTATCATCGTGCCGATTTTAATTGGCTGTTTGCTTACTGTTGTAACCTTCGTTGTTGAAAGAATGCTTACCATTTCAAAAGCTACAGGCACTGGCAGCAATGCTGATTTTGTTCGTAAAGTTCAATATCACCTGGCTAACAAAAATGTTGATGCTGCACTAGCTGAGTGCGATAAACAAAAAGGTTCAGTAGGTAATGTAATGAAAGCAGGTTTGCATCGCTACAAAGAGATGATCAACAATACAGAACTTTCTACAGATCAAAAAGTGTTGGCGATCCAAAAAGAAGTTGAAGAAGCTACTTCACTTGAGTTGCCAATGTTAGAAAAAAATCTGGTGTTTTTATCTACCCTTGCTTCAGTAGCAACCTTGATTGGTCTGCTTGGAACGGTGGTTGGTATGATTAAAGCGTTCTCTGCGCTTGGTGAAGATTCGGGCGGTGGTGCAGCTGCAACTCAGTTGTCTGTTGGTATCTCTGAGGCCTTGTATAACACAGCCCTTGGTATTGGTACTTCTGCTTTAGCTATCATTTTCTATAACGTGTTTACCACTCGTATTGACGGTATCACTTACGGAATCGACGAATCTGGTTTTACGTTGACTCAAAGTTTTGCTTCTTTGTATAAATAATCGTGTGAAAAAAACGATTGTTTGCATCTTAAGAAAAGAACATAAAAATTTGAAAAATGCCTAAAGTTAAATTACCAAGAAAAAGTACGGCTGTGGATATGACGGCAATGTGTGACGTCGCTTTCTTGTTGTTATCTTTTTTTATTCTCGCTACTAAGACCAAGCCTCCTGAAGCAGTAGCTGTTATGACTCCTTCCTCTGTGTCTACTAAAATTGCAAAAGAAGAAGCCATTTTGGTGACATTGACGAAAGAAGGAAAAGTCTACCTGATGTTAGGAGATAAAGCGAAAAAAGAAGCGATTCTCGAAGACATAAATACCACCAAAGCGCTGGGCCTAACACCGACAGAGCTTTCGAAGCTTAAAAAAATGGAATTCATCGGAATGCCTTTCAATAAGATCAAAAGCATGTTGCAATTGTCGGAACCAATGGAGCCAAAAAGAATGGAAGGTATTCCTATCGGAGACAGTACAAAAAACGAGCTGAATGATTGGATTGGTAGCGTGGTTAGATCTTATCGTGGAGAAAGCATGGAAAATCTTAACCTTTTGGTTAAAGGTGACAATGCTGCCAAATACCCGGCTTTCAAGTTCGTGAAAGAGTCTTTCAAGAAGAATGACATTTTCAAATTTAAAATTGTAACGAATCCAGAGGGTGTTCCTTTAAACTCAGAACTGGCGCTCAATCCTCCGGGAGGCCCTGCACCAGCTGCTGAAAAGTAAATTAAATCGTAACTTTTGCTCTGAACAAGGGCAAAATAAAAACTATTGTTATGGCAGAAATGGATACCTCGTCCGGTGGCGGACATAAAAAAGGGCCTGGGGTCAAGAAGTCGAAAAAAATGAGTACTCGGGTGGATCTTACACCAATGGTTGACTTAGGTTTTTTGTTGATTACTTTCTTTGTATTTACTACAACGATGAGTACCCCAACGGCTATGGCAATGAATGAACCAAAGGATGATCCCAATAACCAGCTAAAGGTTAAGAATTCCGGAGCTATGACGCTGTTGCTTGGAAAGGATGACCAGGTATATTATTACTACGGAGAGTTGTCACCAACAGATGCATCCAACCAGTTTAAGAGCAGCAATTTCAAAGACATTCGCCAGCTTATTCTTGACAAAAAGAAAGCCACTCCGATCGGTGATTTGATGTACATCATTAAATCTGATAAGGAAGCTACGTTTAAAAATGCGATCGATATATTAGATGAGATGGCGATTAGTGCGGTACCTCCGGGTCACTATGCCGAAGTAGATATGAGTGAAACCGAAGCTCAACTGATACAAATGACAGAACAGGCGAATGGTATAAAATAATTTTATGCATTTCGCCAAATTATGAATCTAACTAACAAAGCATTTTAAATGGAAACAAATAAGATTTTAAGCGCTGATATTCTTGACATCATTTTCGATGGCAAGAATAAACAGTACGGAGCCTACGAGCTGCGAAAAACTTACAACGGACGGCTCACTAAAGCAATCATTTTCACTGTTGCTTTGGTACTTTTTGTGTTCCTGGGTACAGTTTTTTCCAACATGCTTAGTAAAGATGGCCCAGAGGACATTGAGGTGTTGGATACACAGATGGCTGAAGTTAAAACGAACGAGCCACCTCCACCGCCTCCACCACCACCACCGCCGCCAAAGGCACCACCACCACCGGAAATCAACCAGGTGAAATTTACCCCTCCAAAAATTGTAAAGGATGAGGAAGTAAAAGAGGATGAAAAAATTGAAGAGATTAAAGAAGACCAGGTTATCAGTACCAAAACGGTAGAAAGTGATAACAAGGATCAAATCGTACAGGCTCCGGTCGAAGACAAAGGAACCCAGATAGTTGAAGCGCCGAAGGCAGATGATGAAGATAAAGTATTTACTAAAGTAGAAAACGAAGCTCAGTTCCCAGGTGGACAGGCTGCATGGGTTAGGTACCTGCAAAAGAACCTAAACGCAAATGCGCCTGTTGATAATGGAGCCCCGAGTGGGACTTACCAGGTAATTGTAAAGTTCATCGTGAGTAAAGATGGTAGCATTAGTGATGTAACTGCAGAAAGTAAGCATGGGTTTGGAATGGAAGATGAAGCAGTGAAGATCATCAAACGCGGTCCTAAATGGACACCGGCTTTACAGAACGGACGAAATGTAAACGCTTATCGTCGCCAGCCGATCACTTTTGTAGTCGAAGAAAACTAAACTTTTTGAAAATAAGTCTATCCCCGGCGATCCCGCTGGGGATTTTTTTTGCCAAAAAATTGATTTCAAGTTGGTGCGCTACCTAAATAATTTATGGATTGTCCCGGATGCCACGTCTTCTATGAAAACTAATTTATGTCAGAAATCCAACAAGTAAACCAGTCAAGTAAAAGACGGTCCGGAAAGAGTAATATTCGTGTTGATCTTACACCAATGGTCGATCTCGGATTTTTGTTAATCACATTTTTCGTTTTCACCACCACCATGTCGCAACCGACAGCGATGAATCTCATCATGCCAAACGACAGCGCTGGTCCGCAGGATATGGTTTGTGCCTCTTGTGTGCTTACAGTCCTTTTAGAAAAAGATAATGTTATCAGGTTTTATGAGGGGCTTCCAGAAAATCAGCCACTTATTCAACAAACAAGTTTTGGAGAGCAAGGCATTCGTGACCTGCTATTGCGTAAGAAAACCCAGGTGGGACAATTGCCGGGCTCAACCAAGGAACTGGTGCTGATAATAAAATCCAGTAAAGAAAGCACCTTCCAAAATTTTGTTGACATAGTAGATGAGGTTGCTATTAACCAGGTTCGTCACTATTACCTTTCAGACATAAACGATGATGATAGGAAGATTTTCAACTTGCATCCGTAGCAATCAAAACAGCATTTAGGCAGTTCTGAGGGCACCATAGCTCTGTTGTATATTTGCAGCATGTTGAATAAACTATTTGGTTGGGACGATACAATTATAGCATTGGCCACGCCGCCGGGGGTGGGTGCAATTGGGGTTATTCGCTTAAGTGGCCCCATGACATTTAAAATTGTAAATGATTTATTTCCTGCCAAGGATCTAACCCTCCAAAGATCACATACAATTCACGTCGGTATTTTAAAGCAAGAAAAAGAGGTGCTCGATGAGGTTGTTGTTTCATTGTACAAAGGCCCGAAAAGTTATACTGGCGAAGATGTTATTGAGATCAGTTGTCATGGTAGCTCATTCGTGCAACAACAAGTGATTAAAGCATGCATCTCAAAAGGCGCCCGCATTGCAAAGCCCGGTGAGTTTACACAACGTGCATTCTTAAAAGGCAAACTAGACCTAACACAGGCAGAGGCAGTAGCCGACCTTATTGCAAGTAATACTTCCGCTTCGCAAAAATCAGCCCTTACAAATATTCGCGGTGGTTTTAGTAACATACTAAAAGCCCTGCGGGAACAGCTTGTCGGCTTTGCCGCATTAGTCGAATTAGAACTGGACTTCAGCCAGGAAGATGTTGAGTTTGCGGATCGTCAAAAATTTGCTGCAATCATAACTGATGCGAAATTGACAACAAAAAATTTACATGAATCTTTTCGTTTGGGTAATGTCATCAAAAACGGCGTAAGTGTGGCTATTATCGGGAAACCGAATGCTGGTAAGAGTACTTTACTAAACACACTGCTCAATGAAGATCGTGCAATAGTGAGTGAGATCGCTGGAACTACCCGCGATACGATCGAAGAGGTCTTAAATATAAATGGTATTCTTTACAGGCTGATTGATACTGCGGGGATTCGGGAGCATAGCAACGACGTTATAGAGTTGGTCGGAATTGAAAGGAGTTTAGAGAAAATGCGTTCCGCAGATGTCGTCCTCTACATCTATGACATCAACCAAATGCCGGTCGCAGAATTATCAGAGATTGCCGCAAAATTTAGTGAAGCGAATATTCAATTTTTGCTGATAGCAAATAAAGTTGACCGGGCCGCAAATGTGGAAGAGATGATGAATTCAGCAAATGGTTCGATATTGATTTCGGCGAAGAATAAGCTTGGTATCGAAGAAATAAAGCAGGCTCTATTCAAAAAAACTGTGAATGAAGATGCAGCTACGGAAGGTATGGTTGTTACCAATGCTAGACACGCCGCAGCTTTGGAGCAGGTGCAACTTTCTTTAAACGACATCGAGGCGGGATTACAAAGTTCCATACCCGGCGATCTGTTGGCTTTAGATATCCGGCGTTGCCTGCATTATATCTCTGAGATCACAGGTGATATCAGTAACGAAGACGTGCTTGATTTTATCTTCTCAAAGTTTTGTATAGGGAAGTAAGATTATTGTGCTACGCCCTTAACCCCACTTTAAATGCCAGGCTGAAATAGGAAAATGCATGACTTCTTTGTTCGTTCTTGAGAAATTGCCATTCTTGCCCATCGTCAAAGGGTGGGTTGGCATAACTGCCGGCTGCTTCTCCAATTCCTACGTAAGCATCCGCACTTTCTAATTTAAACCCATAAGATTGGCCTTTCTGTAACTGTAAGCCGGGTATTGGGAAGGCAACCCAGCCCCCCGCTGATGAACTATTCATTTCCACACTGGTAGTTCCCATTGCAGGTCCCCAGGTTTTATGATGCCTGTCAAATTGATGTAGAGTCATTACAAGTTTCCCCGGTTTGGATACGATACTTGAAAAAACTTCAATAGAGTCCAGAACACCTTCAGCAGGCGAAATAAAAGTTTGTCCGCAGAGTAATTCTTTATCGTCTGGCCGCCGGCCAACCCAACTAGTAGTGTTAGTGGTTGCCTGCTCAATCAAAGGCTTCGATTTTTTAGTTTGTAGGGAGCTCATTCTTTACGATTTAAAATAAATGAAGGGCCTTTTTTAGGGGTTTAAGTTGAAAGCGCAAATACTGTGCTTGCACAAAACAAAAGAAAGAATTTAGCTGTTAAGATTAATGCAAAATGGCTCTTCGCTTACACGAGGGAAATCAAAAGAAAACTCAATCCGCATAAATGATTATCTTTAAAAAGTTTACTTAACCAAAATAAATCCCCTTAAAACGGGGCTTTATTTCAAACAGCAAGCGTATGTACACATATATTTGGAATAAGTATTTGCCTGTTATAAGAATTCTTTTGAAGAAATCAGCTGCTGGTGACCAGCTTTTACCGCTGAACCGGGAAGATTTTGAAAGGGCAGGGTCGGGGCGGAAGGCTGGTTATAAGTTTACCATAGAATTTTCGCAGGGCAAAGTAAGTAATGTTATCAGTGGTTCTGAGTTGGCGAGCCAACTGGCAACAGTGATGATGGAAGATGCCGCAACTGTCGCCGTGCTTAAAACAGGTAGTTTCCAGGTGATTTTGAATACTAAGTTTCAAATTGCAGTTAAGAATACGACTCCACAACCGATTGAAGCAAATATTGAAGAGTAGCACTTTTTAATTTCCATATTCCTATAATTAACAACAAAACACACAGCATATTTTGAAGTTCACCGAATTCGGATTTGATTCCCGCTTGTTAGAAGGCATCGAGGCGTCTGGTTATGATGAAGCAACTCCAGTGCAGGAACAAGTGATTCCACACGTCTTGGCAGGTAAAGACATCATCGCTTCTGCTCAAACAGGCACGGGCAAAACCGCAGCCTTTCTTCTTCCCCTGATCAATAATATTATTTCTTCCCCCATAAATCACCACAGCATCACTGCGCTGGTTATTGTACCCACACGGGAGCTCGCAGTGCAAATTGCGCAGCACATGGAAGGTCTCTCATACTTTACCTCGGTAAGTTCTATTGCCGTTTATGGAGGTGGCGATGGCAACGCCTTTGTACAGGAGAAAAAAGCGCTTAGCGCAGGCGCAGACGTGGTGATTTGTACGCCTGGAAAAATGCTGGCGCATATCAATATGGGTTATGTAAAGTTCCAGGGTTTAAAATACCTTGTCCTTGACGAGGCCGATCGCATGCTGGATATGGGTTTTTACGACGATATTATGCGCATTATCCACGCGTTGCCAGTTAAAAGGCAGAACCTGTTGTTTAGCGCGACCATGCCACAGAAGATACGCGAAATGGCCCGGCGAATCTTACATCAACCTGAGGAAATTAGCATATCGATTAGTAAGCCAAATGAAAAGATTACTCAGCTCGCTTATATCGTTTACGATACTCAAAAGATCCCCCTGGTCAAACATATCCTGCATCAGAAAAATTTTTCTTCGGTCCTGATATTTTGCAGCTCAAAAAATAGTGTAAAACAACTCACCCGTGATCTTAAGCGAACAAATCTGCCCGTTGATGAGATACACAGCGATCTTGAGCAGGATAAACGGGAAGAAGTATTGATGCATTTTAAGAGTGGTCGCATTCAGATTCTTGTAGCCACGGATATTTTAAGTCGTGGTATCGATATCGACAACATTGGCCTGGTGTTGAACTACGACGTTCCACATGATGGTGAAGATTATGTACACCGGATTGGCAGAACAGCGCGGGCCGCGGCAGAAGGTACCGCCATTACATTTGTAAGCCAGAAAGAACAGCGGAAATTTTCAACGATCGAACGATTGTTAGGAAAGCCGGTTCCAAAGGCGATTCCACCTATCGAGTTCGGGGAAGCCCCGGAGTATAATCCTGCAACCGCCCGGATGCACACAAACGGAAGCAATTCCCGAAACACCAAACGGCCTTTTAAGCCTCAACGGAAAATGACCAAATAGTCATTGGCTTCCAGCTTTTTATTTGTTTTGATTGTTGAATCACCTAAGTCAACTTTTGAATCCTGCTGCCATTGAAGCGGCAAGTATATTTGTGTAAAAAGTAGCGCCCTATCAACACAGGCAGTAACATATTAGCCAGTCCTATTGAGTACCTCAAAGGTGTTGGACCTTTAAAAGCTGATTTACTCAAAAAAGAGCTCGGCATTTTCACCTTCAAAGATCTGCTTGAATTTTATCCCTTTCGACACATAGATAAAACTTCCATCGAGAAGATTGCGGCGATCAATCCTGCCACAGATTTTGCCCAGGTAGCCGGAAGATTAATTAGTCTAAACATCATTGGCGAGAAAAGTGCCCGCAGACTTGTGGCTCATTTACAAGATGATAGTGGAGAAATTGAATTAGCCTGGTTCCAGGGAATTTCCTGGGTGGAGAAAATGCTTGAGTCCGGCAAGCCATATCTTGTCTTCGGGAAAGCCAGTTTTTTTAATGGGAAGGTTCAAATGGTTCACCCGGAAATAGAACCCTACACCCCGGAAAAAAGGGGAGGAAAAAAATTCCTGGAGCCCATTTATTCTTCCACCGAAAAGTTGAAAGCCAGGGGCCTCAATGGGCGTGCCCTCGGCAAGCTAACTTTTTCTTTACTTCAGCAATTATCCGCAAAGGATCTACCTGAAAATCTAACAGCGGCCATCTTAACAGAATACCGATTTGCACAGCGATGGGATGCATACTGCAATATTCATTTCCCAGCTTCAGAAACCCAGCATCTTCATGCAGTGAGACGGTTGAAATTTGAAGAGTTCTTTTTCGCCCAACTTCGTCTTGGTTTACTACGGAGTACGCGGCATCGCTTTAGCAAAGGCTGGGTCTTCGATAAGGTTGGCGCTTTATTCAACAGCTTTTACTCCAGCTATTTGCCGTTCAGTCTTACCAATGCACAAAAACGGGTGTTAAAAGAAATTCGAAAGGATGCAGGTACTGGCAAACAGATGAACCGGCTTTTACAAGGAGATGTCGGTAGCGGTAAAACAATTGTGGCCTTGCTAAGCATGTTGATAGCGGCAGACAACGGCTTTCAAAGTGTGCTCATGGCACCTACGGAAATATTGGCGACCCAACACTATAACGGTATCGCTGAGTTGGTGAAAAACATGCCCGTGCAAGTTGCATTACTGACAGGCTCTTCGTCTGCAAAAAAAAGAAAAAAGATTCTTCATGATGCGGAATCAGGCATCCTGACCATCTTGGTAGGTACACATGCTGTAATTGAGGACAAAGTCATTTTTAATAACCTGGGATTTGCAGTCATCGATGAACAACATAAGTTTGGCGTAGCCCAACGAGCCAGGCTTTGGAATAAAAACACACTGCCCCCACACGTGCTCGTTATGACAGCGACTCCAATTCCGAGAACGCTTGCTTTAACAGCTTATGGCGACCTGGACTACAGCCTGATAGACGAACTTCCGCCTGGCAGGCAACCCATCACTACTGTGCATCGTTTTGAAAATAAGCGACCCCAGGTAATGGACTTTATAAAAGAGGAACTAGGCAAAGGGCGACAGGCATACGTCGTGTATCCGCTGATCGAGGAATCGTCAACACTCGATTATGAAAACCTCATGAAAGGTTTCGAAGAAGTAAAATCGTTTTTTCCTGAACCTAAATATTGGATCAGTATGGTGCATGGCCGCCAGAAGGCTGATCAGACACAAACTAATATGGATCGGTTTATCTCTGGCGATACACAGATCATGGTCAGCACGACTGTTATCGAAGTCGGGGTAAACGTGCCCAATGCCTCTGTAATGGTAATTGAAAGCGCGGAGAAGTTTGGGTTATCACAACTGCACCAGCTCCGTGGGCGGGTTGGAAGAGGGAGTGAACAAAGCTTTTGCATATTATTAACAGGCAACAAAATATCAAGTGAAGGGCGGGAACGTTTAAAGATCTTGTGTGAAACCAATGATGGTTTTCGCGTTGCTGAAAAGGATTTGGAAATTCGGGGGCCAGGTGACATCGAAGGCACAAAACAAAGTGGGGTCCTGAATTTCAAGCTGGCGAATATAGTCACGGATAGGGCTATGCTCGAAGTCTCCAAGGAGCTGGCAAGCCGGATTGTTGATCAGGATCCTGACCTTTTATTACCCGAAAATCTACCGCTTAAAAATTTCCTTCTATCCCAAAAAGGAAAAACGCCCTGGTCCAAAATCTCGTAGCTTATTTTAACTGTTTTATGAGGAACAATAGCATTGTTATGATGGTTATGTTTTGTAAATTGTAAAAAATCTTCTTCTTGAAACTCTGCAAATCGATCTCTTCTTTCCTGGTAAGTCTGGTGTTAGTTCTTAGCGTGTTGCCCACCTTCGCTCAGCTTCAATTTATAGAAAATAAAGGCCAATGGGATTCAAGAGTTAACTATAAAGCTGAAATGCCAAATGGTGCTTTCTTCATAGAAAGAAACGGATTCACGGTGGTACAACATAATGCTGCAGACCTTGAAGAGTTGACTGCCCGCACTCACGGACATGGTCATGCGGAAACCAGTAAAAATAATGCAGCTGCAAAGGCAACGCCAGGTAACAAAGATTTTACGCTTCGCTCGCATGCATACAAAGTGAATTTTATAAATGCCAATCCAAAATCGCTATCTATCCTTCCCGACAAAGCGCTGGCGACATACAATAATTATTTCATTGGAAATGACAAAACCAAATGGCAGGGTGGTTGTAAGATCTTCCAGGCAGTAACGTACCAAAATATCTATCCCAATATCGATGTTCGCTATTACACGGATGCCGGAACATTAAAATACGATATCATCGTGCGCCCAGGTGGAAATGTCAATGATATTGCATTGCAATATGACGGGGTAGACCAGCTAAATATCAGCAACAAAGAATTGATCATTTCTACTTCTGTTGGAAAAGTAAAAGAGCTTTCGCCTTATACTTACCAGGTGCAGCAAGGGTTACGGAAAACACTTGATTGTAAATATGTCCTGAGTGGAAATTCTGTCCGGTTCAAGTTGGGAGATTATCTACCTAACGAAACCATCGTCATCGACCCAACTTTAATTTTTGCCTCTTTTACCGGTAGTTCTACCGATAACTGGGGATACACAGCTACACCAGGAAGAGACGGAAGTTTTTTCGCAGGTGGTATCTCTTTCGGCAGCGGTTACCCGGTAACTATAGGAGCTTATGATCAAATATTTAATGGAGGTGTAGACGAAGATTCAAATGGTCCGTACGATATTGCCATCATCAAATTATCATCGGATGGGGTTAACCGTGTTTACGCTACTTATATTGGAGGAAGCGGTAATGAACAACCGCACAGTATGATCTGCGATGTTGCCGGTAACCTCGTCATTGCCGGACGTTCCAATAGCGTCAACTATCCTAAACTTGTACCCGAGATAGGTTCGGGCGGTGGATACGATATCATTGTCAGTAAATTCAATGCTGCGGGGACCGCCTTGCTTGGTTCTATCGAAATTGGCGGTGACAAAGATGATGGTGTAAACATCCGTAAGAAATTTGATACACCAGATGGAGCTGAAACAACAAGAAGAAACTATGGCGATGATGCCAGGAGTGAAGTGATCCTTGATGGCGGCGGAAACATTATGGTGGCGTCTTGCACCCAGTCTACTAACTTCCCGGTTTCCGGCAGTGGAATACAGGGAGGGTTTGGTGGTGGAAAACAAGATGGTGTCATTTTGAAATTCAACCCAACGTTATCTGCTGTTGCATTTGCCAGTTATTTCGGTGGCTCAGGAACGGATGCCTGTTTTGTGCTTTCCATAAATCCCCTGACCAGTAATGTTTACGTTGCCGGCGGCACCAGCAGTGCAGATTTGCCGGGAAACAAAGCCGGTGTAATTTATCCAGCCTATCAGCAAGGTGAAGTTGATGGATTCGTCACACAGATTGATCCGGCAGGCGCTGGGATTATACGCACTACCTACATGGGTACTGCAGGTAACGACCTTGTTTACGGAATCCAGTTTGACAAATTCGGTTTCCCGTATGTTACCGGCACAACCTCGGGTGCCTGGCCCGTTCTGAACGCTACTTTTAGCAATCCTAATAGCAAACAGTACATTAGTAAACTACAGCCCGATCTTTCCGCTTTTGTATATTCAACAGTTTTTGGTACCGGTTCGGCCGTGCCCAATATTTCCATTACAGCCTTCCTGGTAGATCGTTGTCAGAATGTGTATGTTTCAGGTTGGGGAGGAAAATTCAATAACGATCGCGGCTATCCGAATGCCGGTACAAATGGGTTACCGGTTACTGGTGACGCCATTCAGTCTACAACTGATGGTAATGACTTTTACTTCTTTGTGCTGGAAAAAAATGCAGTGAGTCAATTATTTGGAAGCTTCTACGGCCAGCGCGGCGGGTTTGATGATCACGTGGATGGTGGAACAAGTAGGTTTGATGCCAACGGTATTATCTACGAAGCTATCTGTGCGAATTGTGGCGGAAGGAGCACGCCATCCGTTGTGTTCCCAACCACACCGGGCGTTTGGGCACCACGGAATGGCTCCAACAACTGTAACGAGGCAGCCGTAAAAATTGAAATGAATTTCGGAGGGGTGGGCGCAAGTATCAAGACTACCATCAATGGTACAGTTGATACCATCGGATGTGTGCCACTTACGGTGACTTTTACTGATACGCTTGCAAAGGGAAAAAGATACATCTGGAATTTTGGCGACAACACCCCAGATGTTGACCAGACCTCTAACACCGTAAATCATACCTATACCTCTGTTGGTATTTTCAGGGTGAGATTGGTTGCAATCGATTCAGCAACCTGTAACATTTCTGATACGGCTTACGCAAGTGTGCGGGTGGGCAATAACATCATTACACCTGACTTTATCCCAACAAAAATCGGGGGATGTCAGAGTCTTACTTTCCAGTTTCAAAATACCACGACCGCAGTTTTACCAACCTATACACCTACCACCTTCCTTTGGGACTTTGGTGACAATACAACTCCACAACGCGCCGGTTTTGGTCCGCTCACACATACTTATGCAGCCGTTGGCACTTACATTGTGAGATTGATCGTTGACGATTCTACATTTTGTAATGCGCCGGATAGTGTGGTCAAAACAGTTCGTTTAGCCGTAAACGTTCAGGCTGCTTTTACAACGCCGCCGAATGGCTGTGTTCCGTATCTCGCGGAATTCACGAACACCTCTCTCGGAGGCCTGTCTTTTCAATGGGATTTTGGTGATGGCGGAACTTCAACAGACGTAAACCCAACTCATTTATACAGCAGCACCGGCACATTCCTGGTAAGACTAACGGCCATTGATACCACAACCTGTAACCGACAGGATGTATTTTCATCTTCCATAACTGTGCTTCCATTGCCGCAGGCGGGATTTAGTTTTTCTCCTGTTCCTGCAGAAGAGAACAAACCCGCTAATTTCAACAATTTCTCCTCCGGAGCTGTTAGCTATGTATGGGATTTTGGGGACGGTAGCACCTCGACATTGGTGAATCCAAGTCACCAGTTTGGAGCAACGGGGGTTTACAATGTTTGCTTATTGGCGACAAATATTGCAGGGTGTACGGACACTTTTTGTTTAGATGTTCCGGCGCTTGTGCTCCCAGGACTTGATGTGCCCTCAGCCTTTACGCCCGGCAGGTTTGGAGTTAATGGCGTTATCAAGGTCCTTGGTTTTGGTATTGGAAAGATGGATTGGAGAATTTATAACCGATGGGGCCAGCGGATATTCATGTCAACCAACCAGGCAGACGGTTGGGACGGCACTTTCAAAGGTGCGCTTCAACCAATGGATGTTTACACCTATACGCTTGACGTTGAATTCACTGATGGTAAGAAATTTAAAAAGACCGGTGATATCAGTTTGTTGCGGTAGATATTGGAATAGTATTCAGTTGATTTATTGTTTTTTGAAAATGAAAAATATAGTCAAAACACTAATTATCGGTTTAGCCTGCATGCAGGTTCAACTCCTGGTGCAAGCCCAGGATCTGCATTTTTCGCAATTTTTTAATTCGCCCCTTACAACCAATCCAGCAAACACAGGGTTTATCCCTGATGCCGATTACCGGATCGGTGCTCATTACCGCAACCAGTATTCAAACATTCTGGCGTCGCCTTATAAGACCATCAGTGTATTTGGCGATGCGCAATTGCTGCGTAATCAAATCGATAATGGGTGGTTAGGTTTGGGAGGTTTGATATTAAGTGATGTTGCAGGCAGTGGCGGTTTGCGCTCTACTAAAATTTATGGTTCCCTCGCTTATCACCAACAGCTAGGTAACAGTAGCTTGTTAACTGCAGGCTTCAACGTAGGTTGGGCTAATAAAAGAATTGATCAAAGTAAGCTCAGTTTTCCAGACCAGTTTGACGGTAAATTCTTTGATAACACCCTTCCTTCGTCTGTAGTGCTTACCAACAATAATGTCAGCTATTTGGATGTGCAGGTAGGCCTGAATTATGCATATTTCCCAACTGAAGATATTTATGTAAACGGTGGATATTCAATTCACCACGTTAACCGTCCGCAGGAAACTTTTTTCACTGGTTCCCCCGACAGCAGTCGTATACCGATGCGCCATATTGGGTTCATCAACGCGCTATTGAAAATTAACGACAGGGTAATCATTAATCCAAACATATATTATACAACCCAGGCTAAATCTGCTGAGTTTGTTCTCGGACTTAATGCCAATTATAATTTATCAGGAGAAGGAGGAGAGAAGCAATTGTTGGCCGGTTTGTATTATCGTGCAGGCGATGCCGTTATACCAATGGTGGGATTTGAGATCAAAAACATTCGTTTCACTTTTAGTTACGATGTCACCACTTCGGGATTAAGGACCTTTAATAATTTCCAGGGTGCGAATGAGTTTAATTTAATTAAGAAAGGGTTCTACAGCGAAAATACCGGCGATGTACGCCAGGTTTTCTGTCCTCAATTTTAATCTCTTATTTGTTTGATTAATAAAAAAAACCTGCTTTATTGCAGGTTTTTTTTTAAACCTTCCGATATTCTTATTTATTATCCTCACTGATTGCGATTTTGAAAGAATCACCTTTTACATACTTCTTGTATTTTTCAAAAGTCGCGTCAGGTTGTTTCTTCCCGTTGATGATGAGCGCCTTGTTTTTAAACTCGATAGAGAAGCCGTCTTTACGGCTAATCAATCCCTCCTTTTCCATTTCCGTAAACATGACCCTGGTTGACTTGAGTTCTTCTTTGGCTTTCAAAATACCCTCATTCGCCTCTTTTAAAACCTGGTCGAAATTTATTTTCTGAATTTCTTTTTTACTTTTTTCTATCTCACGTTTTGCCCGGTTAAGTTCTTTTTTCAATTCCTGCATATCGACCTTGTCTATTTCTTTCTTCGCATCCTGCAAAGATCTTTTTACTTCTGCATTTATATTGTTCCATTCAATTTGACTTAAAGCAGATTTCACCCCCTTCTCAATTTTATCAAAATCTACATCTTTCATGGACTTGTCTATATCTCTTTTTATTTTATCGAAGTCAACTTTGTCCAGGGAAGTTGCTAGGTCCTGGTGCATTTTTGAAAGGTCCATCTTTCCAAATTGTTGCTGAATTTTTAAGATCTCCTGGTCCATTTTTGATATCAGCTCATCATACTCTTTGATGCTCATCCGGTCCTCGTCATGCTTCTTCACCTCCGGCACGGTATCCTGGAGTTCAGTTAAAGTATCAACTTTATCGAGCGGACCAAATGGAGTTTGGAAAGACATTGTCACTCCAGCCAAAACGACGCAGAACCCCATCGCTATCATGGCTTTTTTGTGTGTAAAAATGAATTGTTTCATGGCTAACTAGTTTTGAGGAGACGTTTACGAAGTATTTCGTATCAAATATAGAAAGCTGTTTTAACAATCCTTAACTAAGGGAGAATTTTAACATTTTATACTAAACCTAATTTAAATTGAGCTTTAGTATCATAGCTGATTTATGCGAATTTTACAGCAACAAATTGAAAATCAATACAAACCTCACCAGTTTAATTTCAGCATTATGAAAAAAGCTACACTGTTTTTTCCCTTCCTATTAATGTCCTTCGTGATATTCGCCCAAGATCCCGAAGAGGACGAAACCATTAACCGCGGATTTAAGAAGGAGAATCTTTTTACAGGGGGAAATGTGATAGCCTCTTTTTATTCCGGGGGTACGACACTTGGGGTTAGCCCGCACTTTGGTTATAGTGTGACAAACTGGTTAGATGTTGCTGCAAGTTTGAATTTTATCTATACCGGGCAGCGCGACGAGTTCGAGACGAAATATCGCCAGACCAACATTGGCCCGGGTGCGTTTATTCGCGTATTTCCCCTGCCATTTTTATTTGTGCAGGGTCAGTACGAACGCAATTTTCAAACCCTCAAGGTGATCCCATTCAATGGCACTCAATACAAAATAAAAGAGAATGTCAATAGCGTTTTAGTGGGAGCTGGCTTTGCAAGCGGAAGGGAGAAAGGCAACAATACCTATTATTATTTTGCGGTAATGCTCGATGTTTTGAAAAAACCTAACTCGCCATATGTGGATTCACGTGGTCAGATTATTCCTGTTATTCGCGCCGGTTTCAATATTGCTTTATTTCAGAGTAACCGGAATCGTTCTTTCTAGTTTGCTGAAAAAATTTCTTTGGGATCATTTACAACAGTGAAGGACTCTTCGAGCGAATTGTACAGAAAATCTTCTGCGATCATTTTTTGCATATGCTCTAATAATAGGTCATAGTACCCACCACTATTTAAGATGTAGATAGGTTTGTCATGGATGCTTAGTTGGTTCCAGGTAAGCAATTCAAACAATTCATCGAGGGTTCCAAATCCGCCAGGTAGGATGATGGCGGAATTGCATTTTTCGTACATCATTCGTTTACGTGTATGCATATTTTCAACCACAATTAATTCAGATACGCCTTCATGCTGTTGTTCCCAACCCAATAGCACTTCCGGAATGATTCCTATTACTTGGCCATGATTTTCTAATACAGCATTCGCGACGGCGCCCATTATTCCTTTGTTACCTCCGCCATAGATCAACAACAGGTTTTGTTTTGCAATAAGTGCACCCAAGATGGAGGCGTGCGCTGCGTATAGTGGATTGTTTCCTGTTTTGCTGCCGCAGAAAACAGCCACAGATTTTGAATGCATACTTTTATTGTTTATTTATAACAAAGACACAAAGATTTTCGATACTTTCAAGCTTATTTTTTACCTAATGTCTTAGTATGTCTCCTACAATTTTGTTCTCTTTTGTGCTAGGTTACTTTCTTATTCTTTTGCTGGTAGCATACTTCACAAGCCGCAATTCCAACAATGATTCTTTCTTCATCGGCAACCGTAATAGCAATTGGATGTTGGTGGCATTCGGAATGATTGGCACATCTTTAAGTGGGGTAACATTTGTTAGTGTACCCGGCACCGTTGGTGCCGCAGGCTTCCAGTATTTCCAGGTGGTTATTGGTTATTTCCTCGGGTACCTGGTAATTGCTTTAGTATTGCTGCCCATTTATTACAAGCTTAATCTCACTTCCATTTACCTGTACCTTCAAAAGAGGTTTGGCCCCGTTTCGTACAAGACCGGGGCGATCTTTTTCATCGTATCCCGGGCGCTGGGCGCAACTGCCCGCATGTACCTCGTGGTAAATATTTTGCAGCTCTTTATCCTCGACAATATGGGGATACCATTCTGGGTAACCTCGCTCATTATCCTCGTGTTGATATTGCTATATACTTTCGAGGGAGGGGTTAAGACCATTGTTTATACCGACACCTTGCAAACGAGTTTTATGCTATTGGGCCTGGTTGTCTGCATTGTAACCATCATGACAAAACTTGATTTGAGTTTTAGCGCAGCACTTGATTCATTGAAGGAAAACAAATTATCCACGATTCTCAACACAGACGTAAACTCACCCGCGTTTTTTCTGAAACAAATTTTAGGTGGAGCTTTTATAACGATCGCGATGACCGGGCTTGACCAGGAAATGATGCAGAAAAACATCAGTGTACGTACGCTGAAAGATTCGCAAAAAAATATCCTCACATTAAGCACCATTTTATTGTTTGTGAATTTTCTTTTTCTTTTCATGGGTGGTCTTTTATACCTGTACGCAGCTCAAACTGGTAGTGCCATAAAAGGTGATGATCTGTTCCCCTCAGTTGCACTGGGTGGAACGTTGTCTGTGGCCATCTC
>JAURWD010000255.1 GCA_030655145.1 Ferruginibacter sp.
ATCCGCCTCGAGGTGGGTATTGATTCGGTGAAATGTTTCCTTGATGATGTCTTGCTGATGACCTATACAGAACCCGCCAAAGTATTTTGCATCGCGGGACGAGATGAAGCGAGTGGCGATGTGATCCTGAAGATCGTGAACGCGGCGGCTGAACCGGCGGCGACTACCATCCAGCTAAACAACCTGCCGGGTATAAAAACTACCGGCGAGTTGGTAACACTCAGTTCAAAAACCGGCGAGGAAGAAAATTCTTATGACACGCCGACAAAAACGATCCCTGTAATAGAGCTTGTTGATGGCATCAATAAAAATTTCAAGCGGGTATTTCCGCCGTTTTCAATTTCTGTACTGCGGGTTAAAACAAAGTAATCGGTTACAATTTCTTCCGGCAATGAAACAGGGTAAAATTTGTATAGAGAAAGATAATTTACTATCTACTCTTGCTTAAGGTATCCGCTAATTTTACGACCAACAACATCGATCAACCGAAGGATATTTTTTCAACGCTTAAGCGTCATGTCTTACTTGTCTGAAACGATTTGTACAAAGACATTGATCACAATTTTAGCCCGTTTTTCCCACCCATTTTATTCCCAACTTATTAATAAGCTTTCACTAGCAAGTGTTTGATTCAGACGTCCCTTGTTTCTACAAGGGACTCTTTTATTTTAAGAACTATCCGCGACTCTTAGCTCCGAAAAAATTTTCCCACCTTAACTTTTCCTGGATTATCCTCAACTGCCTTGCCGGCTGTAACCCTGTCCCGGCAAGGAATACGGCGTTCCATGCATATGACTTCAACGCCGACTTCTCGATTTTATCTCCTGGATAATAAATTAATCAAAGGATAATGAACGCTTCTCAACAATCACGGTAAAATATGTTAAGAGGAAGCGAATTGGCGTAAATCAATTAATAATTGTCTTTTCTACATTTACAAAACAGGCTTTCTGCTCTCATCATTTAATTAATGTAAAATGAAAAAAATCTTCAAACCAACCTGCCTTGTTTTCCTGGTGCTTTTTTGTAAGTGGACAATGGCACAGAATAAACAGGTTACAGGTACATTAACCGATTCTTCCGGGGTAGGTATCGCAGGTGCTACCATCCAGGAGAAGAAAACTAAAAGTTTTACAACCACCGACGCAGGCGGAAGGTTCAATATGCAGGTGCCTGACAACGCCGTGCTCCTGGTCTCTGCTGTTGGTTTTCAACCACAGGAAATATCAACCAGTGGTAAATCGGAGCTCGGCATCTTATTAAAAAAATCTTCCGTGTCCTTAGACGAAGTAGTGGTAACGGCACTCGGTGTAAAACGCTCCAAAAGAAACCTTACGTACAGTACCCAGGAGTTAAAAGGAGAAACGCTGACACAAGCGAAAGAGCCCAACCTGGTGAATGCCATGGCCGGTAAAGTGTCGGGTGTTCAAATAACAAGTTCTTCAGGTACAGCAGGTGCTTCATCGCGTATCGTGATCCGCGGTGCTACTTCCGTTTTCGGAAATAACCAGGCGCTCTTTGTTGTGGATGGTGTACCCATCAACAATGATGAAACCGGTACCGGTGGTGCAGCAGGTGCGGGCACAAACAGGGTAGCGGATATTGACCCTGCCATCATCGAAAACATCACCGTATTAAAAGGTGCCGCAGCTACCGCCTTGTATGGATCTTCAGGAGCCAAAGGTGTGGTGATGGTTACCACCAAGGCAGGCGCAGCAGAGAAAAAGCCTGTGATAAATTTAACGTCGGAGTTGTCATTTGAAAAAGCCTTGCTACCCGAGCGGCAATCAAAATATGGCCAGGGAGTTGATGGCGTTTTTGCCAATGGTAACGAACAAAAAACCAGTGCCTCCTGGGGCCCGTTAATGGATACGCTGCGTATTAATGGCGCACCTGCCCCGGTATATGATCCCTGGGAATCATTCCTCCGCAAAGGCGTTACAACCAACAACACGATCAGCGTGAGTGGGGGTGGTGCCACGTCAGGATATTTTCTTTCCTACTCACATTTCGATCAGCAAGGTGTTGTGCCAATCAATGATTTTCAACGGCATTCAGTTTTCGCCAAATACAACACAAAGATTTACAAGAACCTGTCCAGCACTTTTCAATTGGGTTACACAAGTTCGAACCAAACACGCCTGCCGGAAGGATGGGTGAATGGTCCCTTGTTCGTGCTGATGGGGCAACCAATTTCCTGGGATCCCAACCCGGTTTTAAATCCCGATGGATCGCAAAGATTATATCGCTTCTCCAGGAATCCGCCATTGTGGACAGTGAACAATATGAAGAATGATGCAAACGTCAACAGGTTCATACCGGTTGTGACCTTGAACTATACGCCAACGAACTGGTTAACGATCACTGAGCGTGCCGGGGCCGATATCTTCACGGAGCAAAACAATTACTTTACGGCACCGAGTCCTGCCTTAGGACCCGCGGATTCAGAAGATCCAAATGCCTCCGGTTTTATCAGGAATGCCAACACAAATTTCCGGCAGTTTAATAATGACCTCATCATTAATGCGCACAAAGAATTTAATAAGTTCGATGTGAACGTTTTGCTGGGAAACAACATCTACAGCAATTACAGCCAGTACATGACCATCACCGGTTCTAAACTGACGATCGGTGATTTTTATAATGTGTCCTCGGCAAAAGATATCAAAGGAAGCGAAGCATATTATAAACAAAGAAAAGTTGGCTTCTATGCGCAGGCCAATGTTGAATACAACAAATTGTTAGCACTCTCAGTAACCGGCCGTTATGATGGAAGCTCGGTGCTGTCGAAGGACAAACAATTTTATCCTTATGGATCAGCAGCTTTGAGTTTCATCTTTTCTGAACTCTTGCCTAAATCATCCTCAAGCTTCTTAAACTTTGGTAAAGTGCGAGTTTCTTATGCTACGGTTGGTAACGACGGCGTTGGTGCGTACCAGTTAGGTACACCGTATATCCTTGCTTCCCGCATCTCGGGTGCCTTTCCCTTCCAGGGCCAGCCCGGATTTTTGCTAAGTCAGACCCTGGGTAACCCAACCCTGCAGAATGAACGCCTGAATGAATTTGAAGTAGGCTTAGAAACAAAGTTTTTCAACAATCGTATTGGTCTTGAAGCTTCTTATTTCTATCGCAAATCATTGGATGGTATCATTCCCGGCGTAGCCATTTCCGGCGCAACGGGTTACAGCGGCACCACCGTAAACAGCGCCAGCATTGAAAACAAGGGTATCGAAGTTTTATTGAATGCATCGCCCGTTCGTTCCAGGAATTTTAGTTGGGACGTTACCCTGAAT
Organism: Ferruginibacter sp.; assembly: GCA_030655145.1. Classification (GTDB taxonomy): domain Bacteria; phylum Bacteroidota; class Bacteroidia; order Chitinophagales; family Chitinophagaceae; genus Ferruginibacter. The sequence continues at coordinate 3,294 of JAURWD010000255.1, forward strand.
TTCACCAGCATTCGCAACAAGGTGCTCGCACTTTCGCAGGGACTGGATCAACTGGGTCGCCTCGTGGTGGGACAGCCATACAATATTTTTTATGGCGATAAATATGCAAGAACAGCCGATGGGAAATTACTCGTCAACGATGCAGGTCAGCCGTTTGCGGATGGCCAGGGTATTGTGGGTAACGCTAACCCGGATTGGCTGGGTGGTATCAACAACAGTTTCCACTACAAGCAATTTAGCCTCGACGTATTCTTTGATGTGAAGAAAGGTGGAGATCTCTGGAACGGTGTAGATTCTTACGGTGATTTTTATGGCACTTCCAAGGCCACAGAGAACCGCGAGCCCATTTTGCTTGATGGTATCAGCACCGTTGATAACAAACCAAACACAGTGGCCATCCGGGCGCAGGATTATTACCGCAATAACAGGTTGTATGAAGCCTTTATCCAGGATGGTTCTTACATCAAACTCAGAACCGCCAGCCTCTCGTATCGCCTGAAACCTTCGCTGTTAGAGCGCACATTTATTAAGTCCGCTTCCTTCACCGTGACCGGTCGCAATCTTTGGATACACAGTCCAAATTTCACCGGGGCAGATCCGGAAGTAAGTTCCTGGGGAACGGGCAATGGCGACGTTGGTGTGTACGCGTTTTCATCTCCAACCTCGCGGTCTGTAAACTTCTCTCTTAAACTTGGTTTCTAATTGTTGACTCAGTAGTAAAATTTTAAAACATGAAACGATCATTAATCATACTTACGTTCACCGCGTTATTATTGGGCGGCTGTAAAAAGTTTCTTGATGTAAACGACGATCCGAATAACCCGCTGGATGTACAGGAAGCATTGATACTTGCACCCTCGGAGGCGAATATCGCGGATAACATTTTTGGTGGCAATGCTGCCATCAACGTTCAATATTTTTTACAAACCATAGCGCCGAACCAGGAGAATCCCGGCAACTGGAACTACCAATTGTTCAATAGTTATTTCGATGGCGACTGGAATGCTTTTTACGTGGTAGGTCTCAACAATCTTCGCATCCTCAATGAAAAAGCGGAGGCGAGTGGTAAAAGCAATTATGCTGCTATCTCGAAGATCTTATCTGCCTACGTACTTGGTACAGCTACCGACCTCTGGGGAGATGTGCCTTACAGCCAGGGCTTCAAAGGAACGGAGAACCTGACACCAGCCTACGATGCGCAGAAAGATGTGTATCAATCAGTACAGGACCTGTTGACCGCCGGCATCACTGACATAGAAAAGAATGGGTTGATCACTCCGGGCGGCGATGATTATTTCTATGGTGGAGATATGGACAAGTGGAAAAAACTGGCCTACACTTTACAGGCGCGTTACCACATGCACCTTGCAAAAGCTCCGGGAAACACCGCTGCTGCGCAGGCAGATAAAGTATTGCAGGCATTGGCTAAAGGCATGCAGTCGAATGATGAAGATATGAAATTTGTGTACGAAGGCATTAACACCTGGGGACAGTCATTTGACCCGATCTCTACCGCCGTATTAAGTTCAACTTTTGTCGAAAAATTGAAGGCAACAAGTGATCCACGCCTTCCGCGACTGGTCAAGAAGGCAGAAGGAACCGGTCTTTACACAGGCAGGACTGTAGGTGACCCCGTTGGTAGTCTTGACCAGTATTCCTATCCTTCCGATTGGGCTGCGGGAACAGGTGCAGCCAATTACCTGGTGACGTATAGCGAAGCCTTGTTCTTAAAAGCTGAAGCCACCTTTATTAAATCAGGTGCGGCAGCAGCCCAGCCGATCTACGTGCAGGCGATCGAGTCACATTTCGCAAAATTGGGTTTCGATGTAAACGCAACGGCGGTTAAAAACTACCTCGCTACCAGGACCTTGACCGAGGCGAATGCGATACAACGCATCATGGAAGAAAAGAGCATTGCTAATTTCCTGAATGTTGAAAATTTTTCTGACTGGCGCAGAACAGGCTTCCCGGCAATCACGAAAGTCAACGGGGCGTTATCTGAAATTCCAAGAAGACTGGTATACCCACAGAGTGAATTGCTGAGCAACAAACAGCCGCAGCAAAGCGCTAAGCTGATCGACCGTGTTTGGTGGGATAATTAAAAAGCGTTTGTATAACAGCAGGGCTCACTACCTGCTTTACCTTAGTTTTTTCTCATGTAGTCGTTGATGAGTCCCGGTTTGGCCGGGACTTTTTCGTTAAACCATTTGCTGCATCGCTACTGCGCATGCAAACTCAAAGGCCTTCGGTGAGTTCGATCTTCCGGTTGTATTCTTTGAGAAATTCGCTGGGCGATTTGCCGGTGATGCTTCTAAAAACGCGGTTGAAGGTAACAACGTTGTTGAAGCCCGTTTGATAGGCGATGGCAGAGATGCTCGTAAAATCATTGGACATGAATTTTTTACAAGCCTCGTTAATGCGCACTTCGTTGAGAAAGTTTGTGTAGGTTTTTAAGGTGTGTTTTTTAAAGTAGCGGCAGAAGGATTGTGGCGTTAGATAAACAACGGCGGCAATTTCTTCGAGCGTAATGTTCTCAGTATAATTCGCGATGGTGTATTGATAAATATCATCCATGCGCAAGCCTTCGGAGTCTGTCGTGTATTCGAAAGATTCGGTTGACAGGTATTTCCATCCTTTTAAATTGGCGAGGAGTTGCAGCATCTCGATAAAGGCGGCAAGCCGGTAGCCCGAGGCGCTGTTGTGTACTTTCGAAATATAATCCGAGATGATCTTCTGGTTGTGTTCCGACGCCTGCATGCTGTGTTTACTTGCTTCAATAAACTTTTTGATGCTGAGCATTTCCGGGAAATCAAGCATCGCTGTTAAGAAGCCCTTGGGATCGAAAAAAATGTTAAGGGAGTGTACTTGTTTGCCGGACGCTTTGTCAAAGTATTCAGGGTTGCTTTTAAAAAGATGCGGCTGGTTGGCGCCGATAATAAAAATATCGCCGGAATGAAATGGTTGCATGTAATTTCCCGCGATCAGTGTTCCTTCCCCGGCGATCACCCAACAAATTTGTGCCTCGTTATGGCGATGAAGGTGTTCATAAAAATGCGGGAGTGAATCTTCCTGCACATGTATCGAATTGTCTTTCGTTACAGGAATCGTGAACTGGATAACCTTCATCTTGTCAATTTAAATCTATTTTTTCGATTGCAAATTAAAGCAGGTAATTTTTGTAAACAAATGGAGAAACAATACAAATACATTTCTCTAATAAAGAATAGATTTGATTTTACGCCTGCATAAAAAATAAATTGCAGCCTGCGCCAAACCTGATCTTACGCTTATGAGTGATACTTCTTTTAAACCTACCCTTAGCCTGTTAGATGCAACCATGATTGTAGCCGGCAGCATGATCGGCTCAGGAATTTTTATCGTGAGCGCCGATATTTCGCGGAACGTCGGTAGTGCAGGCTGGATGATGGTCGTGTGGATCATCACTGGTTTTATGACGCTGACTGCCGCCCTGAGTTATGGTGAACTGAGTGCCATGTATCCAAGGGCGGGCGGCCAATACGTGTACCTGAAAGAAGCTTATAATCCACTTATCGGTTTTCTCTATGGCTGGAGTTTTTTTGCGGTGATCCAGACCGCTACGATCGCAGCCGTAGGGGTCGCCTTCGCAAAATTTACGGCCTATATTTTCCCGGTGTTTAGTGAAGATGCGGTAGCGTTTCAGATTGGAGCGCTAAAGGTGTCACCGGCCCAATTATTATCCATCGTTGTTATTGTATTGCTCACCTTCATCAACTCCAAGGGAGTGAAAACAGGGAAGCTCATTCAAACAACTTTCACCCTCACAAAATTGTTAAGCCTCTTTGGTTTGATCATCGTCGGCCTGTTCGTGGCGAACGGAAAAATATGGGATGCCAACTGGGAGAATGCCTGGAAGCTTCAAGAGTTAAAGCCCGACGGCAGTTTTTCAGACTACTTGCCCATGGCGGCGGCAGGGGCGGTGGCAGCGGCAATGGTAGGTTCTGTATTCAGCAGCGATTCCTGGAACAACGTAACATTTATCGCGGGTGAAATAAAAAACCCAAAACGCAATATTGGACTGAGTTTATTCTTAGGAACCTCTATTGTCACACTTATTTACCTCCTGACCAACCTCGTGTACACCGCTGTACTTCCGCTCCATGAAATTGCTACCGCGCCGAAAGACCGCGTAGGCGTAGCCGCCTCAGAAGTAATTTTTGGAAGTGCGGGTACGCTGATCATCGCGTTGATGATCATGGTGTCAACCTTTGGTTGTAACAACGGGTTGATACTTGCCGGTGCAAGGGTGTATTATACGATGGCGAAAGATGGATTGTTTTTCGCAAAGGCCGGGACCCTCAATCAAAATGCGGTGCCTGCTTACGCGCTGTGGCTGCAGTGCATTTTTGCGGCTGCCTGGTGCCTTAGCGGCAAATATGGCGACTTACTCGATATGATCTCTTTCGTTGTGGTTTGTTTTTATATGCTGACCATTGGCGGCATCTTTATCCTGCGCAAAAAGAAGCCGGATATGGAACGCAGCTACAAGGCGTTTGGGTACCCGTACCTGCCGATCCTGTATATCATCATGGGTTGTTGTTTTTGTGTGTTGCTCATCATTTACAAACCCAAATTCACCTGGCCGGGAGTGGTCATCACCTTGTTAGGAATTCCTTTATACTATATGATTAATCGTGGAGGGAAGGATAAATCTTTGGTGATGTATTAGTTTTTTTATTAGCGGGTCTGTGCTGCAAGTGTTACTAGCGGATATCAATAGACGTAATTGTGTCCTGTTTTTTTTCAGTCTCCGTTGTTTCCTGGTGCTGCGCTAACTATGCAGCAGTTCTTCTTTTTTTGCTTGATCAAAAAAAGAAGCAAAAAAAATCAAGAACAAAAAAATGGCTCCGCCTTTTTGTTCGGCCCGCCCACGAAAGTTTAAACGACAGGTCGGTGATTCATTCCAAATATCATCGCATAGCAGTTACCGCTAGTTAATCGTAGAAAATTTGGTAGCATACCAGCAAATTTTTCCTGGCTTTGGTTGAAAAGCTAGTCAATTTGCGAAATAGCCTACTACCGCTTTGACCTGTCATTTCAATGGTCCAAATTCGCCCTAAACTGATTTCTGCTATTATCTCTTATTACGTAATAGTTACCACCTACAACTTTCCTGCCAATGCCTTTCCTCCCCTTTAGCGGCCGGGGTGCTGTATTTTCTGCCCTTTATGGGTCGGGGGCTTCCTTTCCTTCACCAGTGGGTGCATAAGCTGCCTCGTTCGGTTCGGTGACGACGTAGTCGGCAGTGAAAAGTTCGAGCGTAGCGAGAATTTTCACAGAAGCGAAAGCAGCAGCATTACAATGACGCAGCCTCGCCGGCTGAGGAGGCGACTGCCACGAAGTGAAAACTTGCACAGCGTACACGCATAAACGTTACCCGGAACATGACAGCCCATTTGAAACAACCTGGAATAGGAAAATATTGAAAGAAAAATTTACGGTTTGTTTCGAACAAAGCGTATCACTGCACTACTCTGTTCGGTGCTTTCCAGCCTTGTCTCATAGCGCCTGCCATCGATCATGGCGACCATCAATGAAGTATTTGGAGGAATAGATCCCAGGTTCTCCGCAACCATCACCAATTCATTTGACTGCTTCAAAGTTTCCACCGGAAGCTTCAGCGTATAAGGTTTATCCGAGAGCCGAACATGCTCATAGAGCAATTGGTCGTTCAGAAAAATGGCGATGGAATCTCCATCCACTTCAGCATTGTCATAAAAGGTCAGTTCAAGAGAATCACCACTGATCTGTATCTCTTGAATCACCTGCCTGCGGCGGGTAAAAAACTTTTCTTCATTGTTTAGAGGAACTTTTTGTACAACGGTTTCAATAGTTGGGGTAACAACTTTTTCAACCACCGGTTCAATGATGGGTTCAACAACCGGGGCGGTTTTAATTTCTTCAGTTGGTGATGCAGCTGGCGGAAGGAAGATGGGTGGTGGTAAACTCTTTCGCCTTGCATGATCGACACCAGCTATAATCAGGGGACTGGAATTTGGTCGGGCAAGTTTGCCGATGCTATCCACCAGTTCAGGGTCATTGGCTCCGTAAGTGTAATTTTCTATCACGTAGTCCCACTCGTCGTTGAAGGTGTGGGTGTCCATCTTTTCCAGGTCGACCGGGCCTCTCTGAACTTCTTCATTTTCTTTCAAAACTGTTTTCCCTGTGAGGTACATTTTCGTTCCACCGGGGCAATTGAAATCCGCGGAGGAGAGATAGGGGATGGGGGACTTTGCGGCAAAAATGCGGTTGCTGTTTTTGGCTTCTATTAATTGATCATCCCACCAGACAACACTATTGTCGCGGTCGTCAAAATATCCTTTGATACTATAGCGCCGGTATGCATTTGCTGATTCGTAATAATAGCTTGTGCCGGTAAGGCTGTCGCCATTTTTAATTATTTTAAGCTCGACAGTTTTGCGATCGATCTTTCCTTTCCACACGCCGGTAATAGGTTGCGCATTGGTTGCGGAGCATACAAAAAAGATGAATGGAATGATGAGTAGGAGGGGTTGGATTTTCAAGAGGTATTACCTGGTGATTTATAAACAGGCGAAGTAAAAATAGGGTTTTAAGTGTTAAAGAATCTTAAAGCGACGCATTTTTCTCCACACCCTTTTTTGGGACAACGTAACAGCTACGCTGAAGAATTTATTTAATGAGTTAGCATTAATGTAAAAATTTTGGAGTGATGCGCAAGCTGCTTTTAATTGATTGTATGCAGTTAGCGTAGAGAGTCTAAGATGGCCTGCATCAATATCGTATAATGATTTACAAGTTATGCCCTGGTAATTATTCGTGGCCCAAATAATTACAACTTATGAACGAACACATTTTTTCGATGTTTCATCTCGCTTGCGGCCTGTCGAAGGAATAAACGTAAAATAAAAAAGACCCCGCAAGCAGGGCCTTTCTTATTTTTTAATTAGGTCGATTAATTATTAACGATCACCTGCGCGCCGAGAGCCTGCGCTCCTGTGCCGCCGACAAATCCTTTCGCAAACACGGTGTAAATTTTACCGGCTGCCAGGGCCACATTTGGTACGGCCAACACCACGGTATTGGTGCCTGCAAGACGAACTTCCAGGTTATAGTTGCCCGCATCTAATGGAGTAAAACCGATCGCTGCAGTATTGGTTCCCTGGTCATTGAACGACCTGTTTGGAAACACCACGCTACCACCTGTAACGGCGATGTCAACGGCAGGTGCATTCGGACTAAAATGTAAGAAGCGCACATGCGATTTTCCGGTTGCCGGTGCAGTAAGGTCATCCGTAACAACGGCTGCTTTGATCTTACTTACCGAGTCGATCGCGAATACTGAATAATTTTTCTCTGGTTCCAATGTCACATTTGCATCAATGACATAGGTTGTTGTACCCGCCGGCGATACCTTGAAATTTGTATTACCCGCCGTAACGCCACTGTACGGACTGTTCGAGGGATAGGTCACCCCGCTCAATGCTACACTGTTGTTTACGCGTACATCTACAGCAGGGCCGTCAGGCGAAGCGTGTACGACCATAACTTTGGCCTGGGCCGGTGTTGTGTTGTCATCATCTTTGTCACAAGATGCTAAAAAGAGGCTAAGTGCCGTCCATCCGAAGAGTTGCAGAAATGTTCTTTTCATAAGTTTAAATTTTCTTAATCAACAATGCTTTTTTAAAAATGTTTAGAATGATTGCCGGGTTTCGGGGATTGAAAAAGGAAAAGTTTTGTTTGTTTATTGAAGGCACTATTTAATAAGTTTCATCTCTTAACAAAACATGTGCCTGAACAAGTGAATTGATTTTTTGACGGGACATCGTCAGCTATTTTTTGCAGACTTTTTATGGATTTCGAACGTACTTAAAAAATAGTTAAAATAACATTTCGGCCGTGTGGACTGCTAGCGCCACTTGCGTAGGATTTATATTTGCCAAGGTTAACAAGATTGAGCAGGCGGCGTTTATATTTACGTTTTTATTATCACCAGGATAGCGCAGTTAGCATGTATCTTCTTTTACTAATATTTAATTTTTGTTTATTATAAACCGATTTTCATGAAAGCATTATTCTTTATCTCCATACTTTTTGCAATTACCGGTTCCTCGTTTGCGCAGCTTTCTCCAAAAAATATCAAAGACACGGCACGCACGCCAATTGAAGGCACCAGTTTCAAGGAAGGAAAAGTTTTTCTCGCCGCAGGCTACCAGGTGGCCTTGTCACGCGATCGGAAAATTGCTACGATCATGAAACTTCCCGCCAGGATCGTAAAAGGATCTTATGCCTGCACTTCTCCAAATGGAAAATGCTCCATCATCACCACGGGCGCTACGATCCTTTGTGTTGGAGATGCAGCTTGCCAGATGGTTTCTACCACGCGTAAGATCGATTTTGCGGCTCATGACGCGTCTGCCGAAGACCTGGAGTTTACAAAATGGAAAGTGTTGGTCATTCCTCAATAAAATTCTTTAGTAGTCAAGCGCATCGCGATGGTTACAGCTACGCGTAGACGCTTTTATATGCGGTCGACATTCTCCTAGTATAAATCCTTGTATCGATTACTAAATGAACCAGGTTCACATAACTATGTGCTTTGGTCCTGATGATCTGCGTAGGTGACTACGCAACGAAAAATCAATTCATCCTTTAGCCCTGTCTGCGTAACAGATCACCTGGAATCATCCAACAGCTAAATATTCTCAGCGCCTGTTATTTGCTCCGGTAACTGCGCATTACTGAAAGAACTAATTATCCTCAGTTCTCACACCCTGCTAAAGAAGGACCCTCTTGAAGAAAAAACACTGCCCAGCGTATTCTTCCTTTTCGTACATCTTACCATCTCTTTAAAAAAAATTATAAAAATATTTGGCCATGTTTTGATTTGGTGTACATTTGTCTACCAACTCAGTGGACTAATAAAATTTACGATGAAAAAAACAACTCAAAAACCCAGGCATTTTGCCCTGGCCTCGCCGCCGGGGTTGTTCTTGATCCAAGTTACTTCTACCTCCCTTCTTTCGATGCCCGTCGCAGCTCCCTGCAGCTGCTGTTGTTAATTGCTCATTCGTAGCACCGTTTCCACCAACGGATAGTTTCCTTAACCAACTTTCTCTTTTCATAATCGCGGTAATTGCCCAGGCAATTTTTCGCCAAATATTTATATCATGACACGCACGCATTCATTCGCGCTGCTGTTGCTGCTGCTTGTATTTACAGCACCAGTAATGGCTCAATCAAAAACATATACCATCCACGGAAAAGTTACCTCCTTTGAAGAATCACTTGCACTTGAGGGTGCAACCATCCGGGTAAAAGGAACATCCGCCATCACCGGCACCCAGGCTGACGGCACCTTTAGTCTTGATGTCGCCGATGCAACACAGGTACTCATCATCGAACTAACCGGGTACGAGACCCAGCAGGTAACCGTGGGCGAGGAGCGGCAGTTTGACATCGCTCTAAAAGTCGCAGCTAATACTGCCTTTGTCGATTCATCGAAGCATTTACTAACAGGACAGCTTGAGCAGCCTGCCATCGATCACCTGTTCGCTGTAAACCTTTCGCGGTAAAAAAACAGCGACTATTTAATTACTATTCAAAAAAAAATAATCAACATGCAACAGTTTCAACATACCAGCTTTGCGCTGGACAAACACATCACGCCGGAGCAAATTGAATTCTTTAATCAAAATGGATTTCTCCATTTCAAAAATTTTGTCGACAAAAAAACGATCAGTGAATTTATACACGAAGTAGAGAACGTGCAGGAACACCTTTTGCAAAACAACATCACAAAAGTGAATGGCATACCCCTGAAATTCGGAACTGACGTAGACGGTAAAACGCTGATCCAGCGATTGGCCTTTGCTTCACACTACAGCAAAAAATTACAACAGTTCCTCAAAGATCCCCGCCTGCAATTGCTGCTGCAATTACTCGGGAATTATGATGCCCGTATTGGCGAAAATGAAAAAGATGGTCTCGTCGTAAATCATTATGTAAATGTGGAAGGAAGCAAATACAGTCGCCTCGGCTGGCATACCGATAGTCCCCGCGATATCTTCCTTGGTTCCCGGATCCTGCCGATGCTCAATGTTGGCCTGCACCTGGATGACTGTGCCTTTGACAATGGTGGCCTTCGGCTTTTAGCCGGCACGCACACGCAAGGTTTATTCCGGTTGCTGTTCCGTAAAAAATATTTCATCAATCACGAGCCTGAAAAAAATGAACGAGGATTCGACATCGAGGCAGGTGACCTCACCATTCATGACGGGCGCCTTTGGCACCGCGTACAACAATCTCCCAACATTGGTGAAAAAAGCCGGCGCCGCGTAATGTACATTCCTATCATCACCGGGGCCTATCGCCCAAAACATGGCCTGAGCAAAACTCCTTTTTATCATAAGCTGGCGCAATTGCAACACCTGCCGTCTTTAGCCAAACGCCTGGCATTTCCGTCACTTGTTAAGCGGGTTGCTTTATCAAATACCTGATCCGTCAAATTCAATTGATCACAATTTTAAAATGAAATTATATGGCATATGCATTAGTAACCGGCGCTGCGATGGGCATTGGAAAAGCCATCGCTAATGAACTCGCTTGCCGGAATTATAACCTGCTGCTGGTAGACATGGCGGGAGAAGAATTATTTGAGGCCGCGAAAGAACTGGAACATCGTTTTGACATCGAAGCCTTACCGCTTCATTTCGATCTCTCCGACCCAGGTTCCATTGAACAGATCTTCGCCTTAACGCGGCCCTACCATGATCAGCTAAGTGTCGTAGTTAACAACGCGGGCTACGGTTTGAATGGTGCCTTTACGGAACTTTCGCTAACGGAACAACTGGATATCATTGACGTGAATATAAAGGCCGTGGTGAAACTCTCCTACGCCTACATCCCTGTGCTGAAAAATTTCTCCCGGTCATTCCTGTTAAACGTCAGCAGTACGACGGCTTACCAGTCGGTTCCTTATCTAAATGTTTACGCGGCATCGAAGGCGTTTGTTTTGTCGTTCACCCGTGGACTAAAAAATGAATTAAAAGATTCTGCAGTTTCAGTGAGTAGCCTGAGCCCGGGTAGTACGGATACAAATTTTGTGAATCGTGCCCGCATGAGCGAGGCTACCAAGCAGGTTGCCCGCCGGTATAATATGACGCCGCAAGCTGTGGCTACCGCGGCCATCAATGGATTGTTCAACGGGCAGGCAGAGATCATCCCGGGGTTTACCAATAAATTGAATGCGTCGCTTCCAAAGTTCTTTCCTAAATGGTTTGTAGAGAAGATCGCTGCGGGCATCTATCACAAAAAAGAAAAATGGATCGATCCCATTGGTCAGCCCGAACTGGCCACGATCTAATATTTTCCATCTTCCGCCGTCAGGCGCGCAGGTACCGGGGACAGTTACACCTGTTCATCCCGGTACCTGTTTTTTTACAAAGTGTTCCCGGATATGTTTGTCAGTGTACCAGTATTTCATTTGTCACATTAGTCCTTCAGCTTTTTGACATTCAACAATTGCTGGCTTTCGCATTTACCCACCCATATTGTCGCATTTGCACACTGTCGCCCCCGTATTTTTTATCGAGATTTGAATTGTAGGAAATTCATTGGAAATAAAAATTAAACAATAAAAGGAGGTGAAATTATGAGAAAGATAATCGTGTTATCCATGATCACATTGGATGGGGTGATGCAGGCACCGGGTGGCCCAGACGAAGATAAGTCTGGCGGTTTCGAATACGGCGGGTGGGTTGCTCCATTAACAGATGAAGTATATGGCAGCGTGGTAAAAAAACAAATGGAACCATCTGATCTTTTACTAGGAAGAAAAACCTTTGACATCTTCGCGGGCTTCTGGCCGCAGCATGAAAGTGAATGGCCGGGTGTCAGTGATGTCACGAAGTATGTACTCTCTAACACGCTCACCAACTCCGATTGGCGAAACTCGGTCTTTCTCCAGGATGCGGAAGGCATCCGGCAACTTAAAAAAACAGCAGGTTCCGATCTGCAGGTTTACGGAAGTGCTGAGCTCGTGCAACTCCTACTGGCAAATGACCTGGTAGATGAACTCTGGCTTAAGATTCATCCCTTGACCCTGGGCAAGGGAAAAAAGTTGTTTGTTGATGGAGCAATTCCCGCGGCGTTTACGTTGATCGAAAGCATTGTCACAACAAAAGGTGTGCTGATCGTTAATTACAAAAGAGCCGGGGAAGTAAAGACGGGTACTATTGGCGAGTAATAGTTGGTGAGTCAACGGCCGGCTATGTTTTCACCTGGGAAGCGCTCGTTGATTCCAGGTATTACAACCTGTTTACAAGAAGCCGTAACTGTCACTGTTTCCGCCGGCTAGTTGCATTGCTTATTAGTTGCTAATTATTGTTCCCGCATTTAGCGTATATGCACTATGTTTAGTGAAAGAATGATCGGCTGCATGGTCGATCATTTTCACATAATATGATTCGCTACAAACACCTGCTCACGGGCTTATTCATTCTTGCTTCTTTTATTTGCGACGCACAAGTGGAGGCCTTACGCATGCCGGCAGAGTGGGAGCAACAACAAGGCATTTTTGTGAACTATGCCGGCAATCCAAATGATCCGGAACTATCAGTAAAGGTGCAAAAGGTTTGCAGGGAGATCATCCGTGAGTTAGCCGCAGTCACGAAAGTGTATGTGCTCATCAACGAGGAAGTGGACCGGGGCGCACTTAAACGATCGTTCCTTGCTGAAGGCATCCAGGTCAGCAATATCAAGCTGCTCCCTGTATCCGGTTTATTCAGCATGGGGGTTCCGCGTGACTATGGCCCGATCATCGTAAAAAATACCAGGGGCGACAACAAGATCATACGTTTTCAGTGGGACTACGTTGGTGCCGACTTCCTAAACCCGGACACGGCCTGGGCCAGGCGCAGAGATCGAATTAGGGCGAGATATTTCAACCAGGTCAGTAAGCTGCTGAATCTAACTGTACAGCCGGTCCCGCTCATGTTAGAGGGCGGCGAGATCGAATTCAATGGTAAAGGATTGGCGCTATTGGTTGACTCCTTCACACTTGGCCGCAACCCGCTTCTCACCAAACAGCAGCAAGACAGCTTGTTAAGACTAAGCCTTGGTGTAAGCAAAATAACCTGGTTACGTGAAGGCGTAGCCGAAGATCCGGGTGCAGGGCGTAAAGCAAAAATTGTCGACAACATTTATGGCTTCGGAGTCGGTGGACATGTGGACGAATTTGCCCGCTTTGTCAACGACACAACCCTCTTCCTCGCAATGCCTTCCGCGGCAAAAGCAACCGTAGACCCGGTTAAACGAATTACGCTGGAGAGGATGAAGATCAACGCAGAAATTTTGCGGAAGTCCACAGACCAGAACGGTCGCCCACTCAACATTATTTACATCCCGGTGCCCGATGTTATCCCGGAAACGCATATTGTTGATAGCACAAAACGCAGCTTCCCGGTCAGGGTATTGCAGCCAGATTTTCCCGAATGGAAACAAGGTGATACCATCCGATTTTTACCGGCAGTAAGCTACCTGAACTTCCTTGTCTTCAATCATTTGGTGTTAATTCCGAAGTATTGGCGACCTGGCTTCCCTGCTTCATCCAAACAAAAAGATGAAGCTGTGTGCAAAATTTTTGCTGCTTATTTCCCTGGTAAAAAGATCGTGCAAATCGACACCTGGGGTATCAATCTTGTCGGTGGTGGCATCCATTGCTGGACACAGCCGATCCCTTCAGAATAGATCCCGGTCATAGATTTACGGTTAACTTTATCGCAACGTTCTTGAACGACCGGTGAAAGTTATCGGCCTCATTTTAACAGGATAAACGCTCAATTATTGATGTACACAACCAGGAGAAAAACCAGGAAAAATTCTTTTTACCTGCTGATGGGCATCCTCGGTTTGATAGCAGTTTTCCTTGGGTTCCTGACCACTTATATTGTGCCGTCTGTTAAAGGAAGTTTTGAAGCTCCGCTCGTAATTCACATTCATGGCGCCCTTGCATTGGGCTGGATTTCCCTGTTATTTATCCAGGCAATGACCATCAAGTTCAACCGTTTCCCGTTGCACAAAACATTGGGTGTATGTGGGGCATTCATCGCTCTCGGAATTATTGGGACCATGCTGCCCGTGGGACTGGTGCAGGTTGAAAGAGAACTGTCCCTCGGGTTGGGTGCTACGGCTATTTCATCCCTAGTCGGCCTCTCTGCCACGGCATTAATATTTGGAGGCTTTGTCATCCTCGGATTTGTGTACCGCAGAAAACCCGCCTTCCATAAAAGATTTATGTTGCTGGCAACAATCGTCCTGCTGTGGCCAGCCTGGTTTCGTTCCGACACTATTTTCCCTCCGTACCCAGGCCCGATATCTGGTTCGGCGTTGTATTAGCTGACAGCCTGATCATACTGGCATGGATTGCGGATAAAGAAACCTATGGAAAAATTCACCCGGTACTGCTCTATGGCGGCTTGTTTATCATCCTGGAAAATACGCTGGAGGTGCTGATGTTTGATAGTAGTCCCTGGCGCACTGTTAGCCAGGCAATTTATCATGCAATCACCTGATAACGGCTACGGTTACACGCACTTATGGCCTTTGCAGGATCGGGGGAGAGACAAAATGAATACTTTTGAGTAAGAAGTATTATGTTTATCAAACATTCGAATGCCCTTTTCCCTGGCAACTATCAATCACCAAAACAAAAACTAAAAATGAGAAATCTCGCTCTACTGTTGGCAAAACGCCTTTGCTTCGTGTTCCTTCTAATTCATTTCTTCTCTGCGTGTAACGATTCGAAAACAGGTGCTCCAAAAGAAACGACAGCAGTTGACCCCGTTGCGGCAAACATAAAAATGTACAGCAATCTCTGGGATGAAATTGTCAACCAGGGGAAGCTGGACAAGTTTAACGACAGCAATTTCACAACCAACGTTGTCATGCACGCAAGTCCTACGGATATCGTGGGTATCGATAGTGCCCGGGCTTACTACGCTAATTACCTGACAGGATTCTCCGGCATCACATTCACCATCAAAGATGTTTTCGGAATGGAAAACAAACTGGTGAAGCACTGGAATTTCAAGGGCACGCATACCGGGATATTCTTTGGGATTCCGCCCTCAAATAAGAAGGTGGATATAGATGGTGTCACCCTGGTGCGCATGGAAAATGGCAAGATTGCTGAAGAGCGGGATTTCATGGACAACCTGGAATTCATGCAGCAGCTTGGAATTATTCCGCGATAGGAAATTAGCACTGGTCTTCGCTGCCGGGCTAATTTTTGTTGGATCTTCCAAAATGCCTGAAAGTATTTTCACCAACAGCAATTCTTTAATAGGGTAACAAATTTTCTTGCCCAACCATCCCCGCCAGGATTTCTTTTTCCTTTCCCAGTTCTATCCGGAACACATCGACGTAAGACCATAATTTTGTGCTTGCAAAAACATGGAGATGAGTCGAAAGAACCAGCGCTGGCGACGAAGCGTTATCAAATTACTCCCACTGTGGAGCAGGAGCTTTCTGTTGATAAAAAACTGGTTTACCGGTTGCTTCTTCATAGGATTATTTTCCCTTGTGGCCTGTCACAACCAGCCTGCAGAAAAGATTGAACGAACCAATTTTGATTACATAAAACCAATAACCGGCGCCAATGAAGTTATTGCTGCTGGTGTGGTAGAAAAAGGAGAGGTGCTCATCAGTTATTCAGATTGTTACACCTGCCATAAATTAAATGAACGGTCGGTAGGTCCGGCTTTCAAAGACATCGCAAAGAGGTATCCCACCAACAAGATCTATATTGAAATGCTTGCCAGGAAGGTTATCAAAGGTGGCAGCCGGAGTTGGGGCTATCCTGTTATGAGTCCTCATCCAACCTTGGTGCTGGAAGATGCAAAAATGATGACAGCCTACATTCTTTCCTTGAAAGAGTAATAATTAAGAACAAATAACACGGGAATGATGCCTGCCGCAATTCTGCAACGACCTGATCAATTTTGCTGCCTTATCACGAATGGCTAAAAATATTTCCACTTATTTAATTTAAAAATACCAGGAATGAGCAGTAGTTTTCTGGGAAACTGCATCGGCCATTTCGCGGCATCGTGCAAGGCAATGCGCCCTTGGATTTTTGTTCTGCCCTGCACTCCACCTCTAAAATTCTAAACGGAATTATATGACCAACACTACAAAGATTTATGTTGCTGTAACTGCCTGTATCCTCATCCTCGCTTATGGTTGCAGCGGTACCATTGTTCCCCTAAAAGGAAGCTACAGCGATAACACCGTTGTATTGAACTCAGCAAAGCAGGTAGATTCAGTGTGGTCAATCCTGCAAAAGCTATTTCTCGAAAACGGCCTGCCTATAAAAAAAATTGACAAGAAAAATGGCTTGCTGCTAACAGAAAAAATTCCAGCGAATGCAACCTACAGTTTTGAAGATACTTCCGGGAAGCTGCAGCAAGCGAAGGCCTGGGTTGTTTTGCGCAAGTCCATCGTCAATAAAAAAGAATGGCAGCTAAAAACAATTTATGGGGAATGGAGTATAGATGTGGTTGAAGACGGACCGGGCAAAACCCGGGTAGAAATTAACCCCATCGTCCTTTGTACTTATTTTCCAAATGGTGTAACGAGTATGGAAAGCCAGGGACAGTCAACCGGCAGGATGGAAGCACTGCTGGAACCCTTACTCGCCACCAGGTAATCGGCACAACATGCAATGTTAACATTCCAGGTAATCAGTTAGTTAGGTTTTATATAGTCTACCTTTAAATAAAACGATATGTCAGACAAAGGTAAAAAGCAATTTGGAGTATGGATGGATTCGCACAACGCGACCATTGCCGGAAGAGAAAATATTGATCGCGGTGCGTTCGTAATTTTAGAACATGTAAAAAATCAAGGCGCAGCTGGTAATTCAAACGAAAATTCAGCAAACAATCACGAAGTCTCCCAAACTCAAAAGTTTTTCAAAGAGATCCTCTCAAAGGTTCCAAATATTGATGAAGTACACATTACCGGAACCGGCCAGGTCCAGGAGCAGTTCATCAAATACCTTGCAGAAACAGCGCAGTATAAACATGCCGTTGCTACCGAGAGTACTGCTAACAAAATGAGCGATGAACAACTGCTCAGTTTCTTTTCTAAGCACTTCAACTAACGTAAATTCGAGTTCCGCTGTTGATGCTATTTCCGCGACACAGTGTCCGGTAACATTACTGCCGCGGTAAGACCGCTTGCAGGATTGATGAGTGTCAACGAACTTCATCGGCCTGTGCATTTCGACCCGCTCTGAATGCACAGGTTTATTTTTTTTCGACAAACTGTTGTTTCGACTGTACAGTGAAGCATGGTTTTTCTGGTTTGAAGATTTTATTGATTGACAACTTCTCAATTTTTCATCTCACTAAAATTCCCTGTTTCGGCGATTACATTCATAAACTTTTTCTTTTGGATAAAACATTTGATACCCTCATTGGCAGTTACGTTGATGATAAGATTGGTATAGCTGAAGATTTTTTAAGCAGCGCGCTGACAGCTCACCTTACGGAGAATGTGCATCGCCTCTATACCGGCAATCAACTCCAGGCTGCAGGCACGGGAACTGGTATGGTTGACCGGACAAAGTTGTTCCGAAGCGATATTATTTATTGGTTGGATCGCACACATGGCGATCAGTATGAAAATGAATTCCTCGATCTGGTGGACGAATTTGTCCGGCACTTAAATGCCACCTGCTACACCGGCATCACCGGGTATGAATTTCACTATGCGATGTATGAGCAAGGCAGCTTTTATAAAAAGCACCTCGACCAGTTTCGCGATAATCAAAGCCGGCAGTATTCCCTGATCATGTACCTCAATGAAGGGTGGGTGGATGGTGACGGTGGAGAATTGTGTATCCATCATGGCGAATCTGTTCAAAAAATAGCTCCGGGCAACCGCAAAGCCGTGTTCTTTAAAAGTAGTGAACTCGAACATGAGGTGTTGGTCACGAATAAACCGCGGCTAAGTATTACCGGCTGGTTAAAGAAAGATTGAAGCCTGGTTAATTGTTTACAAGAT
>JAURWD010000260.1 GCA_030655145.1 Ferruginibacter sp.
TTTCCCCCCACATCCACCTCCATACATCAACTTCCTGCTGTGAATCTCAACAGCTTGATTGCGGCTATCCTTATCAAACCATAAAAGTCTTTATTTTGTCAACCTTTACCGGAACCTAACCTGCACGTAGTGGCGGGGCCAGGAAACTTGTAAAATAATTACCATTGTATGGATTTCTACTCGACCGAATTGCTTATTGAAAATGTCCGGATCCCGTATGTGGTATACCCGGAGGGAGACCGGCTTTTTTTCAAACCTTCCCGGGCTGGTGGTTCAAAAGATGCACCTGTCTTTTGGGTGCAGAAATCCGGCGACATGTGGAACCCGCTCAATATTACTGACACAAAAATAACTGACCAGGTAAGGGCAGCGATTCTCCAGCACCAGGCTCATTAAGTTGCTTAGAGTTTCTAAGAACACCTCTGGATTCCAAATGAAGGCAGGAGAATTCAATCTCGACGAAGCTTTTTAAGTAAGTCGGCTCTTTCAAACTTGCTTTGGCTTCCTGCCTCATAAAATCTCCCGCATGAAAAAATTGTTGACACTCCTTATTTGTTTGATGGCATTAACCACCTGGGCGCAAACACCAACAGCGGAGTTTGACGGACACAAATGGGAAGCTCCATACGAATTATCCATTCCAAAAGCGTGGACGATCGAACGGTTTCTCATACCGATTGTATTTGCCCGCGAAATTCCCTATACTGGTGTGGAAGACATTCGGTTCGCCCCAGGTTGGGCGGATGCAACTTCAGAACAATACTGGACCTATGCCTTTCTTTGGTACCTGGATGGCGCTGCTAGCACAAATGTTTCAACCCTCGAAAAGCAACTGCAGGCATATTACACCGGCCTGCTTAAAATCAACACGGATAGCGTTAAACTTTCAACACTGAACTTGCCCCCTGCAAAAGTTGTCTTCCAGGAAATAACATCTGCCGAAGGCGACTTGCAAACCTTCTCAGGAACGATCGATATGATCGACTACATGCAGTTAAAGCCGCTAAAACTCCATTGTCTTGTCCATTTGAAATCCTGCCCGGGCGAAAAAAAGACATTCATTTTTTACCAACTCTCGCCAAAATCCCTGGCTCACGGTAACTGGGACACGCTGAAAGAGCTTTGGACTTCTTTCAAATGCAAAAAGAATTAAAAAGGACGACCGGCATTTTAGAATGCGGAGGAGTGCAGAGGAATTGAGCAAATATTTATAACACAGCCTTCAAGAAAAAACTAATGCGATCTCGCTGATTATTTTTGTGTTGCCTTTAATTCCTGCAACTCCTGGCGGATCGCACTCAAACTGTCCAGTAGCGCTTTATGTTGTTGATTCATCTGGCTTTTCATTTCATCTTGTAGTTCGTCCAGTTTATAATTCATCCTGCCCTCTGGCGATGAATTTTGTCCGCATCCAACCAAAAAGTTCAAAAGTAAAAGAAAGAGGAGAGCACTCACTGCTTGCTTAAAGGATAAAAATTTCATATGTCAGGAATTTTAGGTTTTTAAAATGGCGATAGCGATCAGCACCAAAACCAGAAGTTAACCAAACTTTTTCACCTGTCCATATCCTGAACCAATTGAACACCGCCCTTGAGGACTTTCTTTCTCAATAACGCAATCCAATAACCGCGGATATCAAGCTGGTCAGCTCTGCTCTACCGAATGATTCCGGACAATAATTAGTGACCAGGTTTGGGTATGAATATTGTCTTGCAATGGAAAAAAATGTATGGCACTTCTTGGAGGCGTAATAAAAAAAGCGATTGATTTAAACGGACTTGTCAGCCGGGAACCGAACCCGGTCACAGCACAGCGGACAGTGCTGAAACAACTCTTAAAAAAAGCCCGCCTGACCGCCTTCGGGATGCATTACAATTTCACCGGGATCCTTGCAAGCGAAGATCCCATTCGCGCTTTCCAGGAGCGGGTACCCGTATTTGATTATGATGCGATGTATGATGCCTGGTGGCAGTTTTTGTTAAAAGGACACCAGAATGTCAGCTGGCCTGGTGGCCAGGATTATTTTGCCTTGAGTAGTGGGACCACGAGTAATAAAAAATATATCCCGGTGACCGAAGACATGATTGCTGCCATTAAAAAATCAGGGCTTCAACAAGTGCTGAGTTTGAAGAATTTCGATCTGCCGACAGACTTTTTTGAAAAACAGATCCTCATGCTCGGCAGCAGTACCAGCCTTTTGAAAGAGATCGATCACCTGGAGGGGGAGATCAGCGGTATAAGCGCCGCAAATATTCCTGGTTGGTTTAGTACCTTTTATAAGCCAGGTGCAGAGATAGCAGCGATTGAAAACTGGGATGAGAAAGTAAAGCGTATCGCGGAAGAAGCAGCAGGATGGGATATTGGCAGCATTTCCGGGATTCCATCCTGGGTTGAACTTATGCTAAAGGAGATCATTGCTTATCACAAACTCGAAACGATTCATGACATCTGGCCTAACCTGCAGGTCTACACTTCCGGCGGCGTCGCCTTTGAACCGTATCGAAAAAGCATGGAAAAACTTTTGGCTCGCCCACTTATTTACATTGATACCTACCTGGCATCTGAAGGATATATCGCCACACAAAAGAGGCCCGATACCAGCTCCATGGCACTCATCGTAAACAATGGGATATTTTTTGAATTCGTACCGTTTCTTGAAGAGAACATCGATGAGGAAGGTCGGGTAAAGCCTGGTGTCAAAGTCTTGGCATTGCAGGAAGCCGCGGAAAACACCGAGTATGTGTTGCTCATTTCTACCGTGGCTGGCGCCTGGCGATATATGATCGGCGACACGGTGATCATCACCGACAAAAAACGGTCAGAGATCCAGATCAGTGGCCGCACGAAACATTACCTGAATGTGGTTGGGGAACAATTATCGGTACAAAAAATGAACGCGGCCGTTCAAAAATTAGAACAGGAATTTGATGTGGAGGTAAAGGAGTTTATCGCCGCGACTGTTTCTGAAAACGAACAATACATCATGCGCTGGGTAGTTGGTGTCAACAAAAAGTTTGATCCCGCCCAGGCGGCTACTATCATTGATACGGAGTTAAGTGCGAACAATAAAAATTACCAGGTTGCCCGAACGAAATCACTAAAAGGTTTAGAAGTTGAAGTGGTGCCCGTGGAAAAATTTTATGAGTGGAGTGAAGAATTTAAGAAGCTGGGCGGACAGGCAAAGATTCCGCGGGTAATGAAGGAAGAAGAATTTAATGAATTCCGGAATTTTGTTGGTGCCTCCGGTTAAAATAATTTCTCTTCCGAGACATTCTTTTCCTGGAGTTTTTCCGCTTCGAGTTGCTGTTCCAGTAGTTTCTTTTCCTCAAGTTTTTTTACCTGTTCCAGGATGATGTCAGGCGAGAGATACAACCTGGCGATCTTGTCTTTGTAGGCTTGTGGAAGTTCCGCATGATCGAGGATGAACCGCTTGGTTGCAACTATATATTTCCCCATACCCCGCTCAACAGCCAGCGTGTCGGCGATCATTTCCGCATGCTTGACATAGGTAGGTGATACCACGTAACGATAACCAAAGTATGCGAGTTCACTGCCGGATTTTTGTTCGTAATCAAGGATATGCCCCAACTCATGACCAATCCACCCGATCATTACCTCAGCAGGAATAGAATCTATGGGCATTTGCGTACTGATAAGTTTAAAATAGGTGCTGATATTTATGCGGTAGTGCCGATTCTTTTTGCTGCGCAAGAGCGTTCTAAACACGGGCTGCGCCTGCATCACAGAATTCTTGATGTTTGGTTTCAGGATGAAACGGATGTTTGTTGTTTTCAATTCCGGGTAAAAAGATAAGGCCTTCAAAACATTGGTTTTAAGGCCGGGGGGAATCACCTTATTTTGAGCGTATTGAATTATTCCCGCTGTATCCTGGCTATAACTGTTCATTCCTTGCAGTGATAAAAAGAGTATAAAAATTAAGTACTTAAACATCCAGGTTTTATAACGGATCATGGTGAGGTTTGTTCACGGCGTTACTTCATCGGCTGCGTTACTCCGGACAACCATTATGTGCGTAGCAAAATGCATGCTGACATTCAACCAGCCCGGAGAAATGAAAAATTATCGTCATGCCTGACAGGCGCACAATGTTTAAGACATTGAATAGGAGTGGAAGATTCGGTGCGCAAGAGCAATAAAATTTGGGTGGATAACAGTTTTTTCTCTTGCCCCAACTCAATTATTTTTCTATATATGCGTGCAACCTGCATCGGTGATTTTTAGGTCAAGTCGCATTATTAGTCCTGTCCTCCTCCAGCTTTAAATTGATTCAGCAGATCGTCAATCCCTTCTTTAAATTGAGTAACACAATAAACTTTCAAATTCACGTTTTACAGTCACCTCATAAATCACACCATTCATTTTTAACCTACCGAAACCCACATGAAAACTTCTTTCCTTACGCTGTTATTCGTAGCCCTTATTTCAATTACATCGGCTCAAACAACTACCAAAAAACAACACATCAAAAGATTACTTGAACTGACCGGAGCGGGGCAGCTCGGGCAACAAATGTTTACAGCTACGATTGCAAGTTATAAGCAGGCCATACCCGCCGTGCCCGATGAATTCTGGGAGGGCTTGCAAAAAGAGATGAAACCGGAGGCCCTCGTAGATCTGATCATTCCTATCTACGATAAATATTACACAGAAGCAGAGATCCTGGAGCTTACCGCATTTTACCAAACAACAGTGGGCAAAAAAATTGTCGCCGTTTCCCAAATGATCATGCAGGAATCTATGAGCGTGGGCCAGAGCTGGGGACAAGAAATTGGAGCGAAGGTCTACTCAGATCTAAAAGCTAAGGGCTACGTTAAGGATGATCTATAGTATCTTTATCGCCGTTTCTGAAGAGCCAAAAAAAATTAGCGGACACGATTTTAGCCTGGTTCTGTGGTAAAGCACCTTGATAGCCAAGACGGGTAAGCGCAGTTCATTTTTCAATAATTATTTTTAATGTTACTATGGATAAAAAAGTTATCGCGAAGAAAATCCTGATCAACACCACCGCCGAAAATGTATGGCGGGTTTTCACGGAGCCCGAAATTACGCGGCAAATGGGAGGAGAATACCTCACAGATTGGAAGGTAGGAAGTTCTTTCAGCTGGAAAGGAACTGATGGAAATATTTACACGCATGGAGCAATACTTCAACTGATTCCAAATGAAATTTTGAAACATAGCCTGTTCAGTCCTGACGACCCAAAACACATTTTGTCTGCCATCACTTATCGCCTTGAAGAAACCGACGGCATTACCACACTTTTTGCAAGAGAAGAGCGTACATATGATATGACTGATGAGGAATATGAGGGTGCGGGTGGTGGATGGGAATATGCGCTCAATCTTTTAAGAGAGAAAGCTGAAAACTTGCCTGCAAAAAGCTAGGACAGCGCCGATTGCCTAAAATATTTTTTTTTGCTATCGGGCTCCCGGCGAGCTACAAGCAAACACCTATATTTAATTGCGGACTTCCGCATCATCGCACAAAATTTATACACGTGAAAACTTATACAGCTTCGAGATTGTCTGAAGGAAACAAAGTGTTCCCAATTAAAATAAGTATTGATGAGATTGGGATAACCGTAAATCATCCCGGCTTATTCAGCGGGCAGGAAAAAACAATCCCGTTTAGCCGGGTTTCCTCCGTCGACGTAGACAGTCCGATGGTCGGGTACTCAACCATTACCATACAAACGACGGGTGAAGGTAGAATTGAAGGCCACGGTTTTACAAAGACCGAAGTCGTAGAAATGAAGGAATTGATCCTGGACAAAATATGAGTTCATTTCAATCATCCGCCATTTCACTTATTAGAAAGCATGTCTTAAAACCCAACTTTCCCTAAGAAGTAAAGCATTTGCCTCTCCCGGCAGCATTTCCTTGCGCCCATCGGGGGCATGGTCTTTGAACCGATGTTGACATGGTTAAAAGATCAGGTAACCCGAATGATAAAACGCAGGCGGGCTTTGTGCGGGTAAGAGGCGCCCGCGAACACAACCTCAAAAACGTTTCGCTCGATATTCCACGTGATGCCATGGTCGTCTTTACCGGCGTTTCAGGCTCAGGAAAATCATCCC
The DNA here is from genome assembly GCA_030655145.1 of Ferruginibacter sp. Classification (GTDB taxonomy): domain Bacteria; phylum Bacteroidota; class Bacteroidia; order Chitinophagales; family Chitinophagaceae; genus Ferruginibacter. Next base: position 6,098 of record JAURWD010000260.1, read on the forward strand.
TCGCCTTCGGCACGTTGTATGCGGAAGCGCAGCGCCGCTACCTCGAATCGGTTTCGCCCTATGCCCGTCGCCTGTTTCACCAGATGCCCGTCCCTGAGGTAGATGAAGTTGAAGGATTGCCACCGGCCGTTGCCTTGCAACAACAACGTGGTGCGCCAACTACCCGGTCAACCGTCGGCAGCGTTACAACTTTATCCAACCTGCTGCGCATGCTGTATTCACGTGCCGGAGACTATCCAAAAAATCAATCCATCCTTTACGCGGAATCTTTTTCACCGAATACGCCCGAGGGCGCCTGTCCGCAATGTCATGGATTGGGTAAGGTATATGAAGTAACGGAAGCCTCGATGGTCCATGATGACTCGTTGAGCATACGACAGCGGGCAGTGACTGCCTGGCCAGCCGCCTGGCATGGGCAGAATTTGCGGGAGATCCTCATTACCCTCGGCTACGATATCGACAAACCCTGGCGGGAGCTGTCAAAAAAAGATCGCGATTGGATCTTGTTCACCGAGGAACAGCCGGTTGTGCCCGTGTATTCAGGGTGGGAGCGTGCCGAAGTCAAAGAAGCCATCAAACGAAAACTTGCGCCGAGCTACATGGGCACTTTCACCGGCGTGCGAAAATATGTGTTGCAAACCTTCTCGACCACCACGAGCCCGCTGATGAAAAAAAGGGTGGCTCAATATATGCTCAGCACGGAGTGCCCGCTTTGTAATGGCAAAAGATTGCGCAAAGAATCACTGTCTGTAAGTTTTGCGGGTTACGACATTACTGAAATTTCGCGGATCTCACTGTCACGCCTGGCCGCCTTGATGAAACCTTACGGTAACGAGACCACGAAAACCAGCAAAGTAGAAAAAGATCATCCCGAAAAGTCATTGGTCATACAGCGAATCGCAGCGGATCTCTCGGCACGTCTCGAGGTAATGATTGATCTCGGCCTTGGCTATCTCTCCCTTGAGCGAAGCACGCCAACCTTATCTCCCGGTGAACATCAACGTCTTCGCCTTGCTACGCAAGTGCGCTCGAATTTGTTCGGGGTTGCCTATGTCCTGGATGAACCCTCGGCTGGTCTCCACCCAGCAGATACCCAGTCGTTGTTACGGGCGCTGGAGCAACTGAAAGCCTCCGGCAATTCTTTGTTCGTAGTGGAACATGATCTTGATGTGATCCGGCATGCAGACTGGATCGTAGATGTTGGTCCCGCCGCTGGCGAGAAAGGTGGCGAAATATTGTACAGTGGTCCGCCCGCAGGGTTGGAAAAAATCTTTTCTTCCAAAACCCGGCAGTTTCTATTTAGAGATTTTGCAACAAACGAAAAACTACCCAGGCAAGCAAAAGGCTGGCTGAAGCTTGCAGGTATAACAAGGAATAACCTGCAAGAGCTCGGCGTGGCGTTTCCGTTGGGCGTGTTGACCACTGTTACCGGTATTTCCGGGTCCGGAAAGTCCAGCCTCGTAAGCCAGGTGCTGGTTGAGCTGGTAGCGGACGAACTGGGCCATGAGTTGCCGGAAGCTGAAGAAACCGATGCCTTGCAAGAGGCTGCACCCATCACTTTGGGTGGTACCATCACCGGGGGCATGAAACATATCAAACGACTGGTGCAGGTTGATCAAAAGCCCATTGGTCGCACCCCTCGCTCAAACCTCGCCACGTATACCGGCCTCTTTGATCATGTGCGTAAGATCTTTGCTGCAACTAAATCGGCTAAAGCACACCGGTACGATGCTGGTCGCTTTTCTTTTAACGTTGCCAAGGGACGCTGTGAAAATTGTACCGGCGAAGGTTTTGTCATGGTCGAATTGTTGTTTCTGCCCAGTGTGTATGCACCATGCCCTGTTTGCCATGGCTCTCGGTACAACAGCAAGACACTGGACATAAAATACCAGGATAAAAACATTGCCCAAGTGTTGGCAATGACGGTTGATGAGGCCTTTGTTTTCTTCTCCGGTGATGTTGCTGTCAGCCGGTCTTTGAACATGTTACAGCAGGTAGGGCTCGGATACCTGCGGCTTGGTCAGCCCGCTACAGAACTTTCCGGTGGCGAAGCACAGCGCATAAAACTTGCGACCGAGTTGCAACGTGTTGGCAATGGTAACACGTTGTACATCCTTGACGAACCAACCACCGGCCTGCATCCCGCTGATGTTGAAAAACTGGTGACCCAGTTGCATGGATTGGTAGATTCCGGGAACACCGTGATCGTGGTAGAACATGATATGAGGGTGGTGGCCGAAAGCGACTGGGTGATCGACATTGGCCCCGGCGCAGGTGAGGAGGGTGGCCAGGTCGTATTTAGCGGCACACCTGCAGATCTTGCGACAATAGAAAAAAGCAGGACGGCTCCATTCCTCAAACAATTTCTTCAGGGAAGTTGATGCTTTTGTGTTAGTCCCTGAAAATTCCGTGATTGAATTTGGTAGTGGGATTCGCAACTTCTTCATAATTTGTCTGCATCAATTCACGGACAGCTGATCAGCGTACCTTGTGAAATATTGTTGAGCCTGTCTTTTACAAAATCATTGTGCAGCGTACCGCGAATTGTAAAAATATTATATCATGAAACATGTTGCTAAATCCATCAGGGCATTTATTGGCGCCAAGAATTACGAATCATCTCGAAATTTTTATAATGATCTGGGTTTTGTCGAGACAGTTTTATCTAAGGACATGTCCGTATTTCACGTAAGTGATAGCCTCTCTTTTTATTTACAAGATGCGTACGTAAAAGATTGGATAGATAACTCCATGATCTTCCTGGAAGTAGATGATTTGGACAGGCACCTGGCAGAAATACATGACTTGAAATTGCCGGAAAAATATCCCGGCGTGCGGGTGTCAAAAATTGTGGATGATGTGTGGGGCCGCGAGTTTTTCGTGCATGATCCATCAGGCGTCTTATGGCATTTTGGTGAATTTAAATAATAAGGTATGCGTCTTGATTGACCCGTGTAAATGAACGATTGCCTGTTGATAACCCGCCTGATCTTCATCTCGTCTTTCATTATTTTGAAGCTGGTAAACCTGCGTACTTCTAAAGGGATGTGTTTCCGTAACAGATGATCAGCGGTTCAGGAATTCAAAAAACTTCTCCTAACTTACCTGTAGCAAATTATTTTCGTTTGTTGACTGCAAGCGTCGTTAGCTAACGAAACGAATTCTTTCCATCTTACCATTAAAAAAATGTTTATGGCCTTTTATCCAAAAACTATCTCCATCGTGGCACTCGTGACCCTCGCGATCTTCGTGACGGCAGGCACGACGAATCCTCCCAGGTCGACGCAAAAATTTAAAAACCTCAAGGTACTTCCGCAGGATATTACAGAGAAGCAACTGGATAGCACCATGAAGGCTTACAACAAAGCTTTGCAGGTGAGTTGCGATTTTTGTCATGTTAAAAAAACAAACATAACAGGCATTCCCTCCGTCAGTGATACCCTGGATTTTCCTTTAGATAATGGCATGAAAGACTATGCCCGCAAAATGATCCGCCTTTCCATCGACATCAACAAAAACTATTTCTACTCCGATACCACCATCCGCCCGGAATTTGTCAATGTTGTAAGTTGTAACACCTGTCACCGCGGCAATCCATACCCGGCGCATGAATAGTTACGTGGAGAAAGAACCTGGTGGGTAGTATCCTTTAAGAAAGCCCAGGGATGATTATTTTTTCTTGATCAAAAAATACAAAACTGTTGATAAGCGTGTGTGGGCTGCCGGTAGTTTGAACGATATTACCTGGTTCCTTGACGCTTCATCAACCTGCAGCCGTTTGATACGAGTTGAATTCGGTCGTCGATGGCAGATAGCACGCGCCGGAACATTTCAAAAAAAATCCTGAATTTCCTGTACTTTACTTTTAACTAACAAAGAAAACAATTAGACACCATGCAGCAAGTAAGGGACAATTGGTACGAAGATTTTTTCCGGGGCATCAACTGTGAAATTTGGGAAAACGCCATCCCGGAAGAGATGACGCAGACGGAGGTGGATTTTTTAGTGAGTGAGCTGAACCTGCAAGAAGGCCACCGGATCCTCGATGTTCCATGCGGGGCTGGAAGGCACGCGATCTTATTGGCCAAACGGGGATTCAGTGTTACCGGAATTGATATTTCAAAAACCTTTATCGATGGACTGAAAGCACGAATACACGCGGAAGACCTGCAGATCCGCGCCATTGAGGCGAACATTCTTGTGACGGAGATCGATCAAAAATTCAATGCGGCGATTTGTCTTGGTAACAGCTTTGGTTACTTTGACTTTCAAGGCATGAAAGTCTTCGTTCAAAAAGTTTCCAATAGCCTGGAGCCTGGAGCGAAGTTCATTATCAATTCCGGTATGCTTGCTGAAAGTATTTTCCCAAACCTGGCCAGGTATGCAGAACATAAAACCTATACCGTGGGGAATATTACGATGGAGATTGACAATCAATATAACGCAGACGAAGGCTACCTGGTGAGCAATCTTAATTACACAAAAGAGGGCAGCACGGAAGAGCATCGTTTTAAGCACTATGTTTTTACACTGTCAGAAGTAAAAAGATTACTCAAAATGTATGGAATGACGGTGATCGCTGCCTATAATTCTGTTTCTAAAGAAAGCTACAAACTTGGTGATCAGCAGGTTTACCTTGTTGCTCAAAAAGACTAACGTCTACCGCGCTGCTTTCGCTGATTCATTATTCCTTCAATAAAAATCTCCTTATGTGGCAAACAAATTCTTTATGGTTCGATGTTGCGATCGTCACTATTTTTTTTCTCCTTGGTCATATTTTCCTCGGGCATTTTGAGGAAAGAAGTCCAAAGTGGAGAAAGGTGCTGAAATATATTGTCACCCTCATTGTCATGCTTTCAATGTCTGTATTTTGGGGAAGAGGTGCCTTTACCGTTATAGCTTTTGCCGTACTTCCGGTGATTTATGTACATGCCGTTTTATTGCCGCGCAAAGGCATCAACGGCTGGACCGGCGAACCAAAATCAACTTATTATGATTTCCGGGGATGGAGCAAGGACATTTTTAAAGAACCAATCGTCAAGGCTAACGATCTGCCGGTGAAATAACCGCTCCGCTCATGCCATCGATAGCCCCAACCTCGGTCACAAAGCAGATTCTTTTCAACATTTTTTTCGCGTTCTAGCAGGGGTTGCCAGCCTACATGAAATCAGACATACCAACGCTGTTAACTAGTAAGTTTTTGCGCATCTTCCTGGCTGGCATATTCCTCCGGTGGATTTGAAATAGCTGCCAACGTAGATTCTTCCAACGCAATTACCGCAGAACAGGTATAGAGACCAACACCGCTTCCGGAGAAAGTATAGTCCATCAACGTGAGTTCTACGAAGCCGTTGATGGAAAGCTCGATGTAGTTACCATAACGGATCAGTTTAAAGCGAAAAGATTTTTTATTAGGGACCGAGAAAACCCCAGACTGTATATCATGGAAAATGAAGTTGTTCCGCGTATTCAAGGGGTTAAAACCCCAGGTACGAATATTCACCAGCCCATTCAAAAGATCGAAAGAAATGAAATAACCATTGCCGTCGGCGTCAATGTCGCTCACCAATCCGAATTTGCCCATGCCCTCCACCGTTAGTATGCCTTCCCAGATGAAACTTTGTGCCGGCCGCTCCACACAAAATATTTCATAACCGCTGCCCGTCCCGCAGGTCCATTTTTCCTTTTCTGTGTTCAGGGTAGCTGAATCGTTTCCCAGCAATTGTTTAACCGGTAGCATTTCTTCCTGCGTCAGGGGTTTACGTGCCATTTGCTCCCAGCGGTAATAGCTTTTCAGCAGGAGTCGCCCTTCCTCGTCAGTCACCAATTCCTTCGGTGGTGGCAACACCCGAAGCGAATCTATTTTTCCATAAGTGAAAAAGAAATTATATACGAGCAAATGCTCTTTATCTTCCACAATGCGGGCAGCATAGTTTCCCTGCGGCAATAAAACATCCGCGTTAAAGGAGTGGTACTCGCCTAAAAATTTATCAGCAAACCAGTAGCGAACCTTAATGTCTTCCCTGATGGATCCCAGTAAATAAAAACGGCCGTTGAGCTCGAATACACAAGGGCATTCCACATCATCATATACCCGGGGGTAGAGGAGTGGCGGCATGAGTTCAAAAATGTCATTGGTAATTTTTACCAGTCCCACGCAGCCTCTCCGCGAAACCGGACCATACAGCGTACGGGTCGCAACGAGCAGGTACACATCACCGTTATGTTCAAAACGAAATGGATCACGAAAGCTGAGCCAGGTCCGGGGATTAGTTTTATAGGTCTCGTAATAAATACCCTTCGGTTCTATCGGGTAGATGTCCTTGCTTTTCTTTGTCCAGTCAATCAGGTTCGTGGATTCCGCATAGCCAACACGTGAAGCCACACCCCGGTCTTTACGTTGCAGTCCGGTGTAGTACATTTCAAATTTTCCTCCTACCTCGCAAACGTGCATCGTCCACAACATATCATCGTCCCATTCGCCCGGGTGGCCAACAAAGAGGGCATTATTTACTCTTTTCCACGATATGCCGTCCGATGAAATGGCATGGGCGATGTAATCGTGATTGGGTATGATCAAATGAAAAAGATGGTATACCTCGTTGTGGATGATCACTGTAATATCACCAATTTCCCAGTCGCTAAATCCGGATCCTGAATACATAGTCTTTAAGCCTTTTGATTGAGACTACAAAAATACCAGTTTTAAACTATTGACTAAATTTGCCGGATTGCTAATGTAAAACAAACAAGTATGGAACAATACTACATTCAGCTATTTAGTCCGCACGGACTCATACGTTTTAAAGATCCTGAGATTGGCAGGGACAAGGACACCGGGGGGCAGGTTAAGTATGTACTCGAATTATTAGAACATTTATCCCTACATCCAAAAGTTCGAAAAGTTGACTTGTTTACGCGGCGCATTGTCGATAAACGGGTGGCATCTTCCTACGAGAAAGAAATAGAGGTTGTGAATGATAAGGCACGCATCATTCGCATGACCTGCGGCGGAAATACGTATCGGCCAAAAGAAAGTCTATGGGATCATCTCGATGAATTTATCGATAAGACCATTCGGTTTATTGATGAGGAGGCAGACTTCCCGGATGTGGTGCATGGCCATTACGCAGATGGCAATTATCTCGCCAGCCAGGTAAGTGAAATCTTCGGCATTCCTTTTTTAGCAACCGGGCACTCACTCGGGCGCAATAAACGTGACCTGCTTTTGCAGGAAGGGCTTAGCCTCGAAAAGATCAACGAGAAGTTTAACATGGACCGCCGCATTGAGGTGGAGGAGCAAGTGCTTAAAGCGGCCGACCTGTTTATTGTGAGTACGCAATATATTGTCGACTCACAGTATGCCCTATACGAAAATGTGGGAAGTGCAAAATTCCAGGTGATTCCACCGGGGGTAAACAGCGAGGTATTTTATCCCTTCTACCGCCTTGAACGTCCCTCTTTCAAAATGAGCATCGAACAGGAACAAGCGATGTATCGCGTGAACTCCGATATTGAGCGTTTTCTTTTTAACCCGCTGAAGCCACTCATCCTTTCCATCGGCCGGGCCGATAAACGCAAAAACTTTGAAACCATCATCCAGTCGTATGGTCAGGATAAGGAGCTACAGGCCATGGCCAACCTGGCAATTTTTGCCGGGGTCAGGAAAGACATCGCTATCATGCCCGAAGATGAAAAGGACCTGTTGACCAACCTGTTATTGTTGCTCGATAAATACGATCTCTACGGTAAGATGGCGATACCAAAGAAAAACGATCCAAAGCTTGATGTGCCGGAGATCTATCGCATCGCTGCCCGTAAAAAGGGTGTCTTTGTCAATGCCACGCCAGGTGAAAACTTCGGACTCACTATCGTAGAAGCCGCAGCCTGCGGGCTTCCCGTGATAGCATCACCTACGGGTGGACCCAAGGAAATCCTGGAACAAAGTGAGAACGGATTGCTGGTTGACGTCGATGATCCGGCAGCAATTTCGGATGCGATTAAGAAAATAATTGCTGACCAGGGCGCCTGGGAAAACTACTCAACCAACGGAATTCTTGCAGCCGACCAACGTTACTCCTGGAAGGCGTTTGCGGATAAATATGTCCATGTCCTTGATGACCTTTTCAAACAAAGGAACAAGGCACCGGTAAAGTCAACGGGCAACACGTCCTATGGCAAAAAATTGGCCCAGGCAGAATTGTTTATCATCTCTGATCTTGATGGTACGCTGGTAGAAGGGAACGATTCTGAAGGCTTAAAAGAATTAAAACAATGGATTTCCCGGAGTAAAGGCAAGGTAATCTTTGGCATTGCGAGTGGCCGTAACCGTTACATCACGGAGCAGGCTTTTGCCCGTTATGATTTACCTACACCAGACATCTTGATTTGTTCTGCAGGTTCCGAGATCTATTATACGAACAAGTTTTTCCCCGATAAGGGTTGGGACAGTCACATCGATTATCAATGGAAGCGAGACGAGCTACAGGCAGCCCTGGCGGAGTTTCCCGGTATGCGGCTGCAGGAAGAAGCCGCCCAGTGGCGTTTTAAATTGAGTTATTATGTAGATGACTCGTTTAATGAAGACTCGATGGCAAACCTTTATAAATTCCTGGATGATAAAAAGTTACGGGCACGTGTCTTACTGACTGAGAACCGCTACCTCGACTTGTTACCTTTTCGTGCAAGCAAGGGGAGTGCGGTACGTTACCTGAGCTACAAATGGAAAATTCCGTTAGACCGGTTTATTACGGCGGGCAACAGTGGCAATGACGAAGACATGTTGAAAGGAAAAGCAAACGGCATCGTGGTGGCAAACTACAGTCCCGAGCTGGAAACCCTGAGAAAGCACAAGCTCATATATTTTACGAAGAACGCCCTGGCCAAAGGAGTGCTGGAAGGGGTTCAGCACCATATTGCGGCGCACCCTGAGCTAAGTGAGGCGATGGGCTGACCCGGTGAGGGTATTACAAAGATTTGAAAAAAATCAGGGATGTTGAGCTTCAGTTGTTGCTAATTAGCAACAATAGTGTTACGCACCCTGGTAGTTGGTGACCGCCCGATGAGTTATTCTTTGTTGTGAAGATTATTTTCACAAGTTTAAAATATCCGGATTTTTCCTTTTACTTTCAATATAAATGCGCCCTTATGCCCAGCTGGATCGTATATGCGTTACTGTCAGCACTGTTTGCTGCCCTGACTACCATTTTTGCAAAGGCCGGGTTGAAAGACGTGAACCCCGACCTGGCGACTGCCATCAGAACGGTGATCATCCTCATTTTTACCTGGGGTTTTGTATTTTTTAAAGGTGCTCAAAAAGAAATGGCTTTGTCCCGCGGTAACTGGACCTTCCTGGTGCTCTCAGGTATCGCCACCGGCCTGTCATGGATATTTTATTACCGGGCGCTTCAATTGGGAAAGGTTGCAGAAGTGTCAATCATTGATAAAGGCAGCATTGCCATCACCATTCTCCTTGCTTTTCTATTCCTGCGGGAACCACTTACCCTCAGGGTCGCCGCCGGTGCCTGCCTCGTTGTCGCAGGCATGGTCATCGCTGTTTGGAAATAACCGTTCCGGATCCACAAACCATTCACAACTTTCCAACTTTTTCGCAGAAATTCGGGACCGCCTGATTCGTTGTCTCATCTAAAATATTGGGCTCCACCTTCTCCGTTGCGGCCTATGACAGCAATCCTAAAATAATTATAGAAAAAAAATGAAATGTTAAATCTGAGAGTAACGATTCTTCGTATACTCCTATGTGTGGTGTCAATACCAGCGCAATCCAACCAACTCTTGTGAAAGCTTGCTATTCATTTTACCCTTGCTCCTAATACAAATTTTTCAATATCAGCTTGCTGAACGCCAAAACTATGCCCTTTCGACATACCTATATAGTCTTACACATCATCAATCATTTTTAAAAAACATTTATGAAAAGAAAAATTTATGCTGCTTTCATGTTGGCTGTCTTCTCGTTGCAAATTACGGCTCCCGTATTTGCATCTTCACACCGGGAAGCGCCGTTGATCGCGGATGACCCAACGGCCGATAACACAGACGTCTACGCCTTCCGCAGTCCAGACAATCCGAACACCATTACTATCATCGCTAACTACCAACCGCTTCAGTTACCAGACGGCGGACCAAACTATTATCATTTCGCAGAAAACGTGCGTTATGAGGTACACGTGGATAACGATGTAAGCACTTATGGAGACGACATTATTTACCGCTTTACTTTTCATCGTCAGAAAGAAGATCGCACAACGTTCTTCAACATTCGTTTGGGTAAAGAGAATTTAAAAAATACCTACAAATTAGAGCGCAGCATCGACGGCGGAAAAACTTTCAACATGATCGTTTATAATGGTGCTGTACCTCCAGCCAACGTAGGACCTCGTTCTATTTCTTCCCCGGTTGGTTTAAATGCACCAAGCTACCAGTCATTGATGGACAAAGCGGTCACCAAGGCCTACACTGGCGAAATGGTGTTCTGCGGACCTTCTGACGATCCGTTCTTTGTTGATGGTGGTGGTATTTTTGACCTGGGTGATGCTCCACGCCAGATGGGTACGCCGAGAGATCTGTTGAAATGCAAAAACGTTTCAACAATCGCTTTGCAGATCGACATCAGGACACTGCAAAAACAACACAAACCAGCAAGCGCTGCTGCTAACATCCTCGATCCGAATTACGTGATCGGCGTGTGGGCAAGTGCCAGCAGGCAAAAAGTAAGCGTACTTCGCGAAGTAACAGGTAAGGACGTGAAAGCCAATCCTAAAGGACGCTTCATCGAATTTGAAGACAACTCCGGCAAATGGATTCAGGTATCCCGCCTGGGTATGCCGTTGACCAACGAAGCTGTTATTCCTATCGGAGATAAAGATCTTTGGAACGCCCTGACTCCATATGATGATTTAGATGCCATTAAAAGATTTGGTAATTATTTCTACAATCCTGAACTCGCGCTATACATGGATGACGCACAATTCGGCGGAGCCGTACCTGCGTTTAAACCATTGCGTATCCAGAAAAATTCCCTGGGTTCATTCGGATTTGGAAATGGTCAAAACGGATTATATGGTTTGAAAGGCAATGCCGCTTTAAAAGGCACTGCATTGGATGATGCTATTTTCGGAACCTTATTATTACCGGCGCCGAACTCTCCACGTTCTGTAGATCTTTGGCCCATCTTCCATACAGGTGTTCCAAACCTTGCTCCTTATCAATTGGCTACCGGCAAACCCGCTGGTAATCCATTGGCGGCAGGTAAGCCTTTCATCAATAACTTCCTGCCAAATGGTGGAGATATGTTGAGATTGAATATGGCAGTACCGCCAACTGACAGGAAAAGTGCAGCCTTTAATTCGCTTGGCCTGGTGCAAGCAGCTGTGATAGGGTTAACTGATCCGATGTATGCGAACACAAGCATTCAATCAATTCCAAACATGGATGGATTTCCAAACGGAAGAAGGTTAGAAGATGATGTGACGCGTATCGAATTACAGGCTGTGGGTGGAGTAGTACTTGCAGCAATTGGATTGTGGTATGATGATTACAAAGTTGGCGGCAGCCCATTGACACCACAGTTGTTGAATGTGTTGACCTACACGACCGGTATCGAAAAAAATGATACAACCTTCCAGACTAAGTTCCCTTACGTGCAGGCGCCATGGAGCGGAACAGCCAAATGTTCATGTGATGACGATGCGCAAAAATCTGCGGGTCCGGCCATGAAGAATTTTAATTCCATGAACGTGTCACAAGGTTTATCTCTTGCAGCCCCGGCAGTAGTTGCAACAAGTTCTCCCAATCCCTTTGTCGATAACAGTACCGTAAGTTATCGCCTGGATGAAGAGGCAGTTGTAACAATTTCGATCGTGGATGTAAAAGGCACCCAATTAAAAGTTTTAGTGAACAAGAAATTGGCCGCAGGAACCTATACTGAAAAATGGAATGGTTCAAACCTAACCAAAGGAATTTATTTCCTGAAGATTGCGAAAGATGGTGTGGTAAAACAAACCCTACGCGTGGTCAAAGGTTAAGTTTAGATGAATGTTGAGTGATGAATGTAAGTCCGTATGAAAGTGCGGACTTACTTATTTTCCGGCAGGCCGGGAAAACTTATTGATAAAGAAGTAAGTTATATAAAAAAAAGATATTCGGTACATGCTACATTTTTAAGGAACTTTAGCGCGGGTTTCAGATATTGTTTTATAAAAAAAACGTTAAGTAGATAATGAACGTCTTTGTTTCGTAAACCTCAACAATTCTGACTTTGACGAAAACTATTTTTGAACCGATGATCTAGCATGCTTGCCAGAAATTGAGTACCACAAGACTACCATACTACTTTGTTTGCGGCTGCATCCGTCTGTCAGGCTCCATCGACCAGCCTGCGCTGCGAAGGGCCCTCAGCGTAGGTACCAGGACATTCGCTGCCGCTGCCAACCTTCCGTTATTTTCCCAACACGACCTATCTGTTACGATAATTGATTTCACTACAGCTCCACAACCTCAGAAAGAAGCAGAGTGTTGGATAGATGCAAGGTGCTGCCAGCCTATTGAACCGGCTTTTTCCTTGCCGCTCGAATTTGCTTTAATAAAGTTGGATAACAACCACAACCTAGTTTTTCTTAAATCTCACCGTTCCCTGTTTAACGAACAGCAGCTTTTCACCTTCTCAGCTTCGCTGGGCGAAGAATACTGCGAGATCCTTGCTGCAGCCGAACTTCAATTAACGAACTCGGCCCACGAACTTAACTCTTCGGGCGAATCAAACCACAATACTTCTTCCATTGTGAACCAAGTGACAGGAGCTTCCACATCGATTGTGGCAGAGCCTGGTGACGAAATAAATCAGTACCAGTTTTTAAACAAGTGTCAACTGAAGCTTCTGCCACACCAGCAGGTTTTGCTGGAAGAGATCCAGGTTTGCTTCAATGTGCCATTAGATGCCCTGGCGCTGGCCGCCAGTTTGGTTTATGCTGAGAAACTGGAACAGGGCGCAATTGATCCTCAGCAAGGTGAAGTGGAGGAGGATAATGCCGAGGCTGGCGATCAATCGACAAACCAACAAATAATTTACCCCGGCGCAACCATTGAAAATTTTGTCAAAGGACTTGCCCGGCCGGGAGATAAACAGGCATCCAGCTTAGAAATCAAACCGGGACAACATGGATCAGTTAATGAATCCAATCAAAACACGACCCTTGATTTTGGCGATTCTGTCCAGGCGGATTTTGAATCATTATCACAAGGAACAGAAATGCAGGCGCCAGCATTCTGCTGGTTTGAGCGAGCCGAAGACAATGCTTTGTCTTTAAACCTGCACTTCAGCCAACACACTGCAGGACTGGAACTGGCAAGACTGCATCTTCAAAGATTGTTGTTCATTGCCGAACAATTACACCCGGCAGTCTGCACTTTAGTAAACGACATTAAGATTGTTCCTCCAGGTGAATTAGAACTAATTGCCGGTTTTGGTCATTCCAGTATTGATTACCCAAGGTCAAAAACGATCGTCGATCTTTTTGAAACAAGCGCTGCGGAAACGCCCGGGGCGGAAGCACTCGTATTTGAAAAGCAGCGACTTAGTTATGCAGAATTGAATGCCCGGTCAAACCAGCTTGCTCACTTCCTTGTCAGGAACGGAATTGCCGCCGGAGAGCTCGTTCCAATATGCATGGAACGATCTGCCGAAATGATCATCTC